>DGEY01000037.1:16527-29761 GCA_002391385.1 Firmicutes bacterium UBA3914 | reverse complement strand
TTTTTCGACAGTCTGAGCCCAACGTGGGAACACGTTGGGCTTTTGAATGTGTGCGTTGCATCCTTTAGGTCGAGGGTTCATGCAGGGGTGGAAGATCCGAGGGCGCCCTATAGAGCTTATACCGCCTGGTGCTGTGCCTGCTTTTTGGGCTTGCGTTCCAGGTTGGCGAAGAACTCGTAGACGGTGGGGATAACGAACAAGGTCAGGAGGGTGGAAGAGACCATGCCGCCCATGATGGTTGCGGCCAGGGGCCTCTGGAATTCTGCACCCACACCAAAACCGATGGCCACCGGCAGCAGGCCGAAAATGGTGGTGATCGCGGTCATGAGGATCGGCCGCAGGCGCACCTGGCAGGCCTCGAGGATGGCCTCCCGCACGGGAAGCTCGGGGTTCTGCCGGCGCCTAAGGTTGATGTAATCCACCAGCACGATGGCGTTGTTCACCACAATCCCCGCCAGGGCAATCATACCGATGATGGACATGATGCCCAGGCTGCCGCCCACTGCCCACAAGCCGGCCAGGGCACCGATCAGGGCCAGGGGGATGGTGAACATGATGATGAAGGGCTGGAGGAACGATTCAAACTGCGCGGCCATGACCAGGTAAACCAAGGCCACAGCTAAAATTAGGGCCAGGGTCAGTTCGCCTATGGATTCGGATATCACATCCTGCAGGCCGCCTACCCTGATGTGGTATCCAGGAGGAATGTTCATGGTGGCAATGATCTCTTCGCTCTTGCGCACAGCTTCGGTCAGGGACAGATCGCCCAAAATGCCGGTTACGTAGATCACCGGCAGGCGGTCGGTGCGCTGCGCCACCGCGTCGGTGGTGATCGTCTCCGGCTGCACCACTTCCTTGAGCACGATGGGGTTTTCACCCAGGCCGGCGATGGTCACGGGCGAGGTGATTTTGGTGTTGAGCAGGTCATCCACCGAGTCAATGGACGAGTTGGGTCTGAGCACAACCGGCAGGCTCCGTTTTCCAATCTGGATATCGGTGGCCACCAGCCCCGCTGTGGCATAACGCATACCCAGCCCCACCTGTCCGGCGGTGAAGCCTCCCAGGATGCTCCGGGAGGTGTCCACGTTGAGGAACAGCTCCTGGGCCGGCCGGAAGGTGGTGTCCTGCACGTCCCGGAAACCGCCGATCTGCTGGAGTCTGCCTTTGAGTTCCTGGGCCAGTTCGACTAAGACGTCCCAATCCTCGCCGCGGATCTCAACGGATAGATTGGGCGTCAACAGGGTGCTGGCCGTGGAGCCGAACAGCGAACTGTCGGAAATATTGGTCCGCAGAACTCCGTGCCTGGCCGTGATTTCCTGGATTTCATCTGTAAGCTCCCGGGCCTTGCGCTGGCGCTGGTCATGGGGGACGAGGGTCAGGAAAAACTGGGCGGCACTGGCGTCCGTTCCCCGGACCAGGCTGACCACATCCAGTTCGCCCTGGTCGCCCGCCTGCACGGCCACAGCCGCCACCTCAGGAATGGCCAGAAGGTCTGTTTCGATGGCCATGATCTTCTCCCGCACCCTCTCCAGGGGCAGACCAGCCGGGAGCATAGCCTGTACCCCTAAGAAACCTTCGTCAAAACTGGGTAGAAACTCCTGATTCAGCAGGGGATAGACCGCCAGGGCCACCGCCAGGAGGATGATCACCAGGGCGAATGTGTAGCCCTTGCGGGCCAGGACCTTTTCCAAAAGCCGGGCATAGACGGCCCGGGCCCTGCCCGCGAAGGACTGGCCCTGGGGTTTCATGGCTCGCCCTGCCCTAAGCAGCTTGGATGTCAAGGCCGGCACCACCGTCAAAGCGACCAAGAAGGAAGCGGTGAGGGCAAAGGAGATGGACAGGCCGAACTCCCTGAGCAGCTGTCCGGCCAGGCTTTCCAGGATAATCACCGGTAGGAACACCACCACGTTGGTGAGGGTGGAAGCCAAAAGAGCACTGGCCAGTTCACCCGCGCCGTCCCGGGAGGCCGCCAGGCGATCCCGCCCTTCCGTGAGGTGCCTGTAGATGTTCTCCAAAACCACGATGGATGAGTCCACCAGCATGCCCACACCCAGAGCCAGCCCGCCCAGGGTCATGAGGTTGAGGGAAAGGTTGGAGAGGTAGATCAGGACAAAGCTGGCGATGACGGAGACGGGAATGGACAAGGCGATAATGACAATACTGGAGATATTCCGCAGGAAGAAGAGGAGTACCGCCACGGCCAAAAGCGCGCCGATCATGCCGCTGGAAGCCAGGGAGCTGATGCTCTGGCTGATGAACAGCGATTGATCGGTGATGGTCGTAAACTCTAGATGCGGGTATTCCGCCTCTATCTTCCTGAGGGTGTCCTTGACCCTTTCGGCCACCCGGACCGTGTTCGCCCCGCTCTGGCGCATCACTTGGATGAGCACGGTATCCTGCCCGTTGTAGCGGGTGATGCCTTCCCGGGGTGCCACCCGCGTGGAAACTTCGGCCACATCGCTCAGGTAAATCAAGGAAGGAACCAAGCCTCCCAGACCCAGGATGCCGCTGCCCTGCTTCATACCGACAATGATGTTTTCCAGCTCTTCGATACTGTTGATCATACTGCCCGCCCGGGTGATGTAGCGCACGCCGTCCGCGGTCACTGCTCCGCCGGGCACCACGATATTCTGGTACGAGATCAGCTGCTGCAGAATCACCGGGGTTAGACCCAGTTCATTGAGGTGGTCGGGATCAAAGAGCACCTGGATCTCTTCGCTGGCGGTGCCCAGCAGGCTCACCTGGGCCACACCGGAGATCTGCTCCAGCTGCGGCCGGAGCTTTTCCAGCTCTTCCGACAGCTCAACAGGGGAAAGGCCCTGGGAGGTTACGCCCACCAGCATCAAGGGGAAGTCGTTGGGGTTGATCTGCACCACCACGGGGGTCTGGGCGCCATCGGGCAGGGTTAGGGCTGCCTGGGCCATGTTGTTGCGCACCGCATCCAGGGCGGTGAGCATGTCTGTGCCCCACTCAAACTGGAGCAGGACAGCGGAAACGTTCTCCAGGCTGTAGGAATCCATGCGCCGGAGGCCGTTGATGCCCGAAAGCGCCCCCTCCAAGGGGATGGTGATATTCTGCTCCACGGTCTGGGCTGCTCCGCCCGGATAGATGGTGACCACCACCGCATAGGGGAAGTTCATATCCGGCAGCAGGTCGATGCCAATTCTCTGGAGGGAAATAACTCCGAAGATGAGGGCAATAATAACAAAAACAGTGACCGCCACTGGGCGGCGCACAGCCAAACTGGATAAATGCATCAAAACATCCTCCTTAAGGGACCGAAGTGCATCCAGATAAGAGTTCTGGATGAGGCCGGGTTATCCTGCCGTTTCTTACTGTGAGAAAGGATGAACTGCCTTGGGTAAACTTGCTAGACGGCTGCTCAGCCTGGGGTTAGCCGCGGCCCTGCTGCTGATTATCCTGCTGATCTGGAGCCGCTGGCAGGTGCCTGCGCCGGAAGCTCCCCCGGAAGAGGGAGCTGAGCTGGAAAGCTGGCGGCAGACCTTTTCCGAAACCGACCTGGATCTTCTGGCCCGGGTGGTGCGGGCAGAAGCGGAAGGGGAGCCCTTCGACGGCCAGGTGGCGGTGGCCGCGGTGATCCTAAACAGGGTCAAACACCCCGAGTTTCCCAACACCATCCCCGGGGTGGTCTACGAACCTCTGGCCTTTTCAGTGGTGGCCAACGGCACCGTCAACAAACCTGCCAATGACTCGGCCCTGCAGGCTGCCCACGCCGCACTCAACGGCTGGGACCCCACGGGGGGAGCCCTCTACTTCTACAACCCCAACAAAACACGGAGTGCCTGGATCCGCCAGCGCCCTGTGCTGAAAACCATCGGCAAACACGTCTTTGCCAGCTGAGGGGCGGTGACATGGCCGGAACCCTGCGCAGAAAGCTCACAGCAATAATCTTCGCCCTGCTCCTTCTGGGTGTGGGGTTTGCCGCGGGGCAGTACTACCTGAACCGCACCTATCAAGCCCAGGTGGAAGCCGCTTACCGCAGGGCTTTAGGCGAGCTGGCCACCCACTTCCAGCAGCTCGCCGGGGAACTGGGGCGGGCCCGCCTGGCGGTGAGCAGCAAGCAGCGGGGCCTGATCGGCTCCAACCTGCGGCGCCTGGTCTACGCCGCCCAGAGCAATCTGGGAGAACTGCCCCTGGGAGAAATCGACCTGGAGGGCCTGTGCGGGCTGTTGGCCGCGGTTTACGAGCAGACCTATTATTTCGTCCAGGAAGAAGCGGATCCCCAGGTGTTGGAGGAGCTCTACGGGCAGGTACAGTATGTCAGCGGGGAACTGGGCAGCCTGCTCCTGGATAAGCAGCAGGAATTTCCCTGGGTTTCTTGGCAGGAGTACTTCGCTGCTAAAGCAACTGTACCCCAGCTGCTTCAGGCCTTTACCGCGATCAATGCGGGCCTGGGGGAGCTGGATGCCTCCTGGGCTGAGCGGGTACCCCTCACAAGGGGGGAAATCACTGGGGAGAGCATCGAGCCGGAGCAGGCTGTGGAGGCCGCGCGAAGTTTTTGCCGTCGGGATGGGCTCCACTTTCAGGTGACCGGCGAGTCCAAGGGGCAGATCCCCACCTACACGGTGGAGGCCAAGGATGAGCGGGGCCGCATTGTTGTGGAGGTTTCCCAAAGGGGCGGCCTGGTGCTCTGGATGATGGACTCGGCGGAGGTGGACTCCCGCCGGCTTTCTACCCAGGAGATGGTGGAAGCGGGCCGGGCATTTCTGGAGGAGCGGGGTTTTCCTCCCCTGCAGATCACCGATGTGCAGGTGCTGCAGAACAGGGCCACTTTGACCTTTGTACCTGAGCGGGAAGGCATCCTGCGCTATGCCGAGCCGGTGAAGGTTCAGGTCAGTGCCGCGGACGGGAGCATCCTGGGCTTTTGGGGCACCTCCTTCTACACAGCCCAGAGCCGGCGGGAAGGGAGCGAAGAGCCCCTGAAGAGGGGGGAGGTGGTGGAGGGCAAGCTCAGGGATGGCCTGGAAGTGCTCCAGGAAAAACTTGCGCTGATCCCCACCGCGGAGGAGGGGGAAGTGCTCACCAGGAGGCTGGGCGTGCGCTACAAAGACGACTACTACCTGATCTACCTCAATGCCGCAACGGGCGAAGAGGAGCAGATCGTCCAGGTGAGCTCCCCCCAGTATTTTTAACGCAGGGCTGTAATGCCGGTGGCGATGATGCTGGCCAGCTCCGCTTCATCCCGCCGGGAGATGGTACCTGTGACTAAAAGCAGAGGTTCGCTGTACAAAACCCTACCGTACTTTCTGTACACATCTTCAAAGACGGTGACATCCACCAGCCCGTACTCGTCTTCCAAAGTCAGGAAGACAACCGTCCGGCCGCTGCGGGTGGGGGGCCGGTGGGGCCGGATCACCAAGCCCGCCATCTGCGCAGGTCCCTCCCGGCGCGCCGCCACTTCTCTGCTGGTGAGCACCGTTTTGGGCAGCTGCGGGCGGAAGAAATCCATGATATGCCCCTGGGCGGTGAGGCGAAGGACTGCATACTCCTTGAGCCAGCGCTCGAAGGGGGAAAAATCGGGAATCTGGCTGCAGGCAGGGGAAGTTTCCAGGAAAAGGCTTCCCCCTTTGCTTTGGTAGTAGTGGGGCAGCTTCCACAAAAGCGCCCGGCGGTTGGGGGAGAACCAGTCAAAGGCTCCCCCCAGGATCAGGTTTTCCGCCACATCCTTTTTCACCTTGGTGCGGTAGACAAAGTCCTGCAGGGAGCTGAATTTGCTCTTCTCCCGCTCTTCCAAAATGGACTCCAGGCAGGCTGCTTCCATGCCCGCCACCTGCTTCAGGCCGATACGGATGTTGTTGTCACCCGCGGTGAACTGGGCAGCGCTTTCGTTGATGTGCAGGGGCAGGATGGTGATCCCCCGGCTGCGGGCCTGCACGCACAAGGTGTTGGGGGGATAAAAGCCCATGGGCTGCGCATTGAGGAGCGCCGCGTAGAACTGGGCAGGGAAGTGCTCCAAAAGGTAGGCGGTGCGGTAGGCCGTGTCCGCGAAGGCCGCGGCATGGGCTTCACAGAAACCGTAGCCCGCATAGCCCACAATATAGGAGAAGATGGTTTCCGCGGTCTGCCGCTCCACCCCCCGGGCCAGGGCCTTTTGAATGAACTCCCGGCCGATGGCTTCCATTTCCGCCTGGGAGCGGAACTTAGTCATGGCCTTGCGCAGGCGATCCGCTTCCCCCGGGGTAAAACCGGCGATCTCCGTGGCGATTTCAATCACCTGCTCCTGGTAGAGGACCACCCCATAGGTGGGCGCCAGGATTTTCTCCAGCTGGGGATGGATGTAGGTCACCTGCTCTTTGCCTTGACGGCGGGCGATGAAAGGATCCACCATGTTCCCCTTGATGGGCCCGGGCCGGATTAGGGCCACGCTGGCCACAATATCTTCAAAGCGATCTGCTTTCAAACGGGACTGCAGGCTCCTTTGGGCCGGGCTTTCCAGCTGGAAGATGCCCACCGTATCGCCCCTCTGCAGCCTGGCGAAGGTAGCCCCATCATCAAGGGGGATCTCGTTGTAGTTGAGCCTGGGGCCCAGCTCCTGCACGGTGTCGGAAACCGCGGAGAGGGTGCGCAGGGAAAGGAGGTCAATTTTGATCAGGCCCAGGTCTTCAATGGTGTTTTTGTCAAACTGGGTGATGAGCACTCCCTTGGCTGAAGGCTGCAGGGGAGTGACCTTGGTTAAAGGTTCACCGCTCACCACCAAGCCCCCCAGGTGGGTGCCCATCTGCCGGGGGAAGGCATTGATGGCCGCGCAGTAATCTAAAAGCCTGGCGTATTTTTCCCCATGCAGGGGATGGTGCTTCAATTCAGGCAGCCTGTGCAGGAGGGCGCGGATGCCGTCCGCGGGGACGCTGGTGATGTTTTTGGTCAGCCGCTTCAGCTCCGCCTGGCTGCAGCCTAAAGCCTTGCCCAGATCCCGCAGGGCGGAGCGGGCGTGATAGGTGTGGAAGGTGCAGACCGAGGCCACTTTTTCCGGCCCGTAGCGCCGGTACACATAATCGGCCACCTGGTCCCGGTAGCGGGCGTCGAAATCGATGTCGATATCGGGTTTCTGGGCCCGCTCCAGGCTTAAGAAGCGTTCGAAGAGCAGCCCCCTGGCAAAGGCGTCCACATTGGTGATGCCCAGGCAGTAGACCACCACCGAATCCGCGGCGGAGCCCCGCCCCGCATAGCGAATGCCGTGTTTTTGAGCGTACTGTACCAGATCCCACACGGCTAGAAAATAATCGGCGGCATCCAGCTGCTGGATGATGTTGAGCTCGTGCTCGATGCGCTCCCTGAGGGCAGGGGTGATGGTACCGTAGCGCCTTCTGGCCCCCTGCCAGGTGAGTTCCCGCAGAAACTGGCTGGCCTTTTCCGGCTCTTCCCCCGGGAAATAGCGAGGGAAGAGATTTTCCGTCAGATCCAGGGCTGGGCTGCAGCGCTCGGCGATCTCCAGCGTGTTTTCCACAGCTTCTGGGAAGGCGGCAAAGCGCCTTTGCATCTCTTCCGGTGCGGCCAAGTAGTTCTCCCCGTTGAAGGGGCGCTCGGGGTGGAGTTGGTGCACGGTGGTCTGGGTGCGCACGCAGACCAGCAGATCGTGGATGGGGAAATCTTCCTTGCGCAGGTAGTGGACATTGTTGGTGGCCACAAGCGGCACCCGCAGATCTCCGTGGAGCTTGGCTATCCCCTCCAAGAGGCGTTTACTGAAGGGCAGGTAGTTTTGGATCATTTCCAGGTAAACCTGCCCGGGACCGAAGATCTCCAGCAGGCGCAGGACCTCTAGCTTGGCCTGGGCGTAGTCCCGGCGCAGCAGGGCTTGGGCGGTGCCTGAATGGTGGCAGCCGCTGAGGGCAATCAGCCCCCGGGCATTTTCCCGCAGGGCCTCCCAGGGCACCAGGCATTGGTGCCGGGAGCCCCGGGCGAAGCCCGCGGTGATCAGCCGGCACAGGGACTGGTAGCCGGTGCTGTTTTCCGCGAGCAGCGTCAGGTGGGTCCCGTCTTCGGTGGTGATCTCCGCCCCTTGGATGGGCTTGATGCCAAGCCCTTGGGCGAGCTTGTGGAATTCCACCGCGGCACTGACATTGCTGTGATCCGTTATGGCCAGGGCCGGCATTTCCCACTGGTCCGCTTGGTGCAGCAGTGCCTCCAGCGAGGAGGCACCGTCGAGAAAAGAATAGGGAGAATGGACATGCAGGTGCACAAACATGCTGACCCCTCCCTTAATCGGTCAAGCGGTAGAGAATCCACTGCTCCAGTTCGGGTAGAAAATGCAGCTCACAGCGGCATTTGTCGGTGAGCACTTCATAGACGAAGAGCTCCGGTTCATCCAGCCACCACTGGCCCCCTTCCCGCCAGTGGTTTAAGATGTACTTGATTTTAAACTCCCGGCCGAAGTGGAAGGCCGCGGGAAAACTCCCTCTAAACTTAAGCTCAATGGGCTGGTTGACCAGTTTGCTCATGTGAAGCACTCCCTCCAGAGCAGCAGCAGCCGCTCCCGGCGGGGAAGCTCTACCCCTCTCTGGGTGAGGGGCGCCAGCTCTTCCTCCAGGGGCCTGGGCGCCTGCGGTTCCCAAAACATGCTCAGCTGCGCGGCCGCGGAGGGCTCTAACCTGCTGAGTACCACCGTGAGCTGGGCCAGGGGCTCCGCCGGCAGCAGGCTCTCCACAGCCCGCAGGAACAGCCCGGCATCGGCCGAAGCCTCTTTAAAGAGACGGCTTTTTTCCAGGGGCGGACCTTGGGCCAGCTGGGCTGTCAGCTGCAGCTGGCCCGCGACCTTGTGCTGCTCCCTTAGGGCGGCCGCGAGCTCTTCCATACCCCGCTGCAGATAGGGCCGGAGCTCGTGGGGGAGCAGGGGCCGCAGAAATCCTTCCAGGGTGGTGCAGTCCAGGGACCAGCTGCATTTTTGGATCTGCTGGGCCTGGAAGGGGACCAGATCTTCACCCCGGCCCAGCTGCTGCAGGATCTGGGCCCTGGGGCCGAACTGGCTGCCCAGCTCCGCCAGGGGTATTTCCGCCAGCTGGCCCACGGTCTTGACGCCCAGCTTTTCCAAGGCGTCCAGTTCGTCCAGGGGCAGGCGGTGCAGGGGGATGCGCTGCAGAAAGCTCGCTGTCTGCTCCGCGGGAACCACCCGCTCCCAGCCGCTGAGGTTGTGCGCGGCTAGTTTCGCCACCAGTTTGCTCTGCCCCGCGCCCCAAATGCCCTCGCAGTTTTCCTGGCGCAGCTTTTCCCCAAAATCCAGGAGGAACTGCTGGAAAATGGCTGGCTGGGCAAAGCGCAGATACCAGGCGTGGGGATATTCCACCTCCAGTTCGTCGGTGTACTGACGGGAAAACTCATGCCAGCCGTGGGCAGCGGGCAGGAAATCAGCCAGCTCGATGGCGAAGGTGAGCACCGGTTTATCCAGCTGCAGGACCCTCTGGCTGCTGCTGTGGATGGAGAAGCCGTGGTCTTTCAGTTCAGGGGAGAAGTCCCAGACCTTCCTTTTGTGTGTTAGAATAAAGTATGCGTCCTGCGCTTCCGCAGGCGGCTGAAAATGGCGAATATAAAAGTGGCGCAAGCCACAGTAAACGATCATGACACTCCTCCTCCGGAACATCTGTTCGCCTAAATTATAATACAGAACAAGCGTTCTGGTCAAGGAGGGAAAGGATGGTAATATGCAGATCACCTTCCTGGGTACCGGCACATCCTACGGCGTCCCCGTCTTAACCTGCACCTGCCCTGTGTGTACCAGTCAGGATCCCAAAAACAAGCGCACCCGCAGTTCCCTGTGGCTGCGCTGGAAGGGGACGAGCCTTTTGATTGACACCGCCACCGAGTTCCGCCTGCAGGCCCTGCAGGCAGGTCTGCGCCAGGTTGATGCGGTGCTCTACACCCACTGCCACGCGGATCACGTCTTTGGCTTCGATGATCTGCGGGTCTTCAGCCGCCTGACCAACAAGCACGTTCCCGTGTACGGCAACGCCCCCACCATTGCTGAGCTGCGGGAAGTCTTTGCCTATATCTTCCGCCAAAAAAAGCGCCACGAGGACCGGGCTTGGATCGAAACCATCGTGGTGGAAGGGCCCTTCCAGGTGGGGAATGTCCTGGTGGAGCCCATTCCCATCTTCCACGATGCCCTGCCCATTTTGGGCTACCGCATCGGGAAGCTAGCTTACATCACCGACTGCAGCCGCATCCCCCCTGAATCACTGGAACTTCTGCGGGATCTGGATCTTCTGATCCTGGGTGTGGTGGGCTTCAACCCCCACCCTGCCCACATGCATCTGGACCAGGCCCTGGCCTTGGTCAGAGAGCTTCAGCCCAAACAAACCTATTTCACCCACATTTCCCATCTCCTGGAACACAGCAAGGTGAGCAGCAGCCTTCCCCCGGGAATTCACCTGGCCTATGACGGGCTCACCCTGCACCTGCATTCTTAGGCGGCGCGCGCATATAGTGTAGTGATCTTCTCTGCAAGGAGGGGCGAGATGGTCATTCACAAAGAATATGCGCTGCGCCGTTTTTGCGAAGCTCCCCTGAAAGACGAGGGCTGCCGGAAGCTGCTGGCCAGGATCTGGGCGGAGCCAGCCCAGCTTCAGCGGCTGGTTTTTGTCACCACCAGGGATTACCTGCCCAACACCATGGTGGTCTCGCAGTTGGGCAGTGAGGAAATACCCTTTGAACTGAGCCTGGGCAGCGAGTCGGAGCAGCTGATCCTGGTAAATGGCGGGCTTCTGCGCAAAACCCAGAAGACCACAGAACTCTGCCTTACCGACCCTGCGCAGGCCTGGGAAGCCCTGCAGAGCTACTGCGGGCTCCTCCATGTGCAGCTTGTCTTCCATGGGGACACGCCCGATTGGTATGCCGAAGTTGCCGTGCCCAACGAGGCCGTCCCTCCGGAGCTGGCTGCGGGCTTTGCCTCCTTCCTTAGGGAGCAGGCGGAGTTGGTCCTTTGGGGTATTGCCCTCAAGGCCCGCATCGATGAGGCCCTGGACAAGCGGGACAAGCGGCTCTTCCAGGAATCAGTGCGGCTGTACAAGCAAGTGCGCCAGTCCTGTTTTTGGGAACTTTGAACTGGATTCCGTTTCCAGGGTCCAGTGGGGGAAACTAGGCAGGATTTACCCCCGCAACGTGGAACTCTCATATGGATGCATTCAGCTACAGCCTTGGAGGTAAACGGGTTGAAACCAGTAGTCCACAGAAAACCAAAAAGCCAGCTGCGCGAACTTGTGGAAACCCTGGGTTCCGCAATTATCATAGCCGCCTTCATCATGATCTTCATTGCTAGAGCCTACACCGTGAACGGGGATTCCATGCTGCCCACGCTGCATCACGGAGAGAGGCTTCTGGTTGATAAGATCTCTTACCGCTTTGTCGAGCCTTCCCGGGGCGAGATCATCGTCTTCAAGAACCCGTCCAATCCCAGCGAGCAGTTCGTCAAGCGCGTGATCGGCCTGCCCGGTGACAAAGTGGCCATCATTCAAGGTGTGGTCTACATCAACGACCAGCCCATAGAGGAGGATTACACCTTGGCGCCGGCCCGCATCGGGTTCGCTCCCCAGATCGTTCCCGAGGGTACTTATTTCGTCCTGGGCGATAACCGCAACAACAGCGAAGACAGCCGTTTCAGCCGGGTGGGATTTCTGCCCAGGGAGCTGATCATCGGGCGCGCTATCTGGCGCTACTGGCCCCTGGACCGCATCAGCCTCATGCCCCGTCCCGCGGTGTTTACCAGCACAACCTTTTAGGCTTTTAGGCCCGCAGGGCGGGTCCTTTTAGGGCCAAAATTGACAGAATGTTTGGAATTGCATTATAGGGACCGGGCGGAGGTCTGGTACATACACTATGTTGACCAAGTTCTGCTAGTCCTTTTCCCCTGATCTGTGCCGAGCCTGCTTCCCCAAATCTCAAGCAAACTTAGGCTGTGAAGGAGGCTGCAAGTTGAGCGAGAAACTAGCACTGGTTCTTTCCGGAGGCAGCGTGCGCGCCGCTGCCCAGGTAGGTGTGCTGCAGGCAGTGGAAGAATACGATCTAGAGCCCGATCTGGTGGTGGGCACTTCCGGCGGTTCCATCGTCGCGGCCCTCTATGCCGCGGGGCTCAGCGCCGGGGAACTAGAGGGTTTGTTTCAGGAATACAGCAGGGCCAAGGGCAGAATTGTGGATTTGAACTGGCCCGGCGCGGTGTTAGCCCTGCTGACCTGGGATTTCCGCAGGCTCACGGGGATTGTCCGGGGCCGGTCCCTGGAGCAGATCATTGCCCAGAGCCTGCCTATAGGGCGGTTCCAGGACCTTAAGAAGTGTCAGCTGTTGATCCCCGCGGTGAACCTCAATAACGGGCAGCCCACCGTGTTTTGCGACTACCGAGCTTTAGGCTTAACTCCCGATGACAACGGGGAATACGGGGGATATCTCCTGCGGGATGATCTCACCATTGCCCAAGCGGTGCGGGCCAGCATCAGCATCCCCGGGGTGTTTGTCCCCGCGGCCTTTGCCCAGGACGAGGACTGCTACGTGGATGGCGGGCTGAGGGACGGCTATCCCTTGAACGTTGCCGTGCGCCTGGGCGGCGCCGGGCGGGTTCTGGGAGTGAACATGGGTTATGCGGGCATGCGCCGGGATTCGATTCTGGCGGAAGGCCCCCTGGAGATCTTGAGCCAGTCTTTGGATATCATGATCTGGGCGCAGTATAAAGACCGGCTGCAGGATCGGGCGCTGGTGCGCAGCAGGCTGATCACCATCAATCCATTGATCTACAACATCGGGACCTTTGAGGTGGAGTATATTCCCGAGATGATCGAACGGGGCTACGAGGTGGCCGTGCGGCTGTTTAGGGAACGGGGGCTCAGGCCGGGTGAGGCGGCCAACCGGGACCAGCTCTTCAGGCTGGTGCGCACTCCCCAAAGCTACCCTGAGAAAAACAGCCCCTATTTCCACTACCTCCTGGAAAACCAGATCAAAAAGAAAACACCGCAGCCAGTTCGCCGGCCTAACTTCCTGCGGCAGCTGCGCACCTTGGCGCGGCGCAGGGCCCTGGGTTAAACCCGGGGCTTTTTTGTTGTCTGCCGTTTGGGTGGGATAAATAAAGGGTATTTTTTCCAGGCGTGGAATGTGGGCAGCAAGGCATGGGAGAGGAGATGGGAGGATTTGACCAAAAGAGGAGCGGGACTTTGCCTCCCGGTGCTGCTCATTCTCTCCGGCTTACTTGCGGGATGTTCCGGCGGAGGCTCTGCGGATGGTTTCCGGCCGATCCCCCAGG
>DGEY01000037.1:2500-16360 GCA_002391385.1 Firmicutes bacterium UBA3914 | reverse complement strand
GCTACGAGGAGATCAAGCGGTACGGCCGGAAAAAGATGTACCTGCTGCAGAGGCTGAGGGAGATCAGGGATGAGGTTCTGGCTGAGGTTGGCGAAGGCTGGCGGGCCACGATCCTGGCGGCCTTTGATGAGTCCATCGCCAACGCCGCCGCCAGAAACGATGAGTTCTCCGTCAAAGCGCTGCAGCAGAGCCGGGAGAAAATCGTCCAGTTCAGCGAAGGGGAGTGGATAGAATTCTACAAAACGGACGAGTACAAGCACAATACCATCCACGAGTTTCCCATGGGCGATGTGACCTTCGCCCAAGGGCAGAGGTGGGCCCGGGTAGCGCCGGGGCTGTATTCTTGCCTAGTCGATCCCCAGCTGCAGAAATACTCTATGGTGCACTCTGTGAAGATACCTAGGCTGGCGGACAACGTCATGACCATTAGGCTCCCGGTGAAATTCGGCGACAGGGGGTATGGTTGGGAGAACTCCCCCTGCAACCTGGCGGTTTATGAGCATGCTGTCCAGTTCGTTTACAAGTTCTTCGAGGGGGAGATCAGCAGGGAGGAGTTTGATGCGGCCGCGGAGGAAGTGGTGGTCATGGGCTACAACGACCGCACCATAAACCAAATCTACCAGGAACTCGATGATGAATCTCTGACCAACGCGGAGAAAAGGACCATCTATACCCGCGCAGCGCTGGTCAGGGAGAACCCCAAGGCCCAGATCAAACGGGAGTTCAACGGCAAAGTGTATACTTTCAAATACGACAATCACGATGGATATTTGATCATCGAGTTCACCCTGGATCACCAGGAAATACCGGAATGAGTTGGATCTACATACGATTCAGATCTAGACGCTGGCGGCACCCCCGTTTTGGGGGTGTTTGCGCGCCTGTCCAAGCCTTTTCCTGCTGTATTTGGAAAGAAATTGTAAAGAAGGGCTTTCCTGGCTGAATGAGATTGAAAACCATTCTCACATCTGCTATGCTAAAACTAAGCGACCAACTAATAAATTAAGCCGGAAAGGTGGGGTTGCTGTGTTGATTCAAGAATATACCGCTCAGCTGATCCGGGACTACGATGCCCTCTCCGGGCGGATGCTGCAGATCCTGGATGAGAATGGAGTCGTGAAAGAACCGGAACTGATGCCCGCCCTCTCCGACGCAGAGTGGCTGGAACTGTACAAGACCATGGTGCTCACCAGAGCCGCGGATGACAAGGCGCTGCAGCTGCAGAGGCAGGGGCGCATGCTCACCTATGCCCCCAACACTGGGCAGGAAGCGGCCCAGGTGGGGCCGGCCGCGGCCATGGCGAAAAACGACTGGCTGGTTCCGGCCTTTAGGGAACTTGGTGCTTGGCTCTACAGGGGAGTTCCCCTGAAGACCGTCTACCTCTACTGGTACGGCAACGAGTACGGCAGCCATTTTCCAGAAGGAGTGAGGGTACTGCCCATCGCCGTGCCCATCGGGACCCAGCTGCATCATGCAGTGGGGGTGGCCATGGCTTCCAAGATCAAAGGTGAAAACGACGTAACCGTAGCATATATCGGCGATGGCGGGACTTCCACCGGCGATTTCAACGAGGCGCTGAACTTCGCCGGGGTGTTCAATGCTCCCGTTGTCTTTATCGTCCAGAACAACCAGTATGCCATCTCCGTGCCCAGGACCAAGCAGACCATAGCCAAGACCATAGCCCAGAAGGCGGTGGCCGCAGGCATCCCCGGCATGGTGGTGGATGGCAATGACCTTTTCGCCATGTACGCGGCGGTTAAGGAGGCCATTGAGCGTGCCCGCTCCGGCGGAGGCCCGACCCTGATCGAAGCCTACACCTACCGCCTGGGCGCCCACACCACGTCGGATGATCCCACCAAGTACCGGGAGGACAGCGAAGTGGAAGCCTGGAAGCCCCGGGACCCCCTGGGCAGGATGAAGGCTTACTTGATCAGCAAGGGTCTCTGGAGCGAAGAGCAGGATCTGGCCCTTTACGAGGAGTACGGTGCTTACGCCCTGGAGGTGTTCCGCCAGGTTGAGGCGGAGGGCGAGCCCAGGGTGGAGGATCTGTTCAAGTACACCTACAAGGAAATGCCTGCCCACGTCCGTGAGCAGTACGAGGAGTATCTCCAGTATCTAGAAGGGAAGGTGGACTAAATGGCCCTTATGAACCTGATCACCGCGATTAACCATACCCTGGACCTGGCCCTGGCCCAGGATGAGCGGGTGGTGGTCTTCGGCGAAGATGTGGGGGTTGAGGGAGGCGTGTTCAGGGCCACCGTGGGCCTGCAGAAAAAATACGGCGAGGAGCGGGTTTTCGACACGCCCCTGGCCGAGTCGGCCATTGTGGGCACCGCGGTGGGCATGGCCTTAAATGGGCTGCGGCCGGTGGCGGAGATCCAGTTTTCCGGCTTTGTCTACCCGGCCTTCAACCAGATCATCTCCCATGTGGCCAGGATGCGCAACCGCACCCGGGGCCAGCGCTACCTGCCCATGGTCATCCGCATGCCCCATGGGGGCGGCATTAAGGCTTTGGAGCATCACTCGGAGAGCTTAGATACCTTCTTCGGCCACATCCCCGGCCTGAAAGTGGTGGTGCCCTCTACGCCCTATGATGCCAAGGGGCTGCTCCTGTCGGCCATCCGGGACGATGATCCTGTGATCTTTTTGGAACCCTCCAAGCTCTACAGAGCCTTCCGGCAGGAAGTGCCCGAGGAGGATTACACCATTCCCATCGGCAAAGCCAAGGTGGTCAAGCCCGGCAGCGATTTGACCGTGGTGAGCTGGGGTGCCTACCTCCACGAAGCGCTGAAAGCCGCTGAACTGCTCCAGGCTGAGGGAATCGACGCCGAAGTGATCGACCTGCGCACCATCTCTCCTTTGGACCGGGAGACCATCCTGGAATCGGTGAAGAAGACCGGCAGGTTTGCGGTGGTGCACGAGGCGGCCAAGTCCTTCGGGCCCGGAGCAGAACTGGTGGCCCTGGTCAACGAAGGGGCATTCCTCTACCTGGAGGCGCCGCCCCTGCGCCTGGCGGGCTTTGACATTACCATTCCCCTGCCCCGGGGCGAACACCACTACTTCATGGATGCCCAGCGCATGGCCGCCGGTCTGCGCCAGGTGGCAAACTTTTAAAGGCGAGGAGGGTCAGCCGTGCTGGAATTCAGATTCCCGGATATCGGGGAAGGGATTACCGAAGGTGTGATTCTTAAGTGGTTTGTGGAAGTAGGCCAAGAGGTTAAGGAGGGCGACTCCCTCTTCCTCGTGGAAACGGATAAAGTGAACGCAGAGATTCCCTCACCGGCAAACGGCACCATCCTGGCCAGGTTTGGTGAAGTGGGGGATACGATCAACGTGGGCGATGTGGTGGTGCAGATCGGTGAAGCCGGCGCCAAGGCGCCGCGCCCGCAGGCTGAACCTGTGGCGGAGGATAACGCGGCGGTGGTGGGTGCCCTGGAAACCTCCGATCATGTCCTGGCCACCAGCAGCGAGCATGAGGCGGCGGCCCAGGAACCTCCCCGGCGCAAAGCCCTGGCCACCCCCGTGGCCCGCCGGATGGCCAAGGAGCTGGGGGTGGATATCAATACCCTTGTCGGCAGCGGCCCCGGGGGCCGGGTGATGAAGGAAGATATCCTCAAGGCGGCCAACGGCCAGAAACGGCCCGCCCCCCAGGCGAGCCAGGCTGAAACTGCAGCTCCCGCTTCCCCAATCCAGCCCCCAGCGCCAGCCCCCGCCGGGGCCCAAACGTCCGGCGGAGAAGAGCGGGTGGCCTTAACCACCCTGGGCAAGACGGTGGCCAGGAACATGGCCCTATCCAAGCGGGAGATTCCCCATGCCGCGGTCATGGACGAAATCGACGTCACGGAACTGGTGAACTTCAGAAGGGAAGCTAAGGTCTGGGCTGAGCGGGAAGGCGTCAAGCTCACTTACATGCCCTTCATCATCAAAGCAGCTGCCCTCGTCCTTCAGGAACTGCCCATTTTCAACGCTTCCTTCTCGGCGGAGACCGAGGAGATTGTGCTGAAGAAGTACTACAACCTGGGCATCGCCGTGGACACCCCCGAGGGGCTTTTGGTTCCCGTGATCAAGAATGCGGATCAGAAGGGACTACTGCGGCTGGCCAGGGAAGTGCAGAGCTTGGCGGAAAAGGCCCGGGAGCGGACCCTTTCCCTGCAGGAAATCCAGGGGGGCACCTTTACCCTGACCAACTACGGCGCAGTGGGGGCCCTTTCAGGGGTACCGGTGATCAAACATCCCGAAGCAGCGATTCTAGGAATCGGTGCCATCACCAAAAGGCCTGTGGTGGGCGAAGACGACCAGATCGCCATCCGCCACATCCTCCCTGTGACCCTGTCCTTTGACCACCGCTTCATTGACGGAGGCAGCGCAGGCAGGTTCATGCGCAAGCTCCGGGCCTATCTGGAGCAGCCGGTCCTGCTCCTGCTGAGTTAGGGGGGAAAAAAGATGTCACGCTACAAAATTGCCATAGTGGGCGGCGGTCCCGGCGGCTATGTGGCCGCCATCCGCGCCGCACAGCTGGGGGCCAAGACTGTACTGATCGAAGCCGGTGAACTGGGCGGGGTGTGCCTGAATGAAGGGTGCATCCCCACCAAGACCCTGCTCAAAAGCGCCCGGGTGTATCAGGACATCCTCGGCTCCGAGAAGTTCGGAGTGCAGGTGGAGGGGAAGGTGAGCATCGACTGGGCCGCCATGCAGAAACGCAAAGACGGCGTGGTCAAGCAGCTCAACTCAGGGGTCAAGGGTCTGCTCCAGCAGAACGGAGTGGAAGTTGTGCGGGGCTGGGGAGATGTTTTGGACCCCCACACCGTCATGGTCAACGGGGAGAAGATCTCCGCGGAGCATCTGATCATCGCCACCGGCTCCAGCCCCGCAGTGCTCCCCATCCCCGGCCTGCAGGAAGCGCTGCACAGCGGAGCCGCGGTTACCAGCACGGGAGCCCTGAAGCTGAAGAAGATCCCGGAGCGGCTGGTTGTCGTGGGCGGGGGAGTTGTGGGCATGGAATTTGCCGCTCTGTTCAACGCCCTAGGTTCCCAGGTAACCGTTCTGGAAAAATTCACCGTGTTGGGGAGCCTCGATGCCGACCTGCAGCGGTACATGGAGCGGCTGCTGCAGAAAAAGGGCGTGGAGATCCACAATGGAGCAGATATCCAGCGCTTTGACGGTTCCCGGGTTACGGCGGAGATCAAAGGGGAGAGCCGGGTATTCGAAGGTGATCTTGTCCTGGTGAGCCTGGGGAGGAGGCCCAATTTGAACGCGGTTTCCAAACTGCCCCTGGAACTGGAACGGGGTGCCATCCGCACCGACGACCGCCTGGAAACCAGCATCCCCGGCGTGTACGCCATCGGCGATGTGAACGGGCGGCAGATGCTGGCCCATGCCGCTTCCGCGGAAGGTTTGGTCGCGGTGGAAAACATCTTAGGGGGCAGTGCGGTGATAGACTACGCCCGGGTGCCCGCGTGCATCTACACCTTCCCGGAGGTGGCCATGGTGGGCCTTACGGAACAGGAAGCCATTCGCCGCGGACACGAGGTTATCGTGGGCAGCTTCCCCCTGGCCGCCAACGGCAGGGCTTTGGCCGAAGGAGAACCGGAGGGTCTGATCAAGATCGTGGCCGATGGGAAATACGGGGAAGTGCTGGGGGTACACATCGTCGCGGCCCATGCCACGGATCTCATCTCCGAAGCGGTACTGGCCCTGGAGCTGGAAGCCACCGTCCATGAACTGGCCAGGGCGATCCATCCCCATCCCACCTTCTCCGAGGCGGTTATGGAGGCGGCCCATGCGGCCCTGGGCCAGGCGATTCACGTGTTTAAGAAGAAATAGGCGGGAAAAGAAAAGAGGCTCCCCGGCGCTGGCTAGCTCCAGAGCAAGGGGAGCCTTTTTAATGGCCTTTCCTTAGAGATTCGGCGAAGTAGAGCACCGCTGGGTCACCGCCTTATTCTCCCTGGGAACACCTCACCGACTCTAGTCAAACAGGCACTGGAGGAATTCTTCCCTGGTGATATTGAAGAAGTACTCGCCAAATTCGCTTTCAGCTAGAACCTTTCGAACTGCTTCTTCCCGGTACTGCGTGCCGTTGAGCTTTGCGGCCAGTTCCTTCACGTCCCTCCGGCCGAAAAAGTCGCCGAAGATGTGCAGATCCTGCAGGAGACCGTCCCGCACGTTGAACTTCAGCTCCAACTTACCCCCTGTGAAGCGGGCCTCCTTCTCTATTTCGCACTCGGGCGAAGCGCCGTAATTCCAGTCCCAGCGGGCGTAGCGCTCTTCTTTGATCTTGTGCACCACGGCCCATTCCTCAGCGCTGAGAACGTATTCTTGACCTCCCCCCGGGATCAGGTACTGCCACAAAACTTCCTTGAACTCTTCGATGGTAATGGGGGTCTTAAGGTAGGGGTAGATGTTGGTCACCCGGCTCCGCACAGACTTGACACCCTTGGACTGGAGCTTGTCCACTTTCACATTCAGGGCTTCCTGCACCACCGCTAGATCGGAGTTGAAGAGGATGGTACCGTGGTGGAGCAGGCGGCCTTTGGACCAGTACTGGGCATTGCCGGAGAACTTCTTGCCGTCAATTGTAATATCATTGCGGCCGGAAAACTCGGCCTGCACGCCCAGGCTGGCCAGGGCCTGGATGACCGGCCGGGTGAAGTACTCGAAGTTGCTCACCCGCTCCTTTTCCGCGTCCACAATGAAGGTGAAGTTGAGGTTGCCCAAATCGTGGTACACTGCACCGCCGCCGGAGAGGCGCCGCACCACGTGGATGCCCCGCTCCTTGATAAACGGGCCGTTCACCTCCGCCAGGGTGTTCTGGTTGCGCCCGATCACCACCGTGGGTTCGTTCTGCCAGAGAATCACGTATTCTTCCCCAGGATCCAGGTAGTTGAGGGCGTACTCTTCCACAGCCAAGTTGATCCTGGGATCGGTATGGTCGTTGACAATGCGGATCATGATGCCACCTCGCTTCCGTAGCTGTACTGAGATCTTACGTTAGCGGGGAGGAGCTGTCAATCTTTCTCAACCGTCTTCTTCCAAGGTGGCTCGGCATGGTGGGGCTTTCTTAACCACACACTAACCGAAAAGAGATGGGGGAAGAAAGATGACAACACATTCAAAACAACAAAGCTATATCGATACTCTCAACGAACTCCTTAAGGGTGAGCTCATGGCCATGAAAATCTACAAGGAAACCCAAGCCCTGCAGGGCGATGAGCATGTCCGGGCCCTTTTGCAGCAGTTTGCCGCGGATCACGAAGAACATGCCAGGCTCTTGACCCAGCGCATCAGGGAACTGGGTGGGATTCCCGAGACGGAGACGGGTTTGGCGGGAACCATGGCGGGCATCTGGGCCAAAATCAACGCCCTCAGGGGCCCCTCCCATCTGCTGCAACAGGTCTACGCAGGGGAAGATACAGGCATCCACGCCTACGAAGACCGCATTGACGAACTTGATCCCCAAAGCCAACAGCTCGTCTCGGAGATCATGAGTGCTGATCACGATCATCTCAAACACTTCCAGGAGAGGATGGAAGCCGAGAAAAGGGAAAGGCAGAAATGATCGCAGTACGCTTTGTTTTTCCCCTTGACCTTGACGTAACGTCAAGGTTTATACTTTTCTTGGGAGGTGAGTTCATGGAGTACACAGTGAAGCAGTTGGGTGATCTAGCAGGGGTCAGCGGCCGCAACCTCCGCTATTACGATCAGATCGATCTGCTCAAGCCCGCCTGGGTAAGCGAGGCAGGCTACCGGATGTACGGGCCGGCAGAGGTGAAGCGTCTGCAGCAGATCCTCTTTTACCGGGAGCTGGGGGTGGATCTGCAGACCATCAAGGCACTGATGGATGCACCTCACTTTGACGAGAAGGAGGCCCTGCGCCAACACCGTGAACGCCTTCTGGAAAAAAGAAGGCAGCTGGATCTGCTGCTCCAAAACGTGGACCAGACTCTAGCTGCTCTGGAAGGAGGAACACCCATGGAGGACAAAGACAGGTTCCGGGGCTTTAAGGAAAAGCTGATCAGGGAAAACGAGGAGAAGTATGGCAAGGAGGCCCGGGAGAGGTGGGGCGCTGAAGCGGTGGATGCTTCCAACGCCAAGCTCATGAACCTCACTGAAGAGGAGTACGCGGAGGTGGAGCGGCTGAGCAAGGAGATTATTGACTCCCTGGCAGCAGCGGTGGGCAAGGAGGATCCCACGGGGCCCGCGGGATGGAGGATTGCGGAGCTGCACCGCAAGTGGCTCGGTTTCTTCTGGCCCACCTACTCCAAGGAGGCCCATGCGGGCCTGGCGGAGATGTACGTGGCCGACGAGCGCTTCGCCGCTTACTACGACGACCAAGCAGGGCAAGGGGCAGCGGAGTTTCTCCGGGACGCCATCGCGGCCTATGCGCGGCAGTAAAAACGAGTTGGAACTCTAAGGAGCCGATCTTCCGGGATCGGCTCTTTTCCGTAAGGGAGTTCTGTTCCTAAACCGAAAAATTAAAGGAGAATACAGATGGAGAGATAATTCAATCAATAAAGGCGGGGAGCTGGAGCGCTGGAATCCGACACTCCCAGTGCTGAGTGAACCCCTTAGGAAGGGTTTTCCAGGCCGCGCAGCATACTATGCTTGTTAGGGATTTCGCAGAAACGGAGGCACTTGTGGTTGGGCAGAGTAGTGCACATGGGCATCGATGTGGGTTCCACAACCGTCAAACTGGTTGTCCTGGATGAAAACCTCGAGGTACTCTTTTCCAGGTACCAGCGGCACTACGCCGAGATCAGAGAGGTGGTTGTGAGCCTGATTACCCAGGCGTATGAGCAGTTTCAGGAAGATGATGTGACCGTGGCCGTCACCGGCTCCGGCGGGATTGCCGTGGCGGAGCATCTAGGCGTGAGTTTTGTGCAGGAAGTGATCGCGGGCACCCAGGCCATCCAAGCCTTTTACCCCCAGACGGATGTGGTGATCGAGCTGGGTGGAGAGGATGCCAAGATCACTTTTCTGCGCGGCGGGGTAGAACAGCGCATGAACGGCATCTGTGCCGGGGGCACCGGTGCATTTATTGACCAGATGGCAGTGCTCATGCGGACCGACGCCGCGGGCCTCAACGAACTGGCCAAGGGGCATCGGATCATCTATCCCATCGCAGCCCGCTGCGGGGTGTTCGCCAAGAGCGATATCCAGCCCCTTTTGAACGACGGGGCTGCCCCGGAGGATATCGCCGCTTCCATCTTCCAGGCGGTGGTGGTGCAGACGGTGAGCGGCCTGGCCTGCGGCCGGCCCATCAGGGGCAACGTGGCCTTTCTAGGCGGCCCCCTGTACTTCCTCTCAGAGCTGAGGAAGCGGTTCGTGGAGACCTTACAGCTCAAAGATGGTCAGGCCATCTTTCCGGAGAACTCCCAGCTGTTCATCGCCGTGGGAGCCGCCCTCGCTGCCTTGGGGAGCAATCCCGTGCCTTTTTCTGCCCTGATGGCCCGGGTTAAGGGGGCCCAGGATGTGAAGATGGAGGAGACACTGCGGCTGCCAGCCCTTTTTTCCAGTGGGGAAGAGTTGGCGGAGTTCAGAGCCCGGCACGGCCGGCATGCCGCGGCCAGGCGCGATCTGGCTGGGTTTTCCGGCAGGTGCTTCTTGGGGCTGGATGTGGGCTCCACCACCACCAAAGCGGTGCTCATCGACGAGGAGGGTTCCATCCTCTACACCTATTACGGCAGTAACAAAGGCAAGCCCCTGCAATCCGTGCGCCAGGCGGTGCTGGGGCTGTACGCTGCCCTGCCTGATGGCGCTTGGATCGCCAACTCCGCGGTGACGGGCTATGGCGAAGGGTTGATCAAAGCCGCGCTGCAGGTAGATCTGGGAGAGATCGAGACGGTGGCCCACTACAAGGCCGCGGACTTCTTCCTGCCCGGCGTTGATTTCATCCTGGATATCGGGGGCCAGGATATGAAGTGTTTGCGCATCAAAGATGGGGCCATCGATGAGATCCTGCTCAATGAAGCCTGCTCTTCGGGCTGCGGTTCCTTTTTGGAGACCTTCGCCCATTCTTTGAATTTGAGCATCGAAGAGTTTACTCAGGAAGCCCTTTTTGCCTCCGAGCCCGTGGATTTGGGCTCCCGCTGCACGGTTTTCATGAACTCCCGGGTCAAGCAGGCCCAAAGGGAAGGGGCGACTGTGGGCGATATTTCCGCGGGCCTGGCCTATTCCGTGGTCAAAAACGCGCTGTACAAGGTGATCAAGCTGCGGAGCGCCACTGACCTGGGCCGCAAAGTGGTGGTCCAGGGGGGAACCTTCTACAACGATGCCGTGCTGCGGGCCTTTGAGCGCTTGGCCCAGCGAGAAGTGGTCAGACCAGATATCGCGGGGCTCATGGGCGCCTTTGGAGCTGCCCTCATTGCCAGGGAGAGATGGACCCCGGGACACCGTTCTACGCTGCTGGACCGCAGGGCGCTGGAGGAGCTGTCCCTGGAAACCCGGCACACCCGATGCCGGGGCTGCGGCAACAGCTGCCTGCTCACCATCAACTATTTCGGCCAGGGCCGGCGCCACATCTCCGGCAACCGCTGCAGCCGGGGTGCCGGGGAGAAGCAGCGGGGAGAGGAGCTGCCCAACCTCTTTGACTACTGCTATGAGCGGCTCTTTGCCTACGAGCCCCTGGATCCCGCCAAGGCCAGGCGGGGCAGGGTGGGTCTTCCCCGGGTTTTGAACATGTATGAGGACTACCCGTTTTGGTTCACCTTCTTCACTGAACTGGGTTTTTCCGTGGTGCTGTCTTCCCGCTCCTCCAAGGCCATCTATGAACAGGGCATGGAAACCATCCCCTCCGAATCGGTCTGCTATCCGGCCAAGCTGGCCCACGGGCACATCATGGATCTGGTGGAAAAGGGCGTGGATTTCATCTTCTACCCCTGCCTGACCCATGAACACAAGGAACAGCCCCAGGCGGACAATCACTACAACTGCCCGATCGTCGTTTCCTACCCCGAAGTGATCAGGCAGAACGTCACACCCATCCAGACCGGGCAGGTCACCTTCATGTATCCCTTCCTGCCCTTCCACCACAAGCGCAGGCTCACCGAGCGTCTCCACGAAGAGTTCGCTCCCCTGGGCATAGGTTTTCCGGAAGTGGAGAGGGCGGTGGAGAAGGCCTGGGCAGAGCTGGCCCGCTACCGGAAAGATGTGCGGCGCAAGGGCGAAGAAACCCTGGCCTACCTCAAAGAGCGGGGTCTGCGGGGCATCGTTTTGGCCGGGCGCCCCTACCACCTGGATCCGGAAATCAACCACGGGATCCCCAAGCTCATCAACGAGCTGGGCTGGGCGGTGCTCACCGAAGATGCGGTGGCCCATTTGGGCCAGGTGGCCCGGCCCCTGAGGGTTGTGGATCAGTGGGCTTACCATTCCCGGCTGTACGCGGCGGCGAGCTTCGTCGCCCATGAGGAAAACCTGGAACTGGTCCAGCTCAACTCCTTCGGCTGCGGCCTGGATGCCATCACCACCGATCAAGTGCAGGAGATCTTAAGCGCCCGCTCCAAGATCTACACCTGCCTGAAAATCGATGAGATCAGCAACCTGGGCGCGGCTAGAATCCGGCTGCGTTCCCTGAAGGCTGCGGTTCTGGAAAGGGAGCGGCAGGGCCGCAGGCCCCAGGGCAGTCCCTACCGCTACGTGCGGAGGATCTTCACCAGGGACATGAAAAAGGAGCATACCATCATCGTTCCCCAGATGGCACCCATCCACTTCCGCCTCCTGCAGGAAGCGTTCCGCCTGTCCGGCTACAACATGGTGGTCTGTCCCGCCCTGGACAAAGAGGCGGTGGATGTGGGGGTGCAGTACGTCAACAATGATGCCTGCTACCCGGCGATCATCGTGGTGGGGCAGCTCCTCAAGGAGCTGAACTCCGGACGGTACGACTTGCAGAAAACCTCGGTGATCATCAGCCAAACCGGGGGCGGGTGCCGGGCCACTAACTATATAGGCTTTATCCGCAAGGCCCTGCAGGATGCCGGTTACGGGCACATTCCGGTCCTTTCCTTAAGCGCCCAGGGCTTTGAGAAGAACCCCGGCTTTAAGTTAACTCCGCCCCTGCTCCACAGGGGTATGATGGCTCTGGTCTACGGCGATCTGTTGATGAAATGCCTGCTGCGGGTGAGACCCTACGAGAAGGTGCCCGGCTCTGGGGATCTGCTTTACGAGAAGTGGAATGAAATCTGCAGGCTGTCGCTGCGTTCCCCCTCGCCGCAGCGCTTTAGGAAGAACATAGTGAAGCTGGTGGAGGAGTTTGACTCCCTGGAAACGGTGGATCAGGTCAAACCCAGGGTGGGCCTGGTCGGGGAGATCCTGGTTAAATACCATCCCACCGCCAACAACGACATTGTCAGCCTGGTGGAAGCGGAGGGGGCGGAGGCGGTGGTCCCTGACCTGACCGATTTTCTCCTCTATTCGCTTTTCGGTATCAGCTTCAGATACCGTTATTTGGCCGGCAAGAAGCTGGAGGTTGCCGCCAGCAACTTGATAATCGGCATTATTGAGCTCTACCGCCGCACCGCCAAGGAGGTGCTGGCCAAAAGCAGGCGCTTCACTCCGCCCAAGCTCATCCAGGAGCTGGCCCGGACCGCTTCCAAACTGATCTCCCTGGGACACCAGACGGGGGAAGGCTGGTTCCTCACGGGGGAGATGATCGACCTCATTGAAAGCGGAGTGAAAAACATCGTCTGCATGCAGCCCTTTGCCTGCCTGCCCAACCACGTGGTGGGGAAGGGAGTGCTCAGGGGCTTGAAGAATGCTTATCCAGATAGTAACATAGTTGCCATAGATTACGATCCCGGTGCCAGCGAAGTTAACCAGCTGAACCGGATCAAGTTGATGCTGTCCAGTGCCCTTACGGGAAAAACTGCGGAAATATCCTGAAGAGAGGAGCTGTTGCCATGAAGTACCGCAAGTTAGGCCGTTCTGGTCTGAAGGTCAGTGAGATTTCCTTGGGAAGCTGGCTCACCTACGGCAAATCGGTGGAGGAAGAGCGGGCCATCAAAACCATCCGCCGCGCCTACGAGCTGGGAGTGAACTCCTTCGACTCCGCCAACGTCTACGAGCGGGGAGAAGGGGAACGGGTGATGGCCAAGGCGCTGCGGGTCTTCCCCCGGGAGTCGTACATTATCACCACTAAGGCCTTCTGGCCCATGGGGGATGGCCCGAATGACCGGGGCCTTTCCCGCAAGCACGTCTTCGAACAGCTGCATGCCAGCCTCAAACGGATGGAACTGGATTACGTGGACATCTTCTACTGCCACCGCTATGATCCGGAAACGCCGGTGGAGGAGACGCTGCGCACCATTGACGATCTGGTGCGCCAGGGTAAGGTGCTTTACGTCGGAGTGAGCGAGTGGACAGCCGCCCAGATCGAAGAGGCGGTGCGCATTGCCGACCGCTACCTCCTGGACCGCATCGTGGTCAACCAGCCGGTGTACAACATGCTCAACCGCTACATCGAAAAGGAAGTTATCCCGGTCTGCGCCAAGCATGGCATCGGCCAGATCGTCTTCTCGCCACTGGCCCAGGGGGTTTTGACCGGGAAATACCGGGGCGGGCGCATCCCCGAAGGGAGCAGGGCGGCCAACCCCGAGATCAACGAGTTCATCAAGGGCCTCCTGGAGGCGGGAGTGCTCCAGAAGGTGGATGCCCTGCAGGATCTGGCGGAAGAAGCGGGGATGACCTTAGTGGAGATGGCTCTGGCCTGGGTGCTGCGGCAGCCCAATGTGGCCAGTGCCTTGGTGGGCGCTTCCCGGCCCGAGCAGATCGAGGCCAACGTGAAGGCCGTGGATGTGGAACTGAGCCAGGAGCTGCTGGAGAAAATCGAGGAGATTCTGGCCTGAGGAAGGCAAAGAGCCAGGATTCAGC
>DGEY01000037.1:0-2269 GCA_002391385.1 Firmicutes bacterium UBA3914 | reverse complement strand
GCAGCAGGCCCGCCGCTTCCGGGCTCATCCAGCAATTCACAACAGGAACGGAAGGGCAAAACCAGAAAGATCGTCCGGAGGAGGTCAGACCCATGAGCGAACCAATTCTTCCGGAAAGGCTCCGTAAGCAGCAGAAGCGAAAAACGCCGGGCAGGATGCGGCAGCTGAGCCTGGCCCTGTTTACTTTGGCGGCCATCGCGCTCATCGCCTACGGAGCTTACTACTTCTTCATGCCTAAACAAGAAGAGTTTGTGCTCAACTTCTACACCTACGCCTCCGTGGGTCTGCAGGACTTCCTGGAGACTTTACCGGTTAGGGGAACGGTGATCCCGGAGCAGGTGGCCATTATCGCGCCCAAGGTGGGCGGAACCATTGAGGAGGTCTTTGTCCAGGAAGGGCAGGACGTGGCGGCGGGGGATCCCCTCTTCCGTTTGTACTCGGCAGAGATCGCCGCGGAGAAAAATGCGGCCGAAACCGAGCTGGGCGAGGCCCGGGCGGAGCTGGCCCAGAAAGAGATTATCCACGAGCGGGAGCTGGAGGCGGAGCGCCTGAAGGTTTTGGAAGCCCAGGAGCAGCTGGCGGCTGCTGAAGAACAGCTGGAGCTGCAGAAGGTGCTCTACGAGTACGGCTCCATCCCCCGGGTAGAGCTGGAAAAGGCGGAGCAGGCGGTGGAGGCCGCCAAGCGCCGGATCACCCAGAGCGAATGGGAGCTGGAACTGCTGATCCGCAGGCAGGAGGCGGAAAAGGCGGCCATCGCCAAGACCATCGCCATCAGCGAGGAGAAGCTGGCCAAGGCCCAGGAAAAGATCGACAACTTCTTAGTGACGGCGGAGTTTGCCGGCCGCATTCTCTCTTTGAAACTCCCCAGCAACCGGGTGGTCACCGCCCACCAGGAGCTGGGTGAACTTGCGGATCTGAGCCGGCAGGTGGTGGAGCTGCAGGTTCCCCCGGGGCAGACCGAGCGCTTCGGGGTGGGCACCCCGGTCACCATCAGCTTGGGGCAGAGCGAATACGCGGGAGAGGTCTCCTACATCGCTCCCCAGGCTAAGCAGGGCAGCGATGGGCCGACGGTGCTGGTGCGGGTGGACTTCCTGGAAGAGGTGTCCCATCTGCGGCCCAACAGTACGGTTACGGCCAGTATCCACCTGCAGCTGCACAAAGACAGCCTCTACCTGCCGCGGGGAGCCTATTTGACCAGCGGCCAGCAGCTCTTTGTGTATGTGATCGAAGGCAGTACCGCCAAAAAGCGGGACGTCCAGTTTGGGCTGTTCCAGGGCAATGCGGTGCAGATTCTGCGTGGCCTGGAGCTGGGAGAAAAGGTCATCATCAGCTCCTACGATGCCTTTCGCCATCTGGACGAGATCAAGATTCTGTCCGAAGGAGGACATGCGCTGTGATCAGGCTGGAAGGAGTTGCTAAGGAATACTACATGGGTGATGTGGTGGTGCAGGCGCTGGAGGGCATTGATCTGGAGATCCAGCGGGGAGAGTTTGTGTCCATTATGGGGCCCTCCGGCTCGGGGAAATCCACGCTGCTCAACATTTTGGGCGTCCTGGACCAGCCCAGTCGCGGCGCCTATTATCTGGAAGGGGTGGATATCACCCAGCTCCGCGACGGGGAGCTGGCCCAAATCCGCAACCGGCATTTTGGGTTCATCTTTCAAAGCTACAACCTCTTCCCAGAGCTCACTGCTTTAGAGAATGTGATGGTGCCCCTGATGTATGCCGGCCGGCCCCGGCGGGAGAGGCGGGAGCGGGCCGAGGCGCTCCTGGCGCAGGTGGGTATGGCCCACAGGCTGAAGCATCTGCCCACCCAGCTCTCCGGGGGCGAACAGCAGAGGGTGGCCATCGCCCGGGCGCTGGCCAATAACCCCACCCTGCTTCTGGCGGATGAGCCCACGGGGAATCTCGCCACTGACCAGGGGGCCGAGATCATGACCCTGCTCCAAGAGCTCAACCAGCAGGGCACCACCGTGGTAATTGTGACCCATGACCCTGCGGTGAGCGCCTACGGAAGGCGCCTGCTGCGCCTGCGGGATGGGAAGATCGTTTCCGATGGACCCCTGCAGGAAGCTGCCCTAGAGGCTTAAGGGAGGAGCGGAAGATGCGAAGGAGCCTATCTTTTTTAGTGCTGGTGGCTTTGGTTTTGGGCCTGGGGGCGGGCCCCAAGGCCGCGGCCCAGCCCCTGGAGCTCACTGTGGAGCAAGCGGCGGAACTGGCCCTGCAGCACAATCTAAGTTACCGCCTGGCCACCCTGGACTGGGAAAGCG
>DGEY01000021.1:7278-21024 GCA_002391385.1 Firmicutes bacterium UBA3914 | reverse complement strand
CAAACACAGAATTGTGTTCAAGAATCTGTTTGGTTTTCAAGGTGCTTTCAGAAAGAAACAAGCCTCAAGAGCAAGGCTTGGCTGTGGCGCCCATCTTGCAGCGCCTTTAATAATATAGCACTTATTGCAGGGGAATGCAAGCCCCCGTCCAGCTTTTTTTGTGCCCTAAATCTTCCCCCCTTGCCAGACTTCTACACCTCCCGCGCCGCCTGCTCCAGCATATGCCTGTTCCCTCGCCATGGACCCCGCCTTGGGAATTCTTCCTTTTTCTTTTTTCACTCTCCGTCTCAAGTCTGAGCTCCAGACATACTCCAGGCTGTTACTTCAGCTTCCCAACCGTGCTAGAATTGAGTTGACTTAGAGGAGTTCTTCGTTGGCGGAGCTAATTATTACCTTGGGCTTCGGCCCCTGCCTTGAAGGAGGAAGGACAATGTCCTATAAGCTGCCCATAATCTTGATTATCTTTGGCATAGGTTTTCTGCTGCACAATCTCGGCATCATCGGCTTTACTCCTTGGATTCTGCTCTGGCCCGGAGTGCTGATCTGGTTTGGGCTCCAGCAGCTGATCCAGATCAGCAAAGAACGCAGAGGCTCTCAAGATTCTTGGGAAATCGCCCTTTGGTTGGTTGTGGTTACGGTGGGCGTTTATCTGCTCCTACCCAAAATTGGAATCACGGTTCCTTCCATACCGTGGAAGCTGATTTGGCCCCTGTTCCTGGTGATCCTGGGCATCATGCTCCTTTTCCCCGGCAAGAAAGGGAAGGCGGTTTTCAAGGTGCATTTCCAGCCAGGGGGAAAGACGCAGATGCGGGAGTACAAAAGAGCGTTCATGGGCGAGTTTGTCCGGGGCCCCGGCAGTTGGGTTTTGGATGATCTCACTCTGCACCACTCCATCGGCACTGTCAACCTGGACCTCACCCACGCCATCATCCCTGAGCGGGAAGTCTTTCTGGACATATCGGGTTATGTCGGTGAGGCCAGCATTTACCTTCCCCCTGGACTTCCCTTTAAGGCCGAGTGCAGCATCGGCCTGGGGGAGATCACCGTGCTGGACCAACACGAGTCCGGCAGCGGGCGCTACGTGCAGATCCAGAGCGAAGGTTATGATCAGGCCACGAAAAAGGTGAACATCCAGGTGCATTGGAAGATCGGGGAGATTAACATCCGGCAGATCCGCTAGGCGGTGACGGTATGTGGTTTTTTCGCCTCAAATGGACTTTTTACCACTTCCTAAGCAGCCTCCTGGCCATTTTGGCCTGCGCCGTGCTGCTCCATTTCCTGTTCCCGGAAGTTGTGGCCCTGCCCAGTTCGCCAGAGGTATTCCTCACCGCCGCGGGCATTGGCCTGGTGATTGCCGCCATCAGCGCGGTCTTGGGCGGCTTTTATTCCAGCAAGGAAATCCGCAGCGAACTGGAGGAAATCACCTTGGGGGCCAAGAACCTGGCCTACGGTAACCTGGACTACCGCCTGCCGTTCAGTGGAAATGCGGAATTTGACGGGATCATCCAAGCCTTCAATGAAATGGCCAGCCGCCTGGAGGCCCAGGTCGAAGCCCTCCAGAAACTGGCGATGGAAAACGAACAGCTGATCCAAGAGACTAAAATCACGGCCATCTCCGAAGAACGCCAGCGCCTGGCCAGGGATCTCCATGATGCCGTGAGTCAGCAGCTCTTTGCCATCGCCATGATGGCCGCCACTGCATCCCGCTTGGCGGAGAAAAGCCCGGAAAAAACCGCCGGCCTCATTGCGGAAATCTCCCAAGCTGCCACCAGGGCCCAGGCGGAAATGCGTGCCCTTCTGCTCCAGCTGCGCCCCTTAACCCTGCAGGATGAAAGCCTGGCGCAGGCTCTGGCCTCCCTGGCCGCGGAACTGGAAAGCAGGCAGACGATCAAGTGCGCTGTGGATCTAGACCGGGTGAACCTGCCGAAGAACATAGAAAACCAGCTCTACCGCATTGCCCAGGAAGGCCTCTCCAACGTGCTGCGCCATGCGGAAGCTGATCTGGTCCGCATCTCCCTCAAGGTAACAGAAACCCCGCCCCGGGCCATTTTGGTCATTGAAGACAACGGCAAGGGGTTTGTGCTGGAAAGAATACCCCAATCGTCCCTGGGCATCCGATCGATCCAGGAGCGCTGCACCCTCATGGGCGGCACCGCGCAGTGGCTGTCTGTACCCGGCCAGGGCACCAAACTGGAGGTCAGGGTTCCCATCTCCCAGGAAGTAGAGGCAAGGAGAGATGAATAGTGGAAAGAATCCGAGTCTTGGTGGTTGATGACCACGAGATGGTCAGGCGCGGCATCTGCGCCTATCTGGAAACGGAAGAGGATCTGGAGGTAGTGGGCGAAGCCGCCTCCGGCAAAGCCGCGGTGCGGCTGGCCCGGGAGCTGCAGCCAGATGTGATCCTCATGGACTTGCTCATGGAAGAGGGCACTGGCGTGGAGGCCACGGAGCAGATCAAGGCGGAGCTGCCGGAAACTCAGGTTATCATCCTCACCAGCTTCATCGATGACAGCCTGATCTTCCCCGCCTTGGAAGCGGGGGCCCTCAGCTATCTGCTGAAAACCGCCAAGGCCGAGGAAATCGTGGAGGCCATCCGCCGGGCAGTGAAGCAGGAAGCGGTGATCGAACCGAAGGTTGCCGCCAAGATGGTGGGCAAACTCCATCACGGCAGCGAAAAGCTGCCCCACCATGAGCTCACGCCCCGGGAACTGGAGGTGCTCATCCTCATTGCCCAGGGCAAGACCAACCAAGAAATCGCCGATGAACTGTTTATCGGCATCAAGACGGTGAAGACGCACGTGAGCAACGTCCTGAGCAAACTGGGCGTGGAGGATCGCACCCGGGCTGCCATCTATGCCCACCGCCATAGGCTGGTCTAGGGCTTTAGTCGGTAATTTCCTTGGGATAACCTAAATAGCGCAAAAGGGCAATGGCATTCTTCGTGGTGGCCGGCCCTTTTTTCAATTTGTAGTCGAATTCCAGGCCCAGCGCGCCCACCCGCTCGCTGAAGTGGAAGCTGTCATAGTGCTCCGCCAGCAAGCTGGTGAGCTCCAGGTCGTGGGTGGCGGTGAGCACCAAGGCGTTCCGCCGCACCAGGTATTCCAAAACCCGCCTAGCCGCGAAAATCCGCTCCTCGGAGTTGGTACCCCGGTAGAGCTCGTCAAAGATGACCAAAGCCGTCAGCCGGTCACTTAAGGCCTCGATGACCCTCAGAACACTCAGGGCCTCCTCCAGGTAATAGCTCTTCCCTTCGATGATATTATCCGCCCGGCCGATGGAAGTAAGCAAGCGCAGGGGGCAGCCGCGGTACTTCCGGGCCAGGCAGGTGGCGATGGACTGGGCCAAAAGCACATTCACCCCAACCGTCCGCAGGAAGGTGGATTTACCCGACATGTTGGACCCGGTAATCAGGATGCCGCGGCCACCGATCTGGACGGAGTTGGGCACCGGCTCCGCCAAAAGCGGATGATAGGCCTCCTTTAGCTCCAGGCCGCGCCCTTGGGTGAATTCCGGTTCGCAATAGTAGTCCAGGGAAGCGCGGTAGGAAGCCACCGACTGCAGGGCATCGATTTCCCCCACGGCCAAAAACAGCTGCTGCAGAGGCTTTCTGTTTTCCTTGATGAAATCCAACGCCCGGTAAAACCCCCGCACTTCCGCCAGGTAGAAAATGGTGAAATACTGCTGGAACATGTAGGTAAGGGGATCGGTGCTTTCCGTCCCCACATAGCGCACAATTCGGCGGAAGCCCTTAACCTGTCCCAAGGCGCTGCGCAGGGCTGCGGGAAGCTCCCCGAGGAACTGGGCATCTATGCGGGCCAGCTTGCCTCCTACCGTGATCAGCTGCCGCAGGGCCCGTACCCCTTCAAAATGGGCCTTGGTCTCCTTTTGCACCTTAAAGTGCAGGTACATGTTGATCTGGAAAATGAAAACCATGACCAGGAAAAAACGCAGGGAGAAGAGCAAGAGCAGCGGAGAAAACAGCGCCAAAACGAACATCAACCGGTAGAGGATCAGGGGATGGCGGGGTGTGATCTGGGGAGTGTTCCAGATCAGCGTGGGCAGCCCGGAGCCGAGGCGTCCCTCCATGCCGCTGAGGATCACCTGCACCGCTTCCCGTACGCTTTTCTCCTGCTCAAAACCGGTCACCGCCCGGCTTCTGGCCCGCAGCTTCTCCAAGTTGTCAATCTCCGGGAGGCGCAGCAAACGGTACAGGGTCTGCATGCCCGGCCAGGTCAAGGTGCGGTCCAGGCGGGAGAAGACCGCGTCCATGGTCAGATCCTGCCAGGTGCGATCATCAAGGGCCGTGTTCGGCCGTTCCGCCTGCTCAAAAAGGGAAGCGATGGCCGCGAAGTCCCGTTCCTTTTTCATCTCGGGAATTCCCCACTGGGCCCGCAGTCTGGAAAGGAGCTTGCGGCGCTGCAAGCGCCGGTACTCCAGGTAGCTCAGTCCCGCCCCAAGCGCCCCGGGCAGCAACAGCCACAGGTACCGGGGGGAGATATGGCTGCCCAAAAGAAAAGCGAAGTAAATCAAGACAGCAGTGAGCAGCAGCAAGCTGTAGAGGATTAGGTTTTCCCGGAGTACCCGCACATTCACTTCCGTCGCCTCCTAGTTATCTGTGGAGCTGCCCAAGGATTTGCCCCAAGCATTTCCCGAACTAAATTTCCCTGGTCCTTTTTACATAGAAGAAGAAATACACCACCCAGTCCACCACATAGATGGCCACGCCCAGCAAGACAATCCACAGCTGCACCCGGGCCAGGGAGAGAATCAAGAGAAAGGGCGGCACTAGAACATGGAGAAAGTCGAAGGCCTTGGCCTTGGCGAAGCTGTTGATGTGGACTAGGCGCTCATCCTGCTCCTCAATCTGCACCTGCCTGGCCAACTTGGGATCCTTAGCCACAACCCAGCCCGTGTAAAGCCGCGCCGCAGACATGCCCATCAGGCCGGCTCCCACCCCTAGAAGTACTCCGCCCACCTTGTTCTCCCAGAGTGCTATGCCCACTATCAGCAAGACCAATCCCAAAGTGAACACGGCCACCTCACGGACCCTCTGCTTTTTCATCGGTACTCATCCTCCTGGAAGATCTCTTCAATGGTCAGCCCGAAAAACCGGGCGATACGGAAAGCCAGTTCGAGAGAGGGATTGTACCTCCCGTTTTCGATGGAGCTGATGGTCTGGCGCGACACCTCAAGGGCATCGGCCAGTTCCTCCTGGGTGATGCCCCGTTCCCGGCGCAGTGCTGCCACTTTGTTCTTCAACTGGAACCACCCCTCAGCCTCGATGTAAAGTGTGCTTTGCATCCATTGCCATTGTACGCCCTGCCGGGCGCATTGTCAAGCTTGCTTTACAACAAAGGGCAAAAAAGGACCCGCCGGCACAGCAACCGACGAGTCCGTTGTCCCGATTCTAGGGTCCCACCACCACACTGGTGTAGTGCTGGAAGTACTTCTCCGCCACCCGCTTGATGTCCTCCGGGGTCACGTCGGCGAAGAAGTTCATGTACGCATCCACCCAGGCATAGCCGCGGCCAGAAAGCTCAGCTTGGGCCAGGAGCACGGCTTGGGACAGGTTGGTTTCGTTCTTAATGAGAAATCCCCCCCACCTTTGGGCGGCCACTGCGGCGATTTCCTCCTCGGTAAGCCCTTCGGTGATAAAACGCTGCACCTGCTGCCGGATCTGTTCCTTCACCGTCTCCACCGCCGCGGGGTGAGTTACGGCCAGGGCGTATAAGTTGCTCGGACCCACCCGCTCATCGTAGGCGGAGAAAGCCAGATAAACCAGGCCCAGATTCTCCCGCAGTTCCGTCCAGAGACGGGAACCGGAATCCATGCCCAAGACCGTGTTGATCACGGCCATGGCTGCACTATCAGGGTCAAAGGTATCGGGTGCAGGGTATCCCATGATCACAAACGATGCTTCCATGGGCACCTGGACCTTAACCTCACGATCTTCCGGTGGATGGGAAAACGGTACGGTTTCCCTGGGCACCAAGGATCCTTCATACCCAGGCTGCCAAGGGCCGAAAGCTGCTTCCAGCTGCGGCAGCAGCTCCTCGGTGTGGAAGTTGCCCACCACCGCGACAACCAGGTTCTCAGGAGCGTAGATGTACTGCTTCCACTCCCGCAGGTCTTCGGCGCGGACAGCGGCCAAGCCCTCCAACGAGCCGTAGGCAGTATTCCGGAAGGGATGATCACCGTAGAAGGTCTCCAGATAGGTCAGGAATGCCGCATTGATCGGGTCATCAGCCAGGCTGCGCACTGTTGCCATGGTGAGCTCACGCTCCCTCTCCAGTTCCTCCGGGGGGAAGGTGGAGTGGTTCAGAACATCTAAAAGGATCGCAAAGGCCTGGGGGAAGCTGTCGGGCAAAGCCTGGAGGAAAACCGGTGAATAACTGTGCGAGGTAGCGGTCAAAAGCTGCACGCCCAGTGACTCCAATTCCGTGATCAACTCCAGCGCCGTGCGGTTAACCGTCCCCGACAGCAAATTGCGCTGAGTGAGGTAAGTCAAACCCTCCAAACCGGCTGGATCCTGAATGGTACCCACCCGGGACAGCAAGGTGAGGGCGATGATGTCAAAGGCGGGATTCTCCTTAAGGAGCAGAGTCACACCGTTGTCCAAAACGACCTTCTGCACATTGTAAGTGTAGCGAAATGCTTCCCCGGCCAGAGCCGGAGCCGCTGCCAGGACAACCACCAACAACACCAGGGCTATGCTGTTCCTTTTCACTGGATATTACCCCCCTCCGGCCTGATCTCGTTGTGCACATAGCCGTCTGGACTCAAGTAGAGCTGGGCGGCACGCTGAATATCCTCGGCGGTGAGCTGGTCCAACATGGCGCTGTAATTCACGGCCCAAAGTGCTCCGCCCATCAGCTCCGCCTGCCCCAAGAACAAGGCCACGTTCAGGCTGGACTCAGTGCCAAAGGCCACGGTGCTGCGGACCATAGCTTTCGCCCGGGCCAGTTCCTCTTCGCTTACGGGCTCAGTCTGGAGTCGCTGCAGCTCAGCCCGGACGATCTCCAGAAACCGGTCCCGCTGTCCCGGCTCCAGTTCAGCCTCGAGGACAAAGAAGCCCACTTGGGAAAAACCTTCATACCATCCGGAGATGCTGTTGACCACCCGTTCCCTTTCCACAAGCTGCCTGTAGAGGCGGGACGCGCGCCCCTGGGCCAAAATGACGGAAGCCAGCTCCAGGGCCGCGGCCTCCCGGGTGTACATGCCGGGAACAGGATGGGCCAGCAGGATGTAGCTCTGCTGCACCGGCCGCTCTTCTTCTTTGTGCACTACCCTCTCCAAGATCGGCACTTCTATGTATTCCGGTGGGGGTAAGGGCCTCGGCTCCAGATCGCCGTAGAGCTCGCGGGCCAGGGCAAAGATTTCCTCTGCCACCACGTTGCCCGCCACCACCAAGACCATATTGTTGGGTACATAATAGCGGGCGTAGAAATCCAGTATTTCGGTGCGGTTGACTCGAGCCAGATCTTCCAAAGTTCCGGGAATGGGCTTGCCATAGCTGGTACCGGCGAAGAGTTCCTGCAGAGACGAATGGAGCAGATAAGTTTGGAGGGACTCCCGCACCATGCTGATTTCTTCCTGAATGACCTGGCGCTCCCGGTCAATTTGGGCCTGATCAAACAGGGAGTTCCGGAGGGCATCTGCCTGGATTTCCATGGCCTGGCGGATGTGCTCTGAAGGGACCACAATGTAGTAGAAGGTGAAATCCAAACTCGTCGCGGCATTGATATCCCCGCCCAAGAGTGCTGTCTCCTGCCAGATCTGCCCCAGCGGCCGACTTGGTGTCCCCTGGAACATCAGGTGCTCGAAGAAGTGGGCCATCCCCGACAAACCATCTGGATCATCCTTGGCTCCGACTCCTACCCAAACATTAGCCACGGCAATGGGATACGATGGGATTTCCTTCACAATCACCCGCAGACCGTTTTCCAAAACCTGCATATGGAAGGGAATCAAGGTGGACTCGGGATCCACGGATTGATGAGCAGCGGCCGCTTGGCCAAGTAGCAGCACAACCGCAACCAAGAGAACAACAATTCGTTTCTTGCGCATTTTCACCCTCCTTGTCGAACACTTTTGTCGCGCAATTCGAAATACAGAATTATCTCAATCTTATCCCCTTGGCCATCGTTTGTCAACCGAAAACCCGGGAGGCCAGAAGGCGGTACCGATTAACGGGAACCCCCCGAACTGGTTCTCACCCACTCGGCATAGGGTGCATACACAGGATGAAGGGGCAGGCCATAGATGGCCGGCAGCTCATAGGAGTGCAGCTCTTTGATGGTTTGCTCCACATCTGGATAGCGCTCCTCCGTGGTCTTGGCCACCACCCTGTATTCCGGCTCCTGCTGCACTGCCCCCTGCCAGATGTAAAAGCTCTCCAGGGCAGAGATCTGCACGCAGGCAGCCAAACCCCGGTCCACCAGTGCCCGGGCAATGGCCCTGGCTTCCTCCTCGGTGGCGGTGGTTGTGATCACAGCAAGTAAAGCCATTTTCCTCAACCTCCTCTTCCTTGGTCCTCAAACCATTTATTCCACGGCAGCTTGCCTATACCTTGTTTTGCCCGCACAAGAAAAATGGCCCCCAGCCGCTGGGCTGGAGGCTTACCTTCCCTATCTTTAGCGTGTCATCAGTGCCGCTACTTCCTCGGCGCTCAAGGCTTCGGCGAAGAGGTAGAACTCATCCATGAAGCCGTGGAAATAGGGATCCTCGAACTGGGATTTGCCCAGGTAGTTTGCCATAACCACATCGGAACCGATCTCGCTTGGCTTATGGGTCACGGGCAAGGACGCCAGTTCTTCCCCGTTTACGTAGAAACGGTAGTTCTCCGCATCGCTCACCACCGCGATGTGATACCACATGCCGAGCTCAAAGGTGTCCGCGGGGATGGTAAGAATGGGTTCCGTATCCGGATCGCCCACATAGATGGAAAAGCGCGTGCCCCCGGCCGGAGCCCCTGAGTTGAGGGTCAAGTACATGAACCCCTTGGAGCCCTGGAAGTCAAACACCCTGGCCCACATGGGGTTGGAGTCTAGCTTCACCCACAGGGCGATGGTCATGCTGTCCAGGTGCCTGGCCACATTGTCAGGCAGACGCACAAAACCGTCCTCGCCAGCGAAGTAGAGTGCCCCGCCCTTGTAGCCATCAGCTGTCCAGCTGATGCCCCCTTCCAACAGGGCGTTCCTTTGATTGCCGGACCCATCCAGAACCAGGTCCTCCTGGATTTCGTCGAAGCTGTAGTAGATCATAGGCTGCTTTTCCGCAGCTGCCCCCAGGCCCGCGGCGAACACCAGAGTCAAAGACAGGACGACCAGCACAAAATACCTCTTATCCATGCTAACCTCCTCCTTCATGCTCAGAAAGCTTCCTTTCCCATATTCACTGGTCAAGCAGTTCTCGCTGGAGCTCCTTGCCCCAGAGGGCCACACCCGCTTCAGACAGGACGGTGAAGGTCATCACCCGATCCAACGCCGCGGGATCCCACTGGCGCACAAACACGCCCTTGTACAGCACGCCGTCGATTTCCACACGGGCGAAGTAGTCATCCACCAGATGCCAGGTACCTGCCGCTTCGCCGGAAATGGTCCCATCGGCATTGAGGCTGATTTCCACCGCCCGCTTTCTCACGAACGAGATATCCTTCCCGTGGTTTACGTACAGATAGTCCCCTACCACCTCCTCCGTGCTAACTTTACCCAGCGTCTCAAAAGCGTAGGGCAGCACGGCCATGACAGGCCAGCCATCTTCGTTGAAAAAGATCTGGTGGGTGCGCACTTCGTGGTATTCCCCTGATTGGGGAAAGCGGGTGTGCATGATCACGAAGTAGCGGTCCGTTTCTGGGTCATGGTAGGCAGAGTTGTGGCCCGGTGAGACATAGCCGTAATACTCATAGTCGGAGCGGAAGAGGAAGCTTCCCACCAGTTTCACCCCGTAGGGCTCAATGGACCGGTCATCGAAAAAGCTGCCCCTAGGTCCGTGGGCATCCAGCATGTTTTTCCCTTCCGCATCGAAGTAGGGTCCGTCGGGGTTTTTCGACCTGGCCACCCGGATATTGTACCCTCCCCTGGAGTCCAAGCCGCCGAAGCTGAGGAAAAGGTAATAGTAGTCTAGGTCGGGGTTGTAGAGGATATACGGTCCTTCGATGCGGCTGTGGTTCCCGCCCACCAGGCGCTTCCCGTAGCCTTGATCCGGGAGGGGAAAGCCCGTTTCCGGATCCAGCTCCAGGATAAAGATCCCACCAGAATAGGAGCCGTACACCATCCAGAGCTCGCCTTCCGCGTCGAAAAAGACATGGGGGTCCACCACGTTGGGATGCTTGGTAGCATCGTACAGACTTCCGTCCGGTGCCCGCAGGCCGCCAGAGAAGAGCATGATCCCCAGGTTCTTGTAAGGGCCTTCGATGTGGTCAGATACGGCCACCCCCAGCGCAGACAGGGGAGAATCTCCCCGGCAGGCGCAGTAGTACATGTAAAAACGCCCATCGGGAAGTTGGATCACATCCGGTGCCCAGAGGGTATCCGTTTCCGCCCAGGCGAACACTTCCTCCAGCTCCTTATACACATCGGGGATCAACCTGTTCTGGTCGTGTACCCGGGTTTCAATGGCCTGCCAGTTGCGCAGATCGGTGGATTTGGCCGCAGCCAAATGGGAACCGAAAACGTAGTAAACGTCCCCGACCTTGATGATGGATGGATCGTGCACCGAGGCGCTGAGGAGCGGCGGCAGCAGATCCTCAGCTGGTTCCCCCTGGGCCGCTGCGGTGCCCGCAGCCACAAGGATAAAAAGTGCCAGTACCGCCAGATGCTTCATGGTTGCACCCCTCCCTATCTACTGATCCCTGAAGTGGAAACCGCCCGGACAATATACCGGCTAGCCAAGGAAAAGATCACCAACACCGGAATGGCTGCCACAAAGGCCCCGGCCATGATCGTCCCCGCTTCGAACGTGCCGTGGTACTCACCCCTGATCCTGGTCAGGGCTGGCTGCAGGGGCAGCAGCTTGCTGTCGGTGATGACCAGCATCGGCCAGAGCAGATCATTCCAGATACCTAAGAAGGTCAAAATGGCCAAGGAGGCCAGTGGCGGGCGCATCAAGGGTACAACTATCTGCACCAAGAAGCGCAGAGGTGAACATCCGTCGATTTTCGCCGCATCCTCCAGCTCGTCGGGGATGGTGAGCATGAACTGCCGCAGCAGGAAGACACCGAAGGCAGGCCCGATGGGCGGCAGGATGATGGACCAAATGGTGTTGAGCAGCCCCAAACGGTCCAGGAGCAGATAAACCGGGACAATGAACATCTGCACCGGGAGGATCAGGGTGGCCACAATCAGCCAGAAAATGACGTCTCTTCCCCTAAACTCCATGCGGGCAAAGGCGTAGGCCGCGGGAGTGGCGGTGACCAAGACGCCGAGGGTAACCAGGGAGGCGTAGAAGACACTGTTCAGAAAGGATCTGCCCACGTTCACGCCCCTGGTGCTGAACAAAATTGTGCGGAAGTTCTCCAAAGTAATGACCCGGGGAAGAATCCGCGGCGGATAGATGAGCAGCTCCGAGTTGGGCTGCAGCGACGAGAAGAACATCCACAAAATGGGGAAGAACCAAACCAAGCCCAAAAGAAGGCCCACGATACTCAAGACAATCTTCTGCCTGCGCTTAGCCGCACCGATCACTCTCTAGACCCCCTCTCCCAGCCAGCGAGTTAACAGTTTCGCCTGGAGCAGACCAAAAATGGCGATCATGATAAACATGTACCAGCTGACCGCTGCAGCCCGTCCAAACATGAAATCGCGAAAACCCGTTTCGTAGAGGTAAAAGGCCAAAGTGCGCGTGCTTCCCGCCGGTCCCCCGCCGGTCAGGATGTAGACCTGGTCGAACAGTTTGAAGGAAGCGATGATCTGCAGGGTGGTGATGAACAGCATCCGATTGCGCAGCAGGGGCAGCGTTATGTGCCAGAACTGCGCCCAGCCGCTGGCGCCATCTACCGCGGCCGCCTCATAAAGGTCCTGGGGCAGATCCTGCAGGCTGCTTAAGAAGAGAATGATGTTGTAACCCGCGGTCCACCACAGGGTGACGAAGACGATCACGCCCATGGCGGAGCCCTGCCGGCTCAGCCAGGCCTGACCGGGCAGGCCCACAGCCTTGAAGATCTGGTTGATCATGCCCGTCTGGGAATCGAGCATCCAGATCCAGAGCAACAGCACACTGCTTGAGGGAATGAGAAACGGCGAGATGATGGCATTCTGAGCCAGCTTTTGGCCGACAAAGGTCTTGTTCAAAAATAGAGCCAGAACGAGCGGCACCACCAAAAGCAGGGGCACGCTCTGCACCGCGAACATGAACGTGTTCTGGACCGCCGCCCGGAAGCGCCTTACATCCAGCAGTTCGATGTAGTTATCCAGACCGACGAAGACGGGGTCGGAAAGCAGCGACCACTCCTGGAGGCTGAGGAGCAAACCGTGGATGAGGGGGATGACGATGAACACGAGAAAGAAAGCCATGAACGGTAGGATGAACAAAAAGGGAGTAAAGTCGCGCCGCTTCTTGCCAGTACCCATGGGCCCTCACTTTCCTTTCTGGGTCAGGTTTCGCTGCGTGCATGAAGAACGGGGAGCGCCCCCGTGCAGGGTCAGACCCCGGGGGAGCGTCCCCTTTTCCATGTTACCTTCTTCGCAGGATGTCCTCCACTTCTTCCGCCGCGTAGTCCAGAGCTTCCTCCGGATCCATGTCCCCTAAGTAAGCGGCGTCCATGTACTCCAAAAGCACGCTCTCTATTTCGGCCAGCCTCTCGGTCTGGGGCAGAAAACGCACGTAGGGCAGCTGCTTGGCAAATTCGAATTGCTCAGTGAGTGCAGCAAACTCCTCACTGTCCACCACCGACTTGCGCACAGGCACCTGCCCGGCCTTGGCCCATTCAATGGAGTTGTCGCTGAGCCATTTGGCCAGCGTTACGGCGGCTTCCGTCATCTCCTCTGACTGCTGGGGGATGCACAGCAGATGGGCATCGCCCCAGACCACTCGCTCCTTACCTAAAACGGGAACGGGGGCAACCGCCCAGTTCAGGTCGGGCTGCTCTTTGAACAGGTTGATCATCCACGGCCCGTTCACATGCAGGGAGAGCAGGCCGATGCGGAACGCCTCTTCCGGATCAGCCGGATCTTTCGGGGCCACGTTTTCCTTGTGGATCAAATCCACATAGAACCGAAGGGCCTCCACTCCTTCCGGGCTGAAGAACGCAGCACTTCTGCCGTCCTCGCTCAGGAGGGCACCGCCGTTTTGGAAGAGCAAGGTGTACCACTGCCAGAGCACCCGGAAAGCCCAGCCGCCGAAGGAATACCAACCCCACTGATCGGGTGTGCCATCGCCGTCTTTATCCACGGTAAGCTTGCGCACATAATCCAGAAACTCTTCCCTGGTTTCAGGAGCCCTGGGTTCCAAACCCGCGGCGATAAGGTGGTCAATGTTGTAGTACAGGCCCAGGCAGTAGGTACCTAGCGGGATGGCATAGATCCGCCCGTCCCTGGTCACAGACTGCAGGATGTTCTCACTGAAGTCGGCCACATCCAGACCGTACTGCGTCTCCAGTTCCTCTGGGGTCCAAGAAGTGAGGTTATCCAAAAAGCGGAAATAGTCATTGGGAGAAAGGACCACAACTCCAGGAGGGGCGCCAGTCCTAATGGCCAGAGCGAGCTTGGTGATGTAGTCGGCACCACCGGGCAGGATAAACAGCTCCAC
>DGEY01000021.1:1629-7103 GCA_002391385.1 Firmicutes bacterium UBA3914 | reverse complement strand
AAACACGTGGAGGAGTGTGACGAAATGTCCCATGCTCGATGGAAGACAATGCTTGTGTGTGTGATGGTGATCCTGGCTTTGACCGTTCCCGCTGCCGCCCAGGGGGATGCTATTAAGATCGGCGTGATCTCTTCCCTAACGGGCAGCGTCTCCACCTATGGTCAGTCGGTGCGGAATGCTGTGACCATGGCTGTGGAGGACATCAATGCTGCTGGTGGCATCAACGGGCGCCAGATCAGCCTAATCATCCTCGACGACAAAGGCGATGGCACCGAGGCTGCCCAAGCCGCCAGGCGGTTGATCGACCGGGAGAATGTAGCGCTCATCCTAGGACCCGTGATTACTCCCGCCGTTATGGCTGTGGCCCCCATCTGCCAGGCGGCCGGTGTGCCCATGCTCACACCCACCGGCACAGGCGACCAGATCACATCTGTGGGGGACTACATCTTCCGGGGAGCCTACAAGGACTCGTTCCAAGGCCGGGTGATGGCCCAGTTCGCCATCGAGTATTTGGGACTCAAGGAAGCGGCAATCATTTATGATGTGGCCAATGATTACTCTGTTGGCCTGCGGACAGCCTTCAAGACTACCTTTGAAGAGCTCGGAGGCAAGATCGTCGCCGAAGAATCCTACTCAACCGGGGACACGGACTTCAGTGCGCAGCTGACTTCCCTGGCCATGCGCAACCCCGAGGCGCTTTTTATTCCGGATTACTACTCCACCGCGGGCCCCATTCTGATGCAGGCGCGCCTGATGGGCATGGATGCGGTTATGCTCGGTGTGGATGGTTGGGATTCGCCCGATCTCAGTGCACTGGCTGGAGGCTTTGAGGAAGGCGGGTATATCGTCAATCACTACTCCGCAGACGTCGACAGCCCTGCAACTCAAGACTTCATTGCCCGCTACAAGGAGGCCTTCGGGCAGGCACCCGATGCCCTGGCCGCTCTGGGGTATGATGGCACGCTGATCGTAGCCAAAGCACTGGAAGCAGCGGGCTCCACCGACCCTGAGGCGCTGAAAAACGCCCTGGGTACCGTGGGCGACATCGAAGGGGTTACGGGCACAATCAACATGGATCCTGAAGGAACCCCCATCAAGTCCGCTGTCATCCTGAGAATCACCGGCGGGCAGTGGGAGTTAGTAACGCGCATCGATCCTGTGGGAAGGTGAAGCCATGGCTTGGCAGGTTGCGCTCCAGCAGCTCCTCAACGGCCTGGCCTTGGGCAGCGTGTACGCTCTGATCGCCTTGGGCTACACCATGGTCTACGGCATTATCAAACTGATCAACTTCGCCCATGGCGAGATGTATATGCTGGGCGCCTACTTCGGGTTCTACGCCATCACCATGTTCAGGTTCTCACTGGTCCCGGCCATGCTGCTTTCCATGACGGCCGCGGCTGTGGTGGGAGTGCTGCTGGAGAGGATCGCCTACCGGCCGCTGCGGAATTCGCCGCGCATCTCCGTGTTGATCACGGCCATCGGAGCGTCTCTTCTCTTCCAGAGCACCGCCCAGCTGGTGTTTGGGGCATCGTTTAAACCTTTCCCTCAAGTCATGTCCTTCCGCCGCATTCAGCTGGGGCCGGTGTTCATCACCAACAGGCAGCTCCTGATCTTCGGGGTGGCCCTGCTGCTCATGGTGGCACTGCACGTTCTGGTCACCTACACCAAGTTCGGTAAAGCCATGCGGGCAGTGGCCCGGGACAAAGAGGCAGCCCTGTTGATGGGGATCAACGTTGACCGCATCATCTCCTGCACTTTCGCCCTAGGTTCAGCCTTGGCCGCTACGGCTGGTATCCTGGTCGGGATGTACTACAACCGCATCGACCCCTACATGGGGACGATGCCTGGCCTGAAGGCGTTTGTAGCGGCGGTGCTGGGCGGTATCGGCATAGTTCCAGGGGCAGTGCTGGGTGGGCTTTTGATGGGTGTTGCCGAGAACCTAGTGGTCACGCTGGGGTCCTCCACCCTGAGGGATGCTGTGGCCTTTGCAGTGCTCATCGTGGTCCTGCTCTTCCGCCCCAACGGACTGCTCGGCAAAAAAGGCATGGAGAAGGTGTAGAGAGTGAAAAACAAGCTGATGGGCTTGCTCTGGACTGCGGTTCTCGCCTTGGTTTACGCGGCAGTGCGGCTCCTGGAGGGCCGGGGAGTGCTCCTCCCCTACCATGTGCAAATCCTGAGCCTGTGCTGCATCAATATCATCCTCGTGGTCAGCCTGAACCTGATCAACGGTTTTACGGGACAGTTTTCCATAGGCCATGCCGGGTTCTTCGCCATTGGTGCTTACCTCTCGGCGTACCTCACAGTCAAGCTGCAGGTGCCGTTCGTGCCAGCCCTGCTCTGCGGGGGTCTGCTGGCCGGGCTGACGGGCATAGCTGTGGGGCTACCGGCGCTGCGGTTGCGCGGCGATTATCTGGCCATAGCCACTTTAGGCTTTGGCGAGATCATCCGGGTGATCATCCTGAACACCGATGCCGTCGGCGGTGCCAGGGGGTTTTCTGGAATCCCCAAGTACACCACCTTCGGGCTGGCTTATCTCATAGCGATCATCACCGTGGTGGCGATCCGCAACTTCGTGTCTTCAGATTTTGGCAGAGCCTGCTTGGCTGTGCGGGAAGATGAGATCGCGGCGGAATCCCTGGGCGTAAACAGCACCTACTTCAAGGTCCTGGCCTTCGCCTTGGGAGCATTCTTCGCCGGGACAGCAGGTGCCCTTTTCAGCCATTATCTGCAGTACATGGCTCCCACGGCCAGCCAGATTGGCTTCCTAAAGTCCATTGACATACTGATCATGGTCGTCTTGGGAGGATTGGGCAGTCTTACCGGTTCGGTGATCGCCGCCATCGTTTTAACTATCCTGCCGGAGTTCCTGCGGGGATTGGCGGAGTACCGCATGGTGATTTACCCCCTCCTGCTTATCGCCGTGATGATCTATCGCCCCGCAGGACTGATGGCAGGCAGAGAATTCTCCCTGGGCTCTTTACTAGCGCTTGGGAAAGGAGCGAGGACACATGGCCAGCACAGCTGAACTCATGGTCAATAACCTCTGTGTGCAATTTGGGGGGCTGAAGGCTGTTGATGAAGTGAGTTTCGCCCTCAAGGAGCAGACCCTGGCAGGGTTGATTGGCCCCAACGGTGCCGGCAAGACCACCATCTTCAACGCCCTGACGGGTCTTTGCCCTGTAAGCGGCGGCGAGATCAGCTTCAACAACCAGCGGCTAACGAACCAGCCCGCCCATACCATCGCCAGGTACGGGATTGCCCGCACCTTCCAGAACATCCGCCTGTTCAAGAATCTCACGGTTCTGGACAATCTGCGCATTGCTTATCACAAGAACCGCCGGTATTCTCTGCTCTGCGGTCTGTTTCGCTCCCCTGCTTTCCAGCGGGAGGAAGCGCAGATCACGGGTAAAGCTAGGGAAGCCCTTGAGCTCGCGGGTCTGGCAGACAAAGCCCACCAGCTCGCCGGGAACCTCCCCTACGGTGAACAGCGGCGGGTGGAAATTGCCCGGGCCCTCATGCTCTCTCCGAAGCTCCTGCTTCTGGACGAGCCGGCCGCCGGCATGAATCCCCAGGAAACACAGGATCTTCTTGAACTCATCCGCGAGCTGCGGGACAGCCTGAAGATCACCATTTTGCTGATAGAACATGACATGAAGTTGGTGATGAACCTGTGCGAGAAGCTGTTCGTGTTGGATCACGGTCATCTTATAGCCACTGGCGATCCCAAGTCCATCCAGACCGACCGGCGGGTCGTCGAGGCTTACCTGGGCGGCTCCCTGAACTGACCATGCTGGCGGTGGAGAATCTCACTGTGCATTATGGAGTGATTCAGGCGCTCAAGGGGATCAGCTTTGAGGTCCACGAAGGGGAGATCTTTACCCTGCTGGGCTCCAACGGTGCAGGGAAAACGACTACGCTCAAGGCACTCTCCGGCCTGCTCCCCAAGACTTCTGGTCGAGTGCTTTTCGCCGGCAGGGATATCACCTCGGTCCCCAGCCACGCGCTGCCGGGGCTGGGCCTGGTGCATGTGCCTGAGGGTCGCCGGATCTTTGCGGGCTTGTCTGTGGCGGATAATCTCCTTTTGGGCGCGTATTCTCGCCGTGATAAGGCCGGGATCAAAGAAGATTTGGAGGCGGTCTTCGAGCTTTTCCCGCGGCTGGCCGAACGGCGCAAACAGGACGCCGGTTCCCTCAGCGGCGGTGAGCAGCAAATGCTGGCCATGGGCCGCGGCCTGATGGGCCGCCCGAAACTGCTTCTGCTGGACGAACCCTCCATGGGCCTTGCGCCCATCTTGGTCGAGGAGATTTTCGCCTTCATCAAAGAGATCAACCGTCGGGGTACCACCATCCTGCTCGTGGAGCAGAACGCCCAGCTGGCCCTGGCCATTTCGCACAAGGCCTGTGTTCTGGAAACGGGCAGCATCGCTCTGGCCGGTAGTGCCCGCGAAGTGGCCTCCGACGGTCGCATCCAAGAGATCTACCTGGGGGTGGGCTGAAACCGGCCCCCACCCAGGCAGCTAGCCCTTCTCAACGACAGCCCGGGCCATGGCCCGGGCTTCGTCTGCGTCTAGCCTTTCTCCAGCTGTTTACTCCTTCTCCTTGCCCCAGACAGCAACCCCGCGGTGGGAGAGGGCTGTAAAGGTCATCACCGATCTGGCCAACGCCGGATCCCACTGGCGAACAAACACGCCTTTGTACACTTCTCCGTCAATGATCAGGTGGGCAAACCATTCCCCCACCAGCCGCCAGGAACCGCTGACCTCACCGGATATGGTCCTATCAGGGTTGAGGGTGATGGCCACAGCTGGTTTCATCTTCGAGGAGATGTCCTTCCCGTGGTTTACGCAAAGGTAATCCCCGATGACCGCTTCCTCGCTGACCGGCTCCAGGAACTCGTAGGCATAGGGCAGCACAGACATGACCGGCCAGCCGTCTTCGTTGAAAAACAGCTGGTGCGTTCGGACCTCATGATACTCTCCCGTTAGGGGAAAGCGAGTGTGCATGACAAGGAAGGTGCGGCCGGTCTTTGGATCGTAATAGGCGGAGTTGTGACCGGGGGAGACGTATCCGTAGATCCCCCGGTTCAGCCTGAACAGGAAGTTCCCCACGAGCTTGACCCCGTAGGGCTCAATAGCCGCATCGTCGAAGAAGCTTCCACTGGGGCCGTGGGCATCGATCATGTCTTTCCCTTCGGAGTCGTAATACGGTCCATCTGGGTTTTTCGAGCGGGCTACCCTGATGTTGTAACCTCCCCGGGAGCCGAGACCGCCGAAGCTGAGGAAGAGATAGTAGTAGTCCTGGTCAGGGTGGTAGAGTATGTAAGGTCCCTCAATGCGGCTGTGATTTCCGCCAGCCAAGCGCTTCCCGTAGCCCTGATCGGGCAGTGGAAACCCGGTTTCCGGATCCATTTCCACGATGAAAATGCCGCCGGAGTAAGATCCGTACACCATCCACAGCCTGCCCTCTGCATCAAAG
>DGEY01000021.1:0-1423 GCA_002391385.1 Firmicutes bacterium UBA3914 | reverse complement strand
GTTTGGTGGCATTGTAGTAAGTACCATCGGGTGCCCGTTTGCCGCTCCCCCCCGAGCGAAAAATGATCCCGAGGTTGCGGTAGGGCCCTTCGATCTCGTCGGCAACGGCCACGCCTAAGGCTGAAAGCGGGGAGTCACCCCGACAGGCACAGTAGTACATGTAGAAGCGCCCATCGGGCAGCTAAACCACATCTGGCGCCCAGAGAGTGTCGGTCTGCGCCCACCGAAACACCTCGGCCAGTTCGGTCTAGACATTGGGAATAAGTCTGTTGCCGTCATGCACTCTGTCTTCCAGGGGTTCCCAGTTCCGCAGATCGCTCGATTTGGCAGCGGCTAGATGGGAACCGAAGACGTAATACAGGTCACCCGCCTTGATAATCGACGGGTCGTGCACCGAGGCGCTGCTCAGTGGGGGCACCTCTGGCGGCAGCCCCCCGGCATCTGCATAGACGGTGCTACCGGACAAGAACAGCACCGCAGCCGTGACAAGAGTAATCACTATCCGAACCTTCATACCGTGCAAACCCTCCCTCTCCTGTCCCTCACGGGCTAGCCTATAGTGTGGTGGTTCCCCAGACCGAGGCGGATCCCTGCTTCGCTGCCCTGCCGATTTACCCTCCAACTACAGGGCAAAACGTTGTATAATACCACTAACACACACTTTTCTCCCATGGAGGGACAGTCATGGAGCAGCGAGTTGACGTTTCCGGCGTTGTACTGACTACTGAGCGTCTCATTTTGAGGCCCTGGCAAGAAAGCGATCTTGAGGATCTTTTCGCCTATGCCTCGGTTCCAGGTGTGGGCGAGATGGCAGGCTGGCCCCATCACCGCACCCGGGAAGACAGCCAGGAAGTTTTGAGGGGCTTTATGGAAAAGAAGGACGTGTTCGCCATTGTCCACAAAAAGGACGGAAAGGTAATCGGCTCCCTGGGCATCCACAATTCCTGGGCCGCCAACGATCCCAAGTACAGCGACCTGGTGGTTAAAGACATCGGTTTTGTCCTCTCCAGGGATTATTGGGGACAGGGCCTGGTGCCTGAAGCGGCCAGGGCAGTGGTCGACTACTGCTTCGATGTCCTGGGGTTAGATGCCCTGACCTGCGGCTACTTCGTGGACAATCACCGCTCCCGGCGGGTCATTGAAAAGCTCGGCTTCCACTACGTCAAGACCGTTCTTTTGCATTCGGAAGCGCTGGAGCGGATGTTTGAGACCAAGTGCTACATTCTCTTTCGTGGGCAGAGGGCCACAGCGGCCAACTAACCGGTAATCCACAGGCCAGATCTGCATCTGGCTTGTTGCTTTCGGAGCGCGCAAAAAGCCCCGCATTGCTGCGGGGCTAAAATACTCCTGGCAACGAGCTACACTCCCACCACGCGATGTGGCAGTACCATCGCCGCTGAAGGGCTTAACTGCTGTGTTCGGA
>DGEY01000053.1:23504-30372 GCA_002391385.1 Firmicutes bacterium UBA3914 | reverse complement strand
ACAGAAGAATTTTCGCGCTTTCCCTGGTCAGACAATTGACTTTTTCCCAAAGGCGTGCTAAAGTATAAAAGGCAAGCCGAAGTGGCGGAATGGCAGACGCGCTGCGTTCAGGGCGCAGTGGGCACAAGCCCGTGTGGGTTCAACTCCCACCTTCGGCACCATCAAGAAAGTGAACCCCAGCAGAAGCTGGGGATTTTTTGTTTTTCGAATACTGTTTGTTGATCCCAAGAACGACCCAGGAATGAAACGTCGCCTCATGCCGGCCGTGGATAGCGTTACTACCCGGCAAAGGAAAAACAAGCGAAGAGGTTACTGAGGGTAACCGAACCTTGGCAGGAACTGCAAGAAAGTGTGAATAATGGTCCTATGTATAATGACGTAGTGGGATGGATTTGGGCGGCGGAAAACTGCAGGAGTTTCAGCCGGTCAGGCCCCCCCACGAAGGCGAGCGCCCTTGTTCCCTTATCTTTGCCTAGAGTTACTGCGGCCTTCGGACAACCATGGCGTCTTGACAACAGCCTGCAGTGCACAAACTCAGTGGAAAGGAGGTAGTTCGCGTGCAGCCCAAAGGTCGAGAGGATCGTCCGTTGGGGGAAGGGCAGGAACTTGTGGACGAAGAGCTGAAGGAAGTGACTGGTGGGACATTTAAGCCCCTCACACGATGCCCACACTGCAGCTCTATAATACCAGGCTCGGAGGACGGAAAGCCCTGGTGCGAAAGATGCCAACGCTACGTGTAGTCGCCATGGTCTTCTGGGTTGACCACAGCAGGATCAGAGCAGGTTTGGGGAAGGACCTGCCAGTTCAACAAGGGAAAAGCAGAAGCCTTGCCTGGTAACTAAAGGGCTGCCGCTCTCCACCAGGACAAGGCTTCCATCTTTTGGACAACACACAACCGCGGAATACCGCTAAGCAATTCTGTCAACGGGTCATAGCCAGATTTCTGCAGTTCGCAGTGTTCAAAAACGATGAGCTGAGAAGACTCGTTGGACTCACAAGACTACATTGGCCTTTGTTGGGACTGGAGGGCAGCTTCTGCGGCCTTAGTCGTGCCCTTTAGGCGCTCAATCGCGTTCCCCCAGGATGATGATGGAGTTATACTCCGTAATCGCCAACCGATCCCCTTCAGGTGACCAGGCTAAAGTCTGGAGGCCCAAAACCCGGCCCGGATACGTATAAAGAACCTCCCCTGTGCTCACATCCCAGATGCGGACGGTACCGCTGTGGCTCCCCCCGGCCAGGTAGCGACCGCAGGGGGACCATTCCAGGGCGGCAACTACGTAGCTGTCCGCGCCCAGCCCCTTGATCATCTGGCCCGTTCCCAAATCCCATATGAAAACCGACCCGTCGTAACCGGAGCTGGCCAAGTATTTGCCATCGGGCGACCAAGCCACAGAGCGGACCCAGTCGCTGTGCCCCTCCAGCTTCTTGACTTCCTTCCCCGTTTCAGCGCTGCAGACATACACAGCTTGATCGTAGCCCCCGAAAGCAACCTGATCGCCATGGGGAGCCCAAGCAACGGTGCCGATCCATCCCGGATTCCGTATGGCAACCACCTGGGTGGCTTCCGCCACATCCCAAATAGCTACAGTTTTGTCCCAGCTGGCAGTGGCCAGCTTCCTGCCATCGGGGGACCAGCTCACCGCGAAAATGACATCTTCATGGCTGACACCTTTCAGGCCCACGGCAAACTCGAAACCCTCGGCGTGGACAAAGGGCTTTCTGATGCGTTCCGTGAAGTCACCGAGGTATTCCCCAGTGTCGACGTTCCAAATCCGCACCAGCAGGTCATGCCCAGCGCCGGCCAGGTAAGTCCCATCAGGTGACCAGGCCAAATCCTCCAGAGGCCCGCCGGGAGTGGGCAAGAGCTGGGTGCGTTCTTCCCTTGCCGCCAGGTCCCAGATCCGCACAACAACATCCTCACCGGCGGAAGCCAGGATATCTCCCTGGGGCGACCAGGCCAAAGCTTTAACAGCACGGATGTGTCCGGTGATCCCCCACCGCTTCTCGCCTGACTCTGCCGACCAGAGATCCATAATGCCCCGGAAGCTGCCGCTGGCCAAAAACTGCGAGTTTCTGCTCCACGCCAGAGTCAAAATATGGCTTCCCGTGGGGATGCTCTGCATCAGCTTCCCATCTGCCATATCCCAAACGTGAAGGGCTTTGTCTGTACCAGCAGCCAGGTAGCGGCTATCGAAGGACCAGCTTAAGGTGGTAACGCCGCCTTCCTGCTCCTGGAGCTGCATCTCCTCTCCGGTTTCGAAGTTGAAAACCTTTAGAGCCCCGCCTTCTAAAGCTACGGCAGCCAAAGAGCCTTCGGGGGCAGTGGCCATGACCATGACCCTGTTCCCCATCTCGAACTCCGTTACAAGCTCACCCGACTCCACCCGCCAGACCTTCACGTCCAGAGCATCGCCGCCGCTGAGCAAAAGACTCCCGTCTGGGGACCAGGCAACGGTCCTCACCCACTTTTCATCCGTAAAGGTCTGCAGTTCAGCTCCGGAAGCAGCATCCCAAATCCTGATTCTGTTGTCCCGACCTGAACTGGCCAGCTTCGTCCCATCAGGCGACCAGGCCAGATCTGTTAGGGTGATGGCGTGACCCGGCAGCGTCATGACCTCGCGGCCTGCCTGCCAGTCCCAGATCTTGAGCTTACCGTCCCTGGATCCACTGGCCAGATGGCTGCCTAAGGGAGAGAACTCCATAACCTTCACTCCGCTAGCATGGCCGCCCAAGGTTCCTATCAGCTGGCCATCGGCTGCCCGCCAGATCCTTATTGACCGGTCATTGCTGCCGGTTACTATGTACTGATCATCAGGCGAAAAGACCATGGTCTCAACCCAATCCCAGTGATTGGCGAAAGAAAACTGGACGCCCCAGCGGGAGAAATCAGGCTCAGCCCAGGGGTAAGCATCGAATTCCACTTCGGTGCTTTGACCCACCACCCGCTGCTCCGGGACAAAGCGGTAGCCGGTTTTCCGGGGGATGATAACTGTACTGTCTGAACCAGCGGTTTTGAACTGACCTTGCGCATCTGTCTCAACGTATGAATCCGTTCCATCCACGATCAAGAGACTGACACCAGCCAAACCCTCGCCGCCGTTTTCCCCGAGCACAACGCGCCCCGCAATACTTGCGGCCTGGGGTTCTTTCCCGCCCTGCACGCAGCCGGCCAGGGGCAAAACAAACAGCACAACAAACACCAGGGAAAGGTATTTTAGCTTTCTGAGCATATCCTCCAGACCCCCTTTTCTTTATGTCCTCATTGACTAGTACTGCGGAAACGCTCAGAATCCTCTTGTGCCAGGGGGACAATAACGACAAGTGTTTGTAGGAGGAAAGACTTGGTTAGCCGGGTATGATAGTGCAAACGAATTTGCTGAAACAGCGACCAGCGGGAAAGGAGCGGACCGGGGAAAAAAGTCACTGCTTATCGTTCTCATCACCTGGGGAACGGGAACGGCCGCTAACGCCAGATCAGGAAGAAGGTGCTGTCTGCATAGGGACAGCACCTTTTTTGTCTAAACCCTCCGCACCGGCCTGATGTACTTCCAACAGCGCTCTGGTTCATGGTAGAAGTAGGCGACCCGCCCAGGGGTATGGTCGAAGCAGTAGCCCGTATCGGAGAAATCAAACTCGGCCATAGCCTTTCTCATCTTCTGGGCCACAGCACTGTTCTCGGTGTAGTAGTCGAAGGGCCCATGCTCGAACACAATGTACTCACCTTCGGGAACATCCATAACCTCCATCTGCTCTGGCAGCTCGCCGGAGTAATCCAGTGGCAGCCGCACACCGTAGCATCCGGCCCGGGGATAACCCCACTCGCCCACCGGCCCTTTGGGATCGCTGATGTAACCCATGCACTGTCCGCTGCCGCTGTTGGGACCGCTTCCGCCCTGGTCATCCAGCTTACCTTTGATGCTGTCCAGAAGGCCGCAGATGGTGTCGCAGTCCTGACCCGGAATCTGGCTCTGCTTTTCCCAGAAATCCCAGTAGCCATGGCTCTCGTAGTTCTTAATGTGCAGGAACTTGTGGGCTGGGATGGTTACAAAGTAGACCTTTACACCGCCAGTTGACTTGACCATGCCGATCTCCCCCAATCCTAAGAAGTAGCGGTCGAAGGGGTTAATTTTCATGCGTAGGACCACAGGCTTGGGGCTTTTGCGGTACTCACTGGGGGTCATTCCGTAGGCATCTTTAAAGGCCCTGGTGAAGGCTGCATGGGAGGAAAAACCGTGATCCAGGGCAATATCCAGGATGCTCCTCTGGCTGTCCCGCACTGCCAAAAGGGCAAAGGCCAGCCTGCGGCGGCGCAGGTAATCCCGGAACTGCATGCCTGAAATTTCCCTGAACCTCCGCGTTGTGTGAAACTCGGAGTAACCCAGCCTGCGGGCAAGGAAGGTGAGCGTCAGCGCTTCGCTGTTTCCATTCTTGATGCAGCGATCGATCTCATCCACGATCGTCTGGATGTACCGGTGCCACTCGTACATCACTTTTTCACCCCACTTCAACCGCCCTGTGCTGATCATAGCGGAAAAACGACCCTGTTTCTTGATTTTTCTTGCTGTCCGTGCAGGACGGCCGGAGAAAGCCTCGCCAAGCTAGGGCCTGCCGCCCATCTGCAGCCAGAGATCGCGGTGGGCTCTGTCGTACGCCTCCCGCCCCTCAAGGCGGGCCCGCAGCCTGGCCTGTTTTTCCGCCGCTTCCCTTTCTTTGTGCTCCCGCAGCAGCTGGGCAAACTCTTGAGGCGAAGTCACTTCCCCAGTGGTGATTTCCCTGGAGATGCACTCCCATTCCACGGGATGGTGCAGCATGAGCGCCTGGCGGTGATAGCCCTGCATCACGCTTTTAACCCCGCCCTGCTTCACGAAGCGCTCGATGTGGTACAGATCCTCGATGTACCAGCGGTCCGCCCAGGACGTTTCCCGCAGCCTGTCCCGGACAAATCGGGTTGTGATCAGCTTAAGGTAGTCCATTTTTCTCCCTCCCCAAACAGAAAGCCTCCCCAGGAAACCCAGGAAGGCCAAAGGGAAACTTATCTCTCAGGCTTTTCTCCGGTTACCTGCAGGATTTGGCACCTTACACCAAGTGCAGGTTGCCGGGGTTCATCGGGCCAGTCCCTCCCCCACTCTTGATAGGTCACTATTCACTTCGTGAAGCAGCACTTCAAGTATATCCCATTTTTATCCAGCCGTCAAATCACTTCACCGCGCCTGCTCTACCTTGCGGAACGCTGAAAGCTCCCTTGCCGTTCTGACGCAGAAGCCCCTGGTCTTTGTTTTCTGTCTGATCACTCCATCGCGCAGAGGCAGAAGGGATGCCCCGCTGGGTCGATCAGCACCGTGGATGTTTCATAATACTGGGTGTCAGCTATTCTGGCTCCACATTTGACCGCATGCTCCACGGCCTTCTCCAGGTCATCAACCTTGAAGTCCAAGTGCACCATCTGCTGCTGCTGGCCCTCTTTCCAGGGCCAGATGGGCGGTACGTACTCCTGGACCCTCTGAAAGGCCAGAATGATGCCCTGGGGCGTGTGAATGCCTGCCCACTGCTCATTGGAAATGGTCTTTTCCAAACCCAAGAGCTCAGCGTAGAAATCCGCCAGCGCATCTGGATCCCTGCAGTCCAGAGCGATACCGATAATGTCCGAGACCAAGCTCATCTACCTGCTCCCCTCTTGGCTCTTTGTGGCAATGATGGCTTCGCTGTTGGTAAGGTTAATCCTGCGTCCAGCTGGAGAGTTTCGTCCTGGCAGAACGTCCGCTTCCTTGCTCACGAGCGTCCCACTTTGCCGCACTGCGTGCATTGCCACACTGTCTGTAAGCCTCCACCCGCGAACCTGATTTCACCTCCGCACTCATCACACTTACCCTTGCTGCTCTCCTCGTCTTCCGACCCTCCGGTTATCGCGTCCAGCTCATCGGGGGATAGTTCCCCGGTCCTGGGATGCAGCAGACCCATGAGCTGTTCCGCCTCCTTGACTGAGAGGGCGATACCGTTTTCGTTGGCAAGTTCCATCAGCTCTTCTGGCGTCGCACACCTTACTGCCTGCTTCAGCAGTTCCTCCCTGTTTTCCCCTAGATGCTTCATCAGCTTTGATATCTGCATCTCAATACCTCCCATCTGCTTCCAGTGCTGGCCTTCCTGCATCCGGGCACAGCTCCCTTTTCAGGTAGTAAACCATTACGATTCGTCCTTTCGAGTTCCTGCCGCAGCAAGCAGGTCCCCGGTTACCTCTGGAGTTACCTTCTGCGGAACAACAAACCCACCTCTTCAGGTGGGCTCCAGTTGTTCACCTGTCCGTGGACGGACCCTCCTTGGTCCCCTGTCTGTACCCGCAGCCCAGGCACACATAGAAATCGTCCGCCTGTGTCCAATCAAACCAAGCTCCGCAGTGGGGACACATGCCGGGCCCCGTCAGGGTACCGCCGGTTACTGCGTCCAGCTCACTCTCCCCCAGCTCGCGAGCTGTGGGATGCATCAGCCTCAAGAGCTTGGCGGCTTCCTCTTCTGTCAGCGTGATACTGTATTTTTCTGCCAGTTTGATCAGTTCTTCTACCGTTTCGACCCGGGTTTGTTTCTTTGGCGCATCTTCAGGGTTCTCACCCCGCTTCATCCGCTGCGCCTCCTTTCCAACCACTTAGTTCACAAACATCTGCGCCCAGTACCTGACCCCGCCTGCCCAAACCCCTGCAGGGCGGCGGTGCAGCCGACTCGTGCCGGGCGCCTCTCCGCTCAGGAGGCTGCGGGAAGCACAAAGCTCCAGAACCCTGTCGGCCAGCTCCAATCCCGCAGTCCACACCATCCAGCCCGGGATCAGGGGATGAACTGCCTGGTCTTGTACCCGCATGCCGGGTTGGCACACGTC
>DGEY01000053.1:20814-23282 GCA_002391385.1 Firmicutes bacterium UBA3914 | reverse complement strand
ACGTCGCCCGAACCTCCGGTCACCGCATCAAGTTCGTCCGGGGAAAGCTCTCCCGCGCGAGGATGGATCAGCGCAAGGAGCTCCCCGGCTTCCTGCGGAGTAAGCTCTATGCCCTGGGAGCGGGCCAGAGCCAAGAGCTCTTCTGCAGTGGCGCACTGCACTGCCGCCTGCAGCACTTCCTCCCGGTCGGCGGGTATGCGTTCAAGCAGCTTTTGCAGGTCCATTGCCCGTGCCTCCTTTAGGGCCCCTCAGGTTTGCTGCCCGAGGAGCGCCTGGGGAATCCACTGCCGTTCCCCTTAACAGAGCAGTACTATACAAGGATTGACGATCCTTCTGGCTCGCAGTCACCCCGAGTTACCTCTTGAGTAACCTTTTCTGTTCCCAGGGCACTAAAAAACCGCCGATGCTCCGGTGCATCGGCGGTCTTTTGTCTGTGAAAGTGCCTGCGGGATAGGCTAGCCCCTAAAACAGGCCGGACAGCCAGGCAAACAGGTTGTACTTAGCAAAGATGGCCACGGCGATCAGGGAAATGGTGGACATGATCTTAATGAGAATGTCCAAGGAGGGGCCCACCGTATCCTTGAGGGGGTCGCCCACCGTATCGCCGACAACGGCAGCTGCGTGCACAGGGCCGCCTTTGCCGTGCCCGTTGAGGGCACCGGTTTCGATGTACTTCTTGCCGTTATCCCAGGCACCGCCGGCGTTGCCGGTGTACAGAGCCAGCATGATCGCGGACATGATGGCCCCGATCAAGATACCGCCCACAAAGTTGGCCCCGAAAATGAACCCACCCACCAGCGGGAAGGCCAGGGCGATGTAGGAAGGCAGCTTCATCTCCTGCAGGGCGCCCTCGGAGGCAATGGACACGCAGGAGTTGACATCGGGCTCCTCTGTCCCCTCCAGGATGCCCGGTTTTTCCTTAAACTGACGGCGAACCTCATCCACCATCTTACGGGCTGCCTTGGTCACCGACTCAATGAGCATGCCGGAGAACAGATAAGGCAGGGCAGTACCCACCATGGCTCCCACCAGCGTCATGGGGTTGATGATGTCCAAGATGGGATCCACCTCCGGCGGCGAGAAGGAGAAGATGTAAGCAACCATCAAGGATGTGGCCGCCAGAGCTGCGGAACCAATCGCAAAGCCTTTGCCGATGGCCGCGGTGGTGTTCCCCACCGAGTCAAGCTTATCGGTGATGGCCCGCACTTCCTCATCGAGCTTACTCATCTCCGCAATGCCGCCGGCGTTGTCGGAGATGGGACCGTAGGTATCCACGGTAACCGTTGTGGAAACAAAGGAGAGCATGCCCACCGCGGCCATGGCAATGCCGTACATGCCCGCCGCGCCGTAGGCGGCGATAACCGTTGCCCCCAAAACCAAAACCGGGGCCATGGTGGAGCGCATACCCACCGCCATACCCTGCGTGATGGTGAGGGCCGGGCCCTCTAAGCTGGCAGAGGCAATGCTCTTGGTTGGTGCATAATCATAGCTGGTGTAGTACTCGGCAATCAGGCCGATGACAACGCCGGCCACAATGCCCAAGACCGCGGCTATCCACGGAGAGAAGGCTCCCAGTCTGAAATCGACGCCAATCAGGTTCTCACCCCGGAACATATACCAGCCGGCAAGACCAGCCAGCACCACGGTGAGGCCCGCGGATACCCAGGTGGACATGTTCAGTTCCCGGTGTGGATCCTCCGAGAGCTCTTTTTTCAGGATGATGTAGGCAATACCGATAATGCAGGCCAGAAGACCGAGACCCGCCAGAACCACGGGATACATGAACATCTTCTGCAGCAGCGAGGGGGTGATCCCACCGTTTTTGGCCTCGCTGGAAAGGAAAAGGTGGAAAGCCAAGATAACACCGGAAGATATGGCGCCCACAAAGCTTTCCAAGAGGTCCGAGCCAAGGCCGGCCACATCGCCCACGTTGTCGCCCACGTTATCGGCGATGGTCGCGGGGTTGCGGGGGTCGTCTTCCGGGATGCCGGCTTCCACTTTACCCACCAGGTCCGCACCCATATCGGCCGCCTTGGTGTATATGCCGCCCCCAACCCTGAAGAACATGGCAATGATCGAACACCCCAGGGCGTAACCGGAAATAGTCATGGTAAAGGGTGAAAACTCAATCCCCAGCCAGTTCCGGAACAGGTACACGTTCTCCAAGGAAAGCTGCTTCAGGAGAAGCCCGAAAACCACATAAACGATAACCAAGCCCAAAAGCGCAAAGCCGCCCACACACAAACCCATAACAGAACCGCCTGTGAAGGCCACCTTCAGGGTCTTACCCAGTTTCTTGGTGGTCCTGGCGGTGTTGGATACCCGCACATTGGCGTATGTAGCGATCCGCATGCCCACCAAGGCTGCCAGCGAGCTCATGGTGGCGCCGATGAGGAAGGCCGCTCCCACATACCAGCCCACGAGCACACCCATGACCACAGCAACCACCACAACAATCAGGGAAATTA
>DGEY01000053.1:20609-20762 GCA_002391385.1 Firmicutes bacterium UBA3914 | reverse complement strand
ATCGAATACTGCATACATAAGAAGATCTCACCTCTGAGTACTTAGTACTCGTCGCTGGACAGCAACGGTGGGATCTTCTTCTATTTTTTTGGAGCCAACTCCTGTCCTACAGTAACTTTATACTAGCATATGCAGCACTCAAGGTTCCGGCTG
>DGEY01000053.1:9790-20552 GCA_002391385.1 Firmicutes bacterium UBA3914 | reverse complement strand
CCTCATTACGCGCGTACCTTCGTCGAGCTTCTTTACCGCGTAGAAGTTTTTAGCTGCATAGGCTAGAGCGAGTACACTTGCGAAGAAAACCAGCACAAGCCAATTCATTTTCAAAACACTTCCTTCCTAAGTATTGCGAGACTCTCCGGAACTCTGCTGTTTATTATACTGGGTGTGCGGCACTGCGGACGCCCAACATCTATATTAACACTCACCACGCTGAAGTTAAAGCCCGATAAATATGCAGCACTCAAGGTTCCGGCTGAATACGGCCCAAAGGCCCTCCTTTCCATCCCCTTTATGAGCAGGCCGGCCCTTTCCGCCTCCCCTATTCCCACATCGCCAGCCGGGGCACGGTGTAATTCCTCAGCTCCTCACAGCGCTCCTGGGCAAAGCCCATGTAAGTGGCGATGGTTCCCGCCTCCAGATCCACCTCCCAGATGCGGGAGAAGTCCCGGAAGAGGGCGAGATAGGCCTTCTGCTCCCCGGCGTCGATCACCACCGAAACCTTGGTGATGGGGCTGCTCATGGCCTTGAGCACTTCCAAGCCCTTCAGGTGGTCGAAGTGATCTAAACTAGAGCGGATCAGGGCTGCACCCCTGCGGTACCGCCCGTCGTGATCCAGCAGGTCCAAAAGGTCTGCCCCGGGGTAGTTCTCGGCGAACTTTTGGGCAAACCCGTCCTCCAAGTAGTGGTGGAAAAAATTGGTCATAACCGTGAAGCCGCCCTCCCCGGGCAGAATGTGGTTGTCATCGGCTCCCGGTTCGATAATAAACGCATTGCCCTGCGTATCCGCGAGCAGCCAGTGGAAATCGGCTTCCCCGTCGGCCCACAGCCTGCGCTCTTCCAAAAAAACCACGACGTCAGCCGCCCGCTCAAAGTCGATGGCAGAGACCTGGGCATGGCTCCAATCCACGGGCTTCTTGTCAGAGGGGTTCATGGTGAACGTCGGCTGGGCATACTGGGTGCAGCCGAACACTCCCCGGTCAGTGTAGAAAAAGATGTAATCGTAGCGGAACACCGCAACATCACTGCGGCGGTTGAGGGCCAGGCGATTGTGCTGGTGCTCAAAAAAGCCCACAGCGCTCTCCGCGGCTTCCGCCCTTGTTGGCATGTCCACGTTCATGCCGAAAAAGGGGCCGTTCTTCCCGTAAACGGCAAAGCTGCTGCAGGCCAGGGCCAGGTGCGTACCGCCTAAAACCAAAGCCAGAGCCACGACAAAGGGCACCAGACGCTGCATGGTTTTCCCTCCCCCAGATCTGAACCACAAAACAGCCCTTATTCTTTTATTATCTCTAAGACGCCTTTTTCCTCTTACAGATTTCGTAAACCAGCAGGAAAAAAGAGCCGCGGCAGCTCGGCTCCCCATTGAGAACGGAAAAGGCCCCGGAACACTCCAGGGCCTTGTTCGCTATTTGCCGTTCAGCACGGTGCAGCCCGGGGCTGCACCGCGCCGGTTTGCAGTTTACTTATTCCCCGTGGGCTGCAGGAAGGGCAGCATGTACTTCAGGGTACCCCAGTGCCCGTAGGGACCCATGTAGGGATTCTCGGCACCGGGCCAGTTGGTCCAGTAGTACTCATCCCAAGCCAGGAAGCCGGAGTAGCCGTAGGTGGGGATGCTGGGCATCTCTTCGATGAGCAGCTGCAGAGCTTCGGTACATACCGCCACCGTGGCCTCCACATCGGTGGGATCCGTGGCCCGCATGCGCCTGATGATGTCATCCATCTCAGGTGTGGACCACCTGGAGCCGTGGCCGCGGTTGGGCTCACCCAGGGGCGCCATATACTGAGAGTCGAAGATCTGGAGCGAACGGTAGAGGTCTACGCCTGCACCCCAAGGCTCATAGGCCGGCCAGACCGCACCCACCTGGAAGTCGCCCATCTGCTGCAGGGTGGTGTAGGCATCGCTGGCGAAGTATTCAGCATCGATGCCGAACTTCTTCCACTGCTGCACAGCGGCGTTGCCGTTCTTGAACTGGTGATGCGCTACGTCGTTGATATCTGTAATGGTGATCTTCCAGGGTGTACCGTCGGGCAGCAGCCACCTGCCGTTGGCGTCGCGGCTGAAGCCGTTTTTGATCAAGAGCTTCTCAGCCACATCGGGAGCGTACTTGAACCAGCCGATACCGAAGGTCTCCCGGAGTTCGGCGGGATCGTCGCTCACTGCGTGGCCCCTCTGGCGTGCGTATTCAGCAACCCGGAGGGCCACATCGGGATCGTAGGGGTAGAACAGCTCGCCATCGCCCAGATCCAATGCGAAGTTCTTCAGCCACTCCTCCATGGGCTTGTGGTAGTACTCGGGATAGGCGCCCAGGTAAGGAATGTGGATGGGGCTTAAGGTGGCCTGTCCGTCCACCGCCTGGGCCAGGTACTCAACGATGTCGATGGCCAGTACCAAAGCCCAGCGTACTTCCCTGTTGTTGAACGGTTCTACAGCGGTGTTGAAGGTGATACCGGTGATGCAGGGGTCGTTGTTGACTACCCAGGGATAGCCAGGTTGGTAAGCCCTGATGGTTTCGCCTTGGGCCATGGCCGCGGCGAAGCTTTCGGCATCATAGTCGGCCACATCCAGCTGATGGGTGAGCTGAGCCAGGACCTTAGCACTGTTGTCGGCGAAGGTCTGGAAGAGCACATACTTGGGTGCCGGCTCGCCGAAGAGCATGCCAGTTGGGCTCCGATCCCAGTCATCCCTCTTTACCCAGGCCGTCCAGTAACCCGCGGGGTCAAAGCTGTGCAGCTTGTAGGGTCCGCAGCCTACCGGCGGGTTGTACTCGAAGGTCACAACGTCCTCCACATTCTCGAAGACGTGCTTGGGCATGATGTGGGTGCAGCCCCAGCGATCCAGGAAGTGGGTGTGGAACCTGGAGTCAGGCTGTTTCAGCTCGAAGACAACCTCGTAATCGCCGGTCTTGTAGACTTTATCCACTATGGCGGTGAAGGTTGGATGCGCGCTCAGCCCCGGTTCGGCCATAATGGTTTCGATGGTGAAGACAACGTCATCGGCCGTAAAGGGCATGCCGTCATTCCAGTAGACACCTTCCCTTAAGGGGATGGTCACCTTGGTGAAGTCCTCGTTGTACACGGGATCCCCCGCCGCCAGGCCCGGAATGATCTGGCCGGTGGCGAAGTCAACGGACCAGAGCGGCTCAGAAACGATGTTCTGCAGGCCGCGGTCGCTCCAGCGCCAGCCCACCCACCAGTTGAAGTTGCTGGGGGTGCCGACCCAGCCGGTGAGCATGTTGACAATCAGCGTTTCTTCCCTGGGGAAGCCGGTTTGGGCCCAGGCGGCAGAGCTGAAGACAAGCACGGCCAGACACAACAGCAGCAAAACATTTCTTGCCCTACTCATGGCTCAACCTCCTTAAGAATGTCGTTATCAACAGGTCCAATGAGTCGCTTCACACCTTTGAACCGGCGCTAACTCACCTCCTTAACGCTCAGTTTATCCACATAAAGGTGGCATTTAACCTGCACACCCTCGATATCAACCAGCTGAGGCTCCTGCCTGCGGCAGATCTCCATCACCTTGGGGCACCGGCCCGCGAACTTGCAGCCCACCCTGAGGTATTCTTCCTCCTCGGTTTCCGCGATGGTGATCCGGCCCCGCCATTTCTTGCGGGGATCCGCCTCGGGGATGGACTCCCGCAGAAGCTGGGTGTAGGGATGGCGGGGGTGCATCAACACTTCCTGCACCGGGCCCAGCTCCATGGTCTGGCCCCGGAACATGATGGCGATCCTGCCGCCCAGGTAGTAGGCTGTGGCCAGATCGTGGGTGATGTAGAGAATGCCCATATCCAGCTCGTCCCTGAGGCGCCGGAACAGGTTCACAATGGACATCCTGATGGAAGCGTCCACCATGGAGACCGGCTCGTCGGCAATGAGCAGCGATGGGTCCACCAAAAGCGACCGTGCGATGGAGATGCGCTGGAGCTGCCCCCCAGAAAACTCGCTGGGGTAGCGTCCCTGCACTTCCCCGTAGCTGAGCCCCACCGCTTCCAGCTTGGCGTTGATCAGCTCCACGGCCTCGGCGCGGCTTGACGCCAGCTTGTAGTTGTGCACCGTCTCGAAAAGGTAGCCCTCCACTTTCCTTAAGGGGTTGAACGTTTCAAAGGGATTCTGGAACACTGCCTGGATACGCTGGGTATACCACACCTTGGGGTGCCAGCGCTCCTCGTCCTGCCCGTAGACTATCTCCCCGGCGGTGGGCTGCTCAAAGCCCAGGATCATCCGGGCCGTGGTCGATTTGCCGCAGCCGCTCTCCCCCGCCAGGGTGAACACCTCACCCCGCCGCATGGTAAAGGAGACGCTGTCCACGGCCACAATGCGGTCCCGGGCCAGCAGGCTGCCTCGGTGGAAAACCTTGGTTAGACTGCGGGTTTCAAGAATGGGCTGCATGCTCTACTGCTCCCCTTTCTGCGTGCAGCCAGCAGGCCACGCGGTGTTCTCCGATGAAGGCCGTCTCCGGCACCTGCTCCCGGCAGATGGGCATGGCCTGGGGGCAGCGGGGATGGAAAGCGCAGCCTGTGGGCAGATGCGCCAGGGAAGGCGGCTGCCCGGGCGCGCTCACCCGCTCGCCCGTGTCGCCGAACTGCGGCAGCGAGTTGATCAGAAACTGGGTGTAGGGATGGAGCGGCTTTTGGAAAATCTCCTCCGTGGCCGCTTCTTCGATGATCCTTCCCGCGTACATAATAGCCAGACGGTCGGTGACATTGGCATGGATACCCATATCATGAGTCACCAGGATGATGGTGTTGTGCAGGCTCTCCTGGATGTCTTTGAGGAGCTGGACCACGCCCCGCTGCACCACCACATCCAGCGCGGTGGTGGGCTCATCGGCAAACATCACGCTGGGCCGCAGCAGGGCCGCCAGGGCAATGGCCACCCGCTGGCGCATACCCCCGGAAAGCTGGTGGGGGTAGGCTTCCAGAATGCTCACGGGCAGGCCCAGCCGCTCAATGTGCTCTTTGGCGATGGCGAACATCTCCTCCACCGTCTTACCCCGCAGATGGCTGCTGAGGAAATCCCGGTACGTTTCCTTGATCTTGGTCACGGGATTGAAGATGCTCATGGCCCCCTGGGGGACGTAGGCGATGAACTGCCAGCGCAGGCGGCGCAGCTCCTGCTTGCTCAAGGCATAGACATCGAATTCCTGTCCATCCTTGGTGTAATACACGGTGCCCTCCACCAGGCGCAGCGGCCGCTGCACCCAGGCGTAGAGTGTCTTCATGAGGGTGCTCTTGCCACAGCCGCTTTCCCCGGCGATCCCGTAGATTTCGTTGCGGCGGATGGTCAGATCCACCCCGTCCACCGCCCGGACCACCTTTTGGCCGCCCGGCACCTCCAACACATAGTAGGCTTTGAGGTTTTCTGTCCTGAGTACCACATCTTTTTTCATGTCATTCGCCCCCCACTCTCTGCACGCGGGTGCGCGGGTCTAGGTATTCGCTGATGCTGACAGACAGCCAGTACAGGGCGATGAACAGGAGCACAGAGAGCACCACCGGAGTTAAGATCCAGTGCCAGCGCCGCATCAAGATGGCCTGGTAGTTCAGGGCCCACTTCAAATTCGTCCCCAGCGTGGGAATATCCATATTGGTCAAACCGATAATCGAAAGGGTCATTTCCATGCCGATGGCCCAGGACATGTTGTTGATCAAGGTGGAAAAGGCCAGGGGAGTAATGTAGGGCATGTACTCCTTAAACACGAGCTCCAAAGTGGGCGTACCTGAGAGGACAGCAGTTTTGGTGAACTCCCGCTCCCGCAGGCTTAAAACCTGCGAGCGCAGAACCCGGGCATCCCAGGCCCAGCCGAAGACAGCCAGGAGCAGCCCGGTGTTGAAGATGGTCATTCTATCCCGGATCAGCATGGCCAGCATCACCAAAATGAGGAAGAGCGGTATGACCAAAAAGCCGTCGCTGATGAACATCAAAACCCGGTCCACCCTGCCTCCCTGGTAGCCTGCGACCAGACCCACGACCACGGCGATGATCCTGGAGATCACCCCCGCCACCACCGAGATGATCAAAGAGTTGCGAATGGCAAAGGTGGCCTGCCAGAAGATGTCCTGCCCGCGGGAATCGGTCCCCAGGATGTACTCCTGGGAGGGGCGCAGATCCCGGGGCGCGTAAAACCAGATCGTGGGATCATAGGGCGAAAAGAACGACAGGACAGCTAAAGCCACCAAAAACAAGAGAACGATGAAGGCAACAGCAAAGCGATAATCTTTGAACAAATCCCGTAAGGTGCTTCCCAGCGTCATGACCATTTCCTTTCTGAGCCTAGATCACTTGTATCTAATCCGCGGGTCAAAGAGCGGATAAACCAAATCCACGATGAGTACCAGCGTGGTGATGGCCACGATGGACAGGGTAATGATCCCCATGATCAGGTTGTAATCGCCCCTGGTGATGGCCGAATAGAGCAGGTAACCGATTCCGGGATAGGAGAACACGATTTCCGTAATCAGGGCCCCGCTGAGAATCTGTCCCAGGGAAAGGGCCAGATTGGTGATCTGGGGCAGCATGGCATTGCGGATGATGTAGCGGAACATGATCCTGCTTTCTTTGATCCCGCCCAGCTGCGCATACTGCACGAAATCCTCCGCCTTGACGTTCTGGACAATCAGTTTGGATGTTTGGAACCAGGAGGCACCGCCCAAGAGGACCATGGAGAAGGCGGGCAGAAAGGCATGCCGCAGCACTTCCTTGATGTAGGGCCAGGTCCAGGAAGGCTGAGCCCCCACTGGGGCACCGCCGGAGATGGGAAAGAGCCTGTACACATAGCCCAACAGGATCAAAAGGGTGAGGGCCACCACGTAATAGGGAATGGGCCGGATGAACATGGCCAGAAAATCCAAAAGCTTAGACCAGCCCCGGTTGTGGGCATAGCCGGCCATACCGCCCACGATGTTGCCGAACAGCCAGGAAAGGATGGTCGTGGTGAACAGAAGGCCCACGGTCCAGGGCAGGGCCCTTTTGATCAGGGTAATCACCGGCGTGGGAAACTGGAAAAAAGACAAGCCGAAATCGCCCTTGGACAGCCTCCGCCAGAAGTCTTTGTACTGCTCCCACCAGGAGCCGGACAGGCCGTACATCTCCGTGAGCGCATCCACCATGGCTTGAATCTGTCCCGGGTCCAGATAGGTTCCCCGCGACCTGATCTCCGCAATGGTCCGCTCCACCGGATCGGTGGGCGACATACGGGGGATGAAAAAGACGATGGTGATGCCGAGGAAAATAACCAAGAAGTACTGCAACAGGCGAGGAATTAGATAATTCTTCAGGAACATCGCTGTCCTCCTTATCCGCCCCCGCGGATTCGCCGTTGAAAGGGATCCAGATTGTGATTTCTACCACGCAGTCGTTCATTAAATGATTACGATACACGCGGAGTCAATCCTTCAATTTGTTTCATTTCCTTAAGTTTGTTACCGGATTTTTAACTTCCGCCGCCGTGGAAGGGGGCCGTTTTTTCAATTTTTTCAAGCGGTCTTACCAGGGGATGCCCCGGAAAGCCCCTAATCAAAAAAGCCCGGGGAACCGGGCTTACCCGGGGAGATCTGCCCCCGGGGCTTTGCTTTTTCCAAAAAGGGGATCCAAAATCAGTTGCGGCTCAGGTAGATGAAGAGGGTAACCGGAGCCCCGCGCACACTGGCCCGCAGTTCACCGCGGCCCCCGTGGGCCTCCAGCCACCTGCCGATGGTGGCCTTGGACCCCTGGAGGATGGTATCGGCGCTGCCGCCTGCTGAATAGTAAAGCTCAACCTCGCCCTCACCAACCGCGAAGGCGGAGATCTTCAGCCCCGAGCCGCCGGGCACCTCAATGAGGAGCTGGTTTTCACCTTCTGGGAGTTGTCCCTGGAAGACCAGCTCATAGCCTTCCTCCTGGTAGCTCTCGGCTGTAAAGGTCCCGGCGCTCACCGCCTGGATCAGCTCCAGGTACCCCAGGGCCACCGGATCTGCTGGCCGGCTGTCGATGTACACCTGGAGAGAGCCGCGGCTATCTGGGGAAATTTCCAGGGCGTATTCCCCCTCCAGCAGGGTGAACCCCATGAAGTAGCTTAGAGAAGGACTCCGCGTTCCCTGAAACAGGATCAGGCTGCTTTGACCGCTGTGGGCAAAGGGCTCTCCCTGAAGATTGACCAGGCGCAGTTTGACTTCGGAGCGGGCCGCCACCCGATAGACAAAGTCATAGCTGGTGGGCTCCTGGACGTGGAAGGTGTAGAAGGCCTCACCGGGGCCGAGCTCCGCCAGATCGATCTCCAGCTTGGTGTGGTGGGGCGGCTCCCCCTGGGAGCTGCCGGGCCAGCCGATCACCTGGCTGAAGGCCGCGGCAAACACCGCCAACAGCACCGCCGCGGCGGCAGTGCGCGCCGCCAAGGGCTGCCGTCCCTCCTGGGGCGAACCCCGGAGAGCTGCGGCGACACTGGCCGCGGCTGCGGGCACCCGCCCCACCTTCCAGGCCAACAAGAAGGAAAGGGCGAAAAGCACACAGAAACCAGCGGCGACGGCAAAGGGATTGGCTCCAGAATAGCGGAGGAACTTGGCCAGATCCTCACTGGGCTGAGACCCCCCCAGCCCGCAGCCTAGGGACACCGCCGCGGAGGTAAGCGTAGTGGACAGCAGGGCCAGCAGCAGAAGCAGCAGCGCGCCCTTCACCGGCACACTGCCTGTGCGGCGCAGAACCAAGGTGGCCGGCGGGATCAGCAGCAGGGGCAGCACCGGCCCGGCCAGGCTCACCAGGGCCCGATGCAGGGGATCACTCACTCCGGTGTAGCTGATCTGGGGCGGGTGGCGCAGGAAGTTGACCTGGAAATTGGTGACTTGGCCGCCCAGGAGCAGAACCATGAGAGCATGGCCTCCCTCATGGGCAAGGGCATAGAGGAAGATCACCGCTAAGGCCACGGCGATCCCGGCCGTCAGGCGCAGCACTGTCTTTTTCATCTCCCAGCCTCCCTCACCGCTTCCACCACTTCATAGAACCAGCTGTACATTTCCTGCGGCTGCACAGCCAAGAGCCTCTCCACATCCAGGATAACCAGGCCGTCCCGGATGCGGGTGACCGTGTGGAAGGGCTCGCTGTTGACCAGGCTCCCGTCTGGGCCTGCCCACTCCTCCAGGGGCATCTGGCCCTTTTCCACCAGCAGCCTCAGCTTCTCGCAGAAAGGCCTCTGCATCATGCTGAGCGGGGTGCCCGTCTTCTCCCTGAGGCGGGCATCAATGGCTGTCCACAGGCGGTGTAGAGCCTGCTGCCTGGCCCTGAGGCTGTCTAGGTCAAAACTTCCGGTGGACAGGGCTGCCTGCAGCTCTTCGTCCCACCTATCGGGTTTCCAGGCCAGGGTTCTGGTGAAATGGACCAGCCACTTGTCGTGGATAATGTACTCGTCGTTGGCGAGAAACAAGGCTCCCAGCAGGGGTTTAAGGGCACTGTTCAGCACGTAGTGGCCCTGGGCCGCATCCCCTCTGTAGATCCAGATATCCCCGGCCAGCCTGTAGTGCCACCACGCTTCAAACAAAAGGCCCCCGGCCAAAGCAGGGTCCACGGGTCTGGAGAGCTTGGTCTTCAGGAGCTTAGATAGCTTTTCCTCTGGATCATACAGGATCCGGGCGTAGGAAAGGTCCCACAGCTCCACCAGGGAGTATTCCCTGGCCAGCGCCTCCTCGTAGTCCACCAGTTTGATGTCGTAAAGCTGTCCGTCGATCACGGCGATACCCAGGGGAACTGGCGTTTTCCCCCCTTTGTATGCCGCGTACTGCCCAGGGGTCAGAAAAACGGTGAGGTCAATCTCCGACAGATGGTCACCGTAGCCCCGGGCCAGACCCCCGCAGAGCAGAATGCCCACCACCTCACCGAAGGCCAAAAAACGATCCAGCGTTCTGTGCAGCTTAGCTGAGAGCTCTTCAAACCTGTTTTCCCTTTGGAGCTGGACAAAGGGCCGCATCGGCGCACCTCCCACTTCAGCCTGTGGAGTTGTGTGTCGAACGCTGATGCGCCCGGTTTGCACCCTACCACAGGCTTCGTGCATGAATTCTCACGAAAACGGCAAAACCCTGCCGGTCCGGCAGGGAACTTGTGGATTATCCGGAATACACCAATAAAGCAAGCCGAGAGGGTGATAGACGTGAGGTTCCACCAACCACCGGCCACCTATGTGGCCAGCCTGCAGATGAATACGGCGAATCTCGCACAGCAGGTGCAGTTTTACCGGGATGTAGTGGGGTTCCAAGTCTTGGAACAGGACCAGGCCTCGGCCAGACTCTCGGCGGATGGGAAAACGGCCATCTTAACGCTGGTCCAGCCTGCCCAGGTCGTTCCCAAACAGCTGAAAACCACGGGACTCTACCATTTCGCCCTGCTGCTGCCTGACCGCTCCGATCTGGCGGCGTTCATCACCCACCTGGCCAAGCAAGGCGTGAGATTCGGAGCCTCCCACCACCTGGTGAGCGAAGCGATCTACTTCTACGATCCCGAAGACAACGGCATTGAGGTCTATGTGGATACGGATCCTGCCACCTGGAACTGGCGGGAAAGCAGGGTGGCCATGGATACCATTCCCCTGGACTTTGCCGATCTGCTGTCCACAGCGGACCTCCAGGGGAAGGTCTGGAAGGGACTGCCCCCTCCTACTATTGTCGGCCATATCCACCTGCACGTTTCCCACCTGGGCCAGGCAGAAGAGTTCTACACCAAGGGGCTCGGTTTCCAAGTGGTGTTCCGCTACAGGGACAGCGCCACGTTTCTATCCACTGACCAATACCACCAC
>DGEY01000053.1:7090-9562 GCA_002391385.1 Firmicutes bacterium UBA3914 | reverse complement strand
CTACACCCTGGTCCTGCCGGACCAGGAAAAACTGGAACAGGCAGTGGTCCGCCTGCGGGCTCTGAACGCCCCCCTGCAGCAGGTGGGAGCCCAGTACCTGGTGGAAGATCCGGCTGGAAACAGGATCCTGCTCACCACGCTATCCTAAAGCTCCAGCAGCCTGGTGGTGATTTCCCGCAGAACCGGCAGCACCTCCCGCTCAAACCATGGATTCTGCTTGAGCCAGGCGGTATTGCGCGGCGAGGGGTGCACCAGGGGCAGGTAGCGGGGAAGGTAGTCCCGGAAGCTGCGCACCGTTTCTGTCAGCGTCCCCCGGCACCTGCTCCCCAGGTAGTAGCGCTGGCCGTAGCTGCCCACTAGGATAATCGTTTCCACCTGGGGCATGGCCGCCAAAAGGCGCGGATGCCATTTTTCCGCGAAACCCCGCCGGGGCGGCAGATCGCCCGATTTCCCCTTGCCTGGGTAGTAAAAGTCCATGGGCAGCTGGGCGAGGTGCGGGGATGCGTAGAACTCTTCCCGAGTTAAGCCCAGCCACTCCCGCAGGCGATCGCCGCTGGGGTCGTTCCAAAAGAGGCGCGTTTCCTCCGCCCGGCGCCCTGGGGCCTGGCCCACGATTACCAGGCGGGCATCGCCGCTGGCCTTAAACAAGGGCGGGATGCCCCGCCGCGTATACTCCCCATTCATGGGATCGGCAGCGATCTCTTCCCTGATCCGCTGGAAAACATCCAAACGTTCCACCCCTTTCTAAAGGGGATAGACATACATGACATCATCGGGGTTTTCCCTCATGCCCCCCGTCTTCTGGTACAGCCTGTTGGCGGCGGGGTTATTTTCGTTGGTGAGCACGAAGATTTCGGAGCAGTTCCGGGCCGCGGCAAGCCTTTTCAGCTCTTCGATCAGGGCGGTGGCCACGCCGCGCCGCTGAAACCTGGGAAAAACGTCAATGGAATACAGGAACATCTTCGGCCTCACCGCATGGGGAGCCTCCAAGACGTAGGCGTACAAAAACCCCGCGGGCGTACCAGCTTCCTCGGCCACAAGCAGGATGTTGTCCTCAGACTGGAAGAACCTGCCGTTGGCCGCACTGATCTCCATCCCCGCAGTCTGAAACAGATAACTGATCAGCTCGACGTCCAACTCCCGGATCCGCTCTATTCTCACAGCCCACTCTCCTTACAAGCTCTGCGTGTACAGATGCAGCTAGATCCTGAACTTACTGCTCAGCTCCTGCAGCCTGCCTGCCATCTGGTTAAGGGTTTGGGCAGTGGCCGCGATCTGGTCCATGGCCGCAAACTGCTCCTGGGCCGCGGCACCGATCTCCAGGCTGGCGTTGTTGAGCTGCACAATGCTTCGGGACGCCTGGTCCACCGAACTTGTCACCCTGGACACAGTCTCCACGATTTTCTCCAGGGCTTCACCGCTCTTAAGTACCCGCCGGCTGGTTACCTCAGCCTGGTGCGAGCTCTGGGACATGCCGGCCACCGCCTCCTGGGTCTCGCGCTGAACGGCCAGGATCAGCTGATCGATTTCCTTGGCAGCCCGGGCAGACTGCTCCGCCAAGGTCCGCACCTCTTCCGCCACCACCGCAAAGCCGCGGCCCTCTTCCCCTGCCCGTGCCGCCTCAATGGCAGCATTGAGGGCCAAGAGGTTGGTTTGATCAGCCAGGCCGCCGATCACCTCCACGATGCGCCCGATCTCCTGGGAACGCTGGGCCAGGGCCTGGATGAAGGCGGTGAGGCGCCCCATGGTTTCCCCAAGCTCCTCTGTGCCCTGCACCGCCTGATCCACCACGGCACTGCCTTCCTGGGCAGCCTGCACGATGCCGCTCACCGCGGCGGTAATGTTCTCCATGGCTGCGGCCGCGGCGGTGAAATCATCTGCTGTCTCGGAGACCTGCCCCGCCGACATCCGGGCCTGCTCTGTGGAGGAGGCCAGCTGCTGGCTGGCGGAGCTCATCTCGTTCACCGCTTCTGCCAGGGAACCTATCATCTCCTTAAGAGAAGTGACCATGCCCCTGAAGGCCCCCACGAGCCTGCCCACTTCGTCCCGGCTTTCCACCGGGGGAATGGCCGCGGTGAGATCACCTGAGGCGATGGCATCGGCGGCCCGGGCCACCTCCTGCAGAGGGGTCAGGATTCTGCGCACCAGGTAAAGGAGGAGCGCGATAAAGACCAGGGACCCCAACCCGAGGCCGAGCACCACCTGCAGGCTCTGCTGCCTGATCATCCGCTGGTACTCTGCGGTGCTCTGGTAGATGGCCACCACCGCCAATTCCTGCCCATCATAGCTGACAACGGGCAGGAAGCTGTGGGCCCAATCACCCCCCGCGGGCCCGGCTGGAGCCGCATCCGGCGTGAACTCCCGCAGCTCGGGGAAATCCTGCAGGCCCGGGGTAGCCGTGAGCAGCCCGTAACCCTCGTCACCGGGTACAAACACCGCCAGTTCCACACCCACCGCGGTATGGATCTCCTC
>DGEY01000053.1:0-6890 GCA_002391385.1 Firmicutes bacterium UBA3914 | reverse complement strand
GTCATCGGTGACAAACACTTCGCCGTGCTCATAGGGGCTCATGGTTCCAGGATCCACGTTGAGGTACGGGTCCATTTTCAGGGCTGCCACCCGAAGGCCCCTCTGCTTCAGCAGCCGGCCCAGGCTGGCTGCAGTGATCCCCTTGCCCAGGCCCGACACAACACCGCCTGTGATAAAGATGAACTTGGTCACGCTTTCACTCCCCATTCTGCTTGCTGCCGCCTAACGCCAGTTCCACCCTGAACTTATTCTGCAGGAAATTTTACCACAGTGAAGGGCCGGTGCTAACCCTTTTTTTGGTAAAAAAACAGCGCAGTACCGGCCGCAACAAAAAAAGCCCCGGTATCACCGGGACCTGAGACCGCCTGGTTACTGCGGCTTGTACATGCCTCTGCTCTGCATGTAGTGGAAGATTCCTTCCCCGTGCTGCTGCTCCTCCTTTTGGATGTGGTTGAGCACCTGGCGGGCTTGGGGGTCTGTGAACTCGAAGATGGCCGTGTCGTAGGTGCTGGACACGTACTTCTCCGTCATGAGCAGATCCTGGCAGAGGGCTGCATCACTGGCCTGCCCCTGCCCAAACCCCGGCATGGAACGGTCCTGGGGCTGCGGCGGGGCGGTCTGGGTCTGGCCCTGCTGCTGCATTTGGGGAATCTTACCGCTCAAGAGCTGGTTGATGCTGTCCAGGTGCCGCTTTTCTTGGGCCGCGTACTCTCTGAACAGCTGCTGCAGCTGCGGATCCTGGGCGTGGCTGGCGTAGCTCGTGTACTTTTCGATGCACATTTCTTCGTGTTTTTTCTGGTCCTCCAGGAGCAGGCGCTCCTTTTGCGTCAGGTTGATGTGCATGCAATCCACCTCCTAACGCTTAGCCTACCTGGAAAGGGGAAATCTATTCCGCAGCTGCAGCAAAAAGGGCCCTCCCCGCTGGGCAGGGAAGGCCGCCTAGGCGCTAGTCCTTGACATCCGGGAAGGGCAGGCTGGGAAACCGCAGGGCTTCCGCTATCCTTTCCCGGGAGAGCTCGCAGTACTCCGGAACGATGTCATAGCCCACATAGGGCCTGCCGCTTAAGGCCGCGGCCAGGCAGGTGGTACCGGATCCGCAGAACGGGTCGAGGATCACATCGTCCGTGTAGGAAAAGAGCCTGATCACCCGGTCCGCCAGGGCCACCGGGAAGGGGGCGGGATGGCCCACCTTGCGGGCGGACTCGGGCTGGATGCGCCAGATGGAAAGCGTTCCGCTCATGAACTCCTCCCGGGAGATGTCCGATTCACCCCGGTCGGGCCGGCCGAATTCCCCTTTGGCAAAGACCAAGAGGTATTCGTGGATGTCCCTAAGACGCGGCGCCTTAGCCGACATCCAGGAGCCCCAGGCGCAGCTGCCGCTCATGCCCTCCCCTTTCTGCCAGATGATCTCCCCTAAGGGCTGGAAGCCCAGGGCGGTGTGGATGCCGTAAAAATAGGCGTGGAGGGGGATATACGGCTTTCTGCCCAGGTTGGCCAGGTTGATCACGTAGCGCCCGCCGGGGGTGAGCACCCGGAAGACCTCCCTGCCCACATTGGCGATGAGCGTCAGGTATTCCAAAAGGTCCAGGTCTTCGTCGAAGTCTTTGCCGGCATTGTAGGGAGGTGAGGTAAAAGCCAGGCCCACGGCGCCGTCGGGAATGTGCCGCATATCCTCGGAACTGTGGCAGAATATGCGGTTCACCCACTCCTCCCGGGGCCGCCCCGGGACACTTTTGGGCCCCTCGGCGGTGAGCACTTCCCTGAGCTGTGTGAAGATGGAGACCAGATCGTGGCTGTAGAGATTGCGGCTGTAAAACTGAGAAGCATCATGGGCCTCCCGGGTGGACGCGCCGAAAGAATAAGTCCTTGTGCGGGCCACTGCTTTCCCTCCCAGCTTGCATTTATTCCTTGGTAACACTGGACAGACGAAGCAGGCATCCCTCTTTCCTATCCAGGTTACCCATATCCCCCTATTCTTCTTGACCCGGGAGGCCTCCTTCTTTAGATAAATAACCCTCGATGACGCTTGCTAAAGCCTTGTACCCGGTGATCAGCGTTTCCCTGGGCACCAAGAAACGGGGATTGTGCAGTTCATTCACTGCCCCTTCCCGTCCGGAGCCGATGTACAGCAGCACGCCGGGGACTTCCTGGAGGAAATAGGATACATCTTCCCCGATGAGGCTGGCCAGGCCCTCGGAAGCCACGGGAACTTCCGGGATCTGACTTGCAAAGAAACCAGAGAGCTCCTGCACCACACCTGCATTGTTCACCACCGCCGGAACGCCCCTGGTGTACTCCAGCTGGTAGGACCCTCCGTGCAGATCCGCGGCCGCCTGGAAGGCCTGGTGCAAAAGGCGGATCATCAATTCCCGGTCATCGGCCTGGACCGTGCGCACCGTGCCCTCCAGGGTCACCCGCTCCGGGATGATATTGAAGCTAGTTCCACCTTGGATAACGCCGAAGGACAGCACCCCTGGCAAACTGGGGTCCCTGCGCCTGTGGGTTAGGGCGAGGGCGTTCTGCACCCCTGCGGTAGCCATGGCGATGGGATCCTTAGTTTTGTGCGGGATGGCCCCGTGGCCCCCTACCCCGCAAAAAGTGACCTTGAACCTATCGGTATAAGCCGTAAGGGGCCCGCTCTGCAGACCCAGCATGCCCGTGGCAAGGCCGGGCAGATTGTGGATCGCCACCAACCGATCGGGCTTCTGCTGTCGGAAAAGCCCTGCCTCCAGCATGGCCTTGGCCCCCGCCCCCACTTCCTCCGCGGGCTGGAAGATGGCCAGCAGCTTACCCCTGAGCCGTCCCCTGTTTTCAGCGGCATAGCGGCAGGCGGCCAAAACCATGGCCATATGGCTGTCGTGGCCGCAGGCGTGCATCGCGCCGGGGTTCCGGGAAGCGAAGTCCGCACCGGTCTCTTCGGTTATGGGCAGGGCATCCATATCACAGCGCAGGGCCAGAGTTAGTCCGGCACCTCCCAAATCCAAGAGCCCCACCACGCCGTGGCCGCCCACCTGAGTAGAAACAGAAAAGCCCATCCCCCTCAGTTCGTCCGCGACAAACCCCGCCGTCCACACTTCCTCTAGCGACAGCTCGGGATGGGCGTGCAGTTCCTCATACACCCGCTGCAGATACAGCTTAATCTCCATATTTGACCCCTTCCATCGCAAATTGCAATTGTTTCAATTTCTGGCAGCCCTGGGAAGGAATCCCTCAAAAGAAGTTGTTCAACAAGTGGGCCAAAACTCCCCCCATCACCGAGCGGGACCGGTGGGCGGCGTAGCCGAATCCCAGGCTGACCAGGAAAATGGACAGGGCCCCGCCCACGGGGCTGGTCAGGTTCTCCGCCAGTACCCCCATGAAGTACCAGCCCGGGACATGCAGCAGGACAAACAGGACGGAGGTGATCACGTTGGCTGTGGCGAAGGAATAGCGCTTGGTGAGGCTGCCCTGGATGGCTCCCCGCATGAGGAATTCCTCGAAGGTGGGAGCAATCACCAGAACGTTGAGGAGGGCGAAATCAAAACTGGTGGGGAAAATGGCCTTTCCCTGGAGGTAGTTGGGGATGATTCCGGTGAGGGCAAGAAGCAGCCCGATTCCCCCTCCCCAAGCTAACCAAGCTTTCCAGTTGGCTAAGTTGAAAACCTCCCGGATGCTGCGGCCAGCTTTTCTCAGGAGCCACACGGCGGGAGCGATCCAGATAAGCAGCTTGGCGGCTGACCAATAGAGGAAACTGCCCAGGCCGGTTGAGAGCCAGCTCAGGTTCTGCTCCAGATGGATTTTGAGCAGCCAGGCGCCGATCCACGCCGCCATAATCGCAGCGAAGGCCAGATAGGTAAGTTTAGCCGTCTGAACGGAGGCAGCTTCCCTATTCATCCCTGAAGTCCTCAGCAGTCAGTTCATAGTCAATGGAAGACTGGAGCTCGCCCAGCTGATCGCGCCAGTCGTCAATCCTGGTGCGCACCTTCCGAAAGCCCAGTTTCTCATAGACGTGCTGTGCCCGGGTGTTTTTCACGTTGGTGTCCAAGACGATCTTGGTGTAACCTCTTTCTGTAAAGAGATGGCGGATGAGCAGGCGCAGAAATCGGGGCCCGTATCCTTTACCCTGCTGTGTGAAGTCGCAGATCTTGATGCCAATCTGGGCGACGCCCTCACCCAGGCTGCGGTAGTTCATCTCCCCCACGGGCCTGGAGTCCACTTCTAGAATCAGCCTGTGCTGGTTAGGATCCCCGTCCGTGAGCAGCTTTAAGACGGCCTCTTTGGTGATCCCCAAACCCCTGGGAAACCCAGCGTGTTCCATCACCTTCCCGTCGTTCCACCACCGCCACAGGAGTTCTGAATCCTGAGCGGTGGCCTCCCGAATGACTAAGCTGCGATCTTGTAAACGCACTGTTCTCCTCCCATCCCTGTTTCCCAGTTCACTACGGCCCGGTGTCCCTCAAACGATGAAGTCCTCCACGGCACACAGCCAGATGAGGTGATCTGAGCCTTCGCCCCAGTAGTCCTTAACCCGTTTACAGGGCTGGCCGAACTTCCTGAGCCACTTTTCCTGCGCGGCCTTGAGCCCGCAGTCCAGGTAAAACCGTCTGACCCCTCGACTCTGTAGATACTCCAGCATGGCGGCGATCAAGGCCGAAGCGACTCCCCGGCCTTGAAAACCCGGCAGCACATAGATGCTGCCCAGTTCACCCAGATCCTCCAGCTCTTCTCCTAGGCACCGGCGGATGTCATCGCCGCAGGGGCCGTAGGAGATGGTGCCCACCACCTTGCCGCCCACCTTGGCCACAAAAAAGATGAAAGCGCTGGCATCTTCGTGCACAGAGCTGCGGATCAGCTGCTTTTTGTACTCAATCTCCGCGGGCGCATCCTGGCTGATACCCTCCTGCGCAAAGGCCGCGGCTATGGATTCCTCAAAGACCTTGTAAGCGGATTCTAGGTCGGCCGGCGCCGCCCTTTCAATCTTCAAACCTTGGATCCCGCGCTTCAAACCCTTTTCCCCCTACATCCCTGCAGAGCCGCATCAGCCCCGCCGCGTTCCCTTACCGTGAAGTATAGGTATTTGACGCTGAGCTTACAAGTTGTTCCATCAAATTAGGCTCCAGGTGGTCCACCTCCGGGTTTCACCCCAGGGGCTGCGAACCCTTCCGGCCCCTAGATGAGCGCTCCCAGCTGTTTACCGCGGCGATCCCCAGGGCCACCAGCACCAGGGCGGCGAAGATGGAGAGGGTAAACCGCTCCCCCGGCAGAAAGAGGGCCGACAGAGTTGCGCCGGAGATGGGGATGGCAAACCTGTAGATGGTGATCTCCCCCGCCTTGTTGTGCTTGAGCAGGGTATACCAAATGGAAAAAGCCGCGGCAGACAGAAGCGCCGAGTAGAGAAACAAAACCCAAAAGAGAGGCGTGGTTCGCAGGCTCCCCTGCACAAGCGCGGGCCCGCCCAGGGCCAGAAGCAGAAGGGAGCCTAAGGTGAGCTGGTAGCCGTTGACCGTGACGGGGTTGAGGCTTCGGCCCAGCCCCTTGGCGGCAAAGGTGCCGAAGGCGCTGGTCAGGCCGGCCAAGATCATAAAGCCCTCCCCCCGCAGGGTGAACTCCCAGCTGATGGCGGTGCCGGGCCGCCAGTTGACCAGGGCGATGCCAGCAAAGCCCGTGATCAGGCCCAACACCTTCCCGAAGTTGAGGCGGTCGTTGGTGTAGAGAAAGTGGGCGATGACCACCACAAAGAAATTGCCCACCGCATTGAGGATGGCACCCTTGATACCGCTTACCACGGCAATGGCGTTGTAGAAGAAATAGTACTGCAGGCCGGTTTGGGCCAGTCCCAGAAGGAGCAGGGAAGGAAGTTGCCCGCGGGGCACCTGCACCGGTTCCCGCAGCAGCAGCTTCTGCACGGCAAAAACCATGAGCCCCGCCAGGAAAAACCTGGCCCCGGCGATGAGCATGCGCTCTGAGACGTCCTGGGGCCCAAGGCCCAGCTCCGCATAGGTTACCTTCAAAACGGGAAAGGCGCTCCCCCACAGGATGCAGGCGATCACGGCCATCACTGCAGCAAAGTACTTGTTCGTCCAAAGGTTGTCCGTCACTTGTTTCCTTCTTTCTACCTATCTTCCCACAGCTATTGTAGCACAGCCGAAGAAAAAAACTAACCTCCCCGCCGGGGGGAGGCCTTCCTGCCTAAGGCAGGGCTGCAGCTAGATTGGCTCTGGAGAAAAAGCGGCAGTCCACCTCCTGCCGTTCCACCAGGATGGAGTTCTGGTTCAGCGCCACCAGAACCTCGGCCATGATCTGGTCGATCTGCTCCTCAGTGGCGTAGAGGAACTCCAGAACCAGGGTGTTTTCGTAGGTGGGAACGCCCAGCTCATCCGTCCAGACACCCCTGGCCCCGATCAGGGTGAAGGCCTCCACATACCTGAGGGCAATCTCCGTCACCAGCGCCTCTGCCCTTTCCGTGGGAATCTCCTGCTGGTAGGTGTCCTTGTCATTGAGGCCGACATACAGAGTATACTTGACAACCTTCTCAACCTCATCCGCCCCCAGGACGGCGAAACTGTGTACCAGCCATGAAACGGTACGCGTGGGTTGTGGTGGTTTTGGCTGCCCTAGTGGGCACAACCTCCCCCACTTTCGCTTCTGCCCAGCTGCTACCGGAACACGCCATCGCGGCAGGTGAGCATGGGCAGCTTGTCCACATCCACCACCAGGGCACCGCCCCGCTCAAACTGAATCCGGCGCCCCACACCCAGGTAGCCCTCGGCAGCGTGCAGGGCCCCGGCGATCCATGTCCACCACGTAAGTTAGTCCATATTGCCTGAGAAACTGCTCTTCTTTGGCAACCGCCAACTGGCCGGAGCGGTTCGGGCGATAGCCGTAGCATGATGGCTGGATGATCGACTCAA
>DGEY01000092.1 GCA_002391385.1 Firmicutes bacterium UBA3914 | reverse complement strand
CCAGGTGTTTTCCTTTTCTTCTTCTTCTGGTACAATGAACGTAGCTCATGGCTCCTCCCTGAACAATGATTTGGTTTTGCACCCTTACATTGTATCAGAGAGCCGTGAGCTTTTCTTTCACTTAATTCTACAAGTTGCTCACTTTCCCACAAAGCAGAAGGGATGCCCCGCGGGATCGAGGAGCACTACCCAGTCCTTGCCGAACTGCACCGGAGCCACCACCGCGCCGCACCTCACCGCATGCTCAATCGCCGCCTCTAAATCGGAGACCTGGAAATCCAGGTGCATGCTTTTTTGCTGTTTGTCCGGCTCATCGGGCCAAACCGGCGGCCGGTAACCGGGCTCCTCCTGGAAGAGCAGAAACGGTGTGTGGGGCTTAAGGCCCACGGAAACCCAGCCAAAAGACTCGTATTTCTCCCAGCCCAAGAGCTTGGCGTAAAAATCAGCAAGTTCGTGGGCGTCGCTGCAGTCCAGCACTATGGCCTGCAGCCTGATCGTGAGCTCCTTACCTTCACCCATAGGTCTTGCCTCCTAACTTCGGTCGATGTTCCTCAGCGCCAAGACCTCCGGGGCCGGTGTGCGATCCCCCGTGCAGGAGATGCGCCGGGGCCCCTGGAGCAAAATCAGTTCAAATCCCAGATCCTTGTAGAGCTGCACAATGCGCGCTGTGGCCTGATTGGAAGCCACCACGGGCCCTGGGTGCTGCGCAAGCCACCGGGCCAGGCGCACCTGATCCTCCCAGCTGAAACCGTCCTTGGCGTACTCGGTAAATTCCACATCATAGGGGGGATCGGCGTAGATAAAATCGTCGGGCCGCACCGCCAGATCCCCGAAATCACCCGCGGTGAACTGCCAGTTCTGCAGCGGAAGGCGGTAGTCCCGGAAATCCCGCACGTAGTTGATGCGCTTGTATCTCCCGAAGGGCACGTTGAACTCTCCCTTTTTGTTGAAGCGGCACAGCCCGTTGTAGCCGGTGCGGTTCAGATAATAGAAGAGCTCAGCTGCCTGCTGGCTGGCGGCGGTATGGGGGTCTTTGATCAGCTGGTTAAAGCGGGCCCGGTAAGCGTAGTACACTTCTTTGTCGTTCACCAAGGGCAAGCACACCACCAGTCCCCTCTGCAGCCAGCGGTAGAAGTTGATCAGGTGGGGATTTACGTCGTTAAGCAGCGCCCTTTCTGCCCTCAGGCCCAGAGCTACCGCCAGTCCTCCGCAGAAGGGTTCCACCAGGCGGGGACTTGCGGCCCGGACCCAGAGAGGCTCCAGGTGGGGCAGCAGCCAACGCTTACCCCCAGCCCACTTCAAGGGGGGCGTTAAGTTCGATCCCTGCTTCAATGTAAGGCACATCCCCCTCTCCTGCCTGTTGTTTTGTTCACTTGAAGTTGAAGAGAGTACGGGTCAAGAAATCCCCCAGCCGCGGGAAGAGCACATAGAACCTGGCCCCCAGTTCCATGGGCCAAGGCAGGTTGATCTCCCGGCGGTTGGTAAGCATGCTCTCCACGATGAGCTCCGCGACGCGCCCAGGGTCCAGCACCCAGCGGCCCAGTTTAGCCAGGTATGATCCATCGGGATCCGCCTTCGCGAAGAAATCGGTGCGGATGGGGCCGGGATTAACTGTGGTCACGCTGATTCCGTACTGTTTTAGCTCCAGCCTGAGGGCGTTGGAATAGCCCCGCACGGCGAACTTGGTCCCTGCATACACAGCGGACTTGGGCGTGGCGGTCTTGCCGGCCTGGGAAGCGATGTTGATGATGTGCCCGCGGCCCCTTTTTCTCATCTCCCCTCCCACTTCCCGGCAGAGGCGAATCAGGCCCAGCACGTTCACCTGGAACATGTCCTCGGTCACTTGATCAGCTGTATCCAGTGCTTCAGCGAAAAGGCCAAAGCCGGCGCTGTTCACCAAAACATCAACCGGACCCACATCGGTACCGACCCTCTGCAGCACCCCCTTGACCTGCTGGCGATCTGTAACATCTAGAGCATAGGCATAGGCGGTCCCGCCGGAGAGCTCCCGGCAGCGCTCCTGCACAGCCTGGAGCCTTTCTACTCTCCGGGCCGTAGCCACCACCACAGCTCCCCGCTTGGCCGCGGCGTAGGCCACCTGTTCCCCCAGCCCTCCCGACGCTCCCGTAATCAACACTACCTTTCCCCGCACACGGTGCGCCCGCTGCATAACCTGTTCCTCCCGTCGGTTTTCCCGTGTTACTCAAGCCCGCGCTGACCGTATTTTTCCGCAATCTTCACCAGCGCGGCCACGCAGTCGTCCATCGCCTGCACACAGGCGAACTCCAGTGTGGAGTGGTGATTGTGGCTTCCGGTGCCCAAGTTGGGGCAGGGGAGGCCCATAAAGGAAAGCCGCGCCCCGTCAGTGCCCCCGCGCACCGGTATGCTGTGGGGCACTCCCCCCACTTCCCGCACTGCTTCGTAGGCGGTGTCGATGAGGTGCCAATGGGGCTTGATCTGCTCATGCATGTTGTAATAGCTGTCTTCCAGCTCCACAGTGACTGTGCCCTCGCCGTGGATGTCATTGAGCCACTGGGCGATGCGCTTTACCCTCTCTTTGCGGGCCTGGAAAAGCTCGGCATCGTGATCGCGGATAATGTAAGGCAAAGAAGCAGCCTCTACGCTGCCTTCCATGGCGATGAGATGGTAAAAGGCTTCATTTCCTTCTGTGTGTTCCGGCTTTTCCACCCTGGGCAGAAGGCTGTCAAATTCCATGGCGATCA
>DGEY01000038.1 GCA_002391385.1 Firmicutes bacterium UBA3914 | reverse complement strand
ATGCAGCCCCTTGGGGGGCTGCATTCTGGACAACCGCAGAGTTTAGCCTACTCGTCCTTTTTCTTGCTTTCGGCGATCACCTGCTCGGCGATCTGGGCGGGAACCTCCTCGTAGTGGCTGAACTGCGAGGTGAAGGAGCCGCGCCCCTGGGTCATGGATCTCAGGTCGATGGCGTATTTAAACATCTCTGCCATGGGGACCTGCGCCCGGATCACCTGCATGCCGCCCCTGGGCTCCATGCCCAGGATCCTGCCGCGCTTTTTGTTCAGATCGCCCATCACATCACCCATAAACGATTCTGGAACCGTGATCTCCACGTTCATGATGGGCTCCAAAAGCACCGGATTGGCTTCCATAAAGCCCTTCCTGAAGGCCAAAGATGCGGCGATCTTAAAGGCCATTTCGGAAGAGTCTACGGGATGGTAAGAACCGTCGTAGAGCGAAACCCGTACCCCTTCCACAGGATAGCCCGCCAAGGGACCGTCGTCCAGGATCTCCCGCAGGCCCTTTTCCACCGCGGGGATGTAGTTGCGGGGTACGGCACCGCCGAAGATGTTATCTTCAAAGATCAGGCGATCCTCCGCATCGGGATCAGCCGGGGAAAGTTCCAAGAAGACATGCCCGTACTGGCCGCGGCCGCCTGTCTGCTTTTTGTGTTTGCCTTCCGCCTTGGCCCGGCCCCGGATGGTTTCCCGGTAAGGCACCATCGGAGTACTCAGCTCAACCTCAACGCCGAACTTCTTCTGCAGGCGGCTGGTGAGGATCTCAATGTGCACATCGCCCATACCGTGAACCAGGTTCTGGCCTGTGTCTGTTCTTCTCTCCACTTTAATGGTGGGATCCTCTTCCGACAGACGCGCCAGCGCGGATGCGATCTTATCTTCATCGCCCTTAGCCTTGGGCTGGATTGCCAAGATCATGTTGGGCTGCGGGAACTCGATAGGTTTGATGCTGATCTTGGCTTCCCGGGTGGTGAGGGTATCGTTGGTGGTGGTATCCTGCAGCTTGGCTACGGCTCCTAGGTCGCCTGGGCCCACTTTGCTTACGGGAATCTGTTCTTTACCCTTGATCAGGAACAGCTGTCCAATCCGCTCATCGCGGCCGGTGCGCACATTGAAGCAGCTGCTGTCAGAACGCATCATACCCGAGAACACCCTGAACAAGGTGAGCTTGCCCACATAAGGGTCGGCCATGGTCTTGTAGACCAGGGCAGCCAGCTCTCCATCGGCAGCACCGATGGTGATCTCTTCCCCGGCGGCGTTGGTCGCGGTGATGGTGCGGTTCACAGGCGAAGGCAGGCGCTGCACGATGTGATCGTTGAGCAGGGCAATCCCCAGGGTGGACTGGGCGCTGCCGCAGAGAATGGGAACCATCTCACCGGTCTGGGTTCCCAGGCGGACCGCTTTCTCAATCTCTTCGTCCGTGAGGGCCTCCCCTTCCAGATACTTCATCATCAGGTCTTCGTCGGCAACCGAGGCCGCCTCAATCATCTCTTCCCGGGCTGCTTCCACCTGATCCATCATATCTGCGGGAATGGGGCCTTCCTTGAGGGAATCTCCGTCTTTGATGTACGCCTTCATGGCCACCAGATCCACGATGCCCGAGAAGGCTTCGGCTTCACCGATGGGCAGCTGAACCGGCACCAATTTGGGGCCGAAATAGCTGCGCAGCTGTTCAACAACCATGCTGAAGTTGGCGTTTTCCCGATCCATCTTGTTGACAAACACGGTGCGGGGCAAACCCCGTTCTTCCAGATAGGTCCAGCTCTTCTCTGTACCCACTTCCACACCGGAAGAAGCGCAGACCACCAAAAGCGCGGCATCGGCCACCGTTAAGCCCGCGATCACATCACCTACGAAGTCGAAATAGCCTGGTGTATCCAAGATGTTGATTTTATGGTTTTTCCACTCAGCAGGTGCCAGAGCGGTGTTGATCGAAATGTGGCGGCGCACTTCCTCTGCATCAAAGTCCATCACTGTTGTCCCATCATCCACCTTGCCCAGGCGGTTAACGGCCTTGGCGACAAACAGCATGGCTTCTGCCAATGAGGTCTTGCCCGTACCACCATGGCCCACCAAGGCCACATTACGTAAGAACTCTGTTCCGTATTCCTTCACACGTTCTCCTCCTCTTAGTGAACCCTTATGTTAACATCTGAAGTCTTTTATACCACGCCTAGATTCAACAAGTTCGCCATAATTTCCTTCCTCATGGCAAGAAAAGCTTCCCTGCCTAAACCCACCAACCCCAGTTTTCCAGGAAGACCACCTGCTGGCGCCGGGAATCGATCTGCACAGTCCAGCCCAAAAGGGGTAGGACCTCAGCTGGTACGTAAGGCACTCCCCCTTCCTCCAGCACGGGACTGGCCAGGGGAATCTCCAGGCCCCGCCACTGCGCCGTGGTGCTGGCAGGTTTAAGGATAACCGCGCCAGTGGTGGACTCCACCTGCCAGCCGCTGGCCAGATCCACTGTGAGATCCAGCACTTCGGCCAGATCCAGCAAGTTGAAATAGAGCTCACCCTGATGCTCGGTTACACCCACGAACGGTGTGACTTCGGTTTCATAGACGAAGAGCCGCCATTGGGGACTGCCCTCCACCAGTTTCAGGTAAGCATTGGTCTGGTCCCGGAAGTAGAACTGCCCTTGATAGTAAAAAGCGCTGTCGCCAAAGAGACCTGGCACCCTCCACTTCTCCACCACCGCTGCGGACTGGAGCTCGAAGAGGGAAATCCCAGTGGCGCTGGAAAGGCTCAGCAAACCTTCCTGGGGTATGTAGAGGAGGTGCTCACCCAGGGCCTTGGCTTCGAATTTTCTGCTCTGCACCACTTCCCCGTTCTGCCAGCGCCAGGCGTAGAGCATCTTTTGGCTGGTAACCACCAGCCACTCTGGAGCAGCGCTGTGGGGAATGATCACCAAGCTTTCCACACTGCCCCAAGGGTAGTTTTCCCATAAGGTGACAAATTCTTCTTCCACCCAGGTCAGGACGGCCACATAACCTGAACGCAGGGCAAAAACAAGGTCAGGATAGCCGTTTCCATCCACATCCAACACTTCCAGCCCGGCCACTACCTCCCCCGAGGGGCTTTTCCAGAGGGGAAAGAGATTTCCCTCACGGGACAGGTAGACGTAGGCCTCTCCCCTGTCGCTTAAGGCGACCACATCGCCCCAGCCGTCGCTGTTGAAATCATGGATACCCAAGCGGCAGATGGTATCCCAAAGATACTGGGCATGGCCGTGGCGTTCCCAAACTCCGGCCCGTTCTGTATATAAGTACAGCGCGCCGCCCCGATCTGTGCCAATGGCCAGATCATTGCGGAAGTCCCCCGTAACATCACCAACGGCCAGGGCTGAAGCCCGGCCGAACACCTCGATCAGCTGCCTTGGTCCATCTTCGGTCAGGATGAAGACGCCCTGCTCCTTTCCCAGGAGCAGGTTCTGCTCACCCGTGCCGTACAGGTCCGCCACCAGCACCTGGGCATCCGACAGCTCAGGTTCGGCTACCGCCGTGAAGGAAGCTGCCGCTGCAGCCTGGGCAAGCAGGAAACATAAAAGAGCTGCGCAAACCGCCTTCTTCAGCAATGGCATCCCCTCTTTCCTCACGCCCTATGGAGTATTTAGCAAAAACTGGCCGCAATCCTGCTAAGAACTGAACTTGCCCAGCACTCTCCAAATTATAACACAAATAACGGTGGGAAGCACCCCGGTTAGCTCCGGGCAGCGCAGGCCATCTTATACCTTCCCAGCTACCTGTGGCCTTACCATTCATTTCCACACCTTTCCCCAACTTCCTGTCAGAAGAGCGCTGCTAAGAAGCAAAAAGCAATGTCCAGCCGGAACATTGTCCTGTCTTGGCCCACCGCTTCCCCGCCCTGTTGCTTAGATTTTTGCTTAGATAAGGAAAAGGCACCTGCGCAGGTGCCTAGTTGTCCGTCTCTGGAACATCACTCATCTCGATTGTGTCCTTGACCAAATCCCTCTCTCGGAGAG
>DGEY01000093.1 GCA_002391385.1 Firmicutes bacterium UBA3914 | reverse complement strand
GAGTCTTTTTCGCGCGCCCAAAAACACTCGTATGTGTCTGCCATCTCAAGATCTGTCCAACTCTGGGCGCATTTTCAGGCCAAGAGACACAAAAAGGAGCGTTGCTCCTACTCAATCGAGTAGTTCTGCAACGCCCCCTTTTGTGTACAGTTAGAGGTGCTCAGCCAGCCAAGAAACCACGATCTCCACCAGCTGAGGGTTTAGGGCAAAGGGCTGGAGGGAATCAAACTGGGGACTGGTGTGGGCAAAGGTGAAGATATGGCTGGTCTCCGGCAGAAGCTCCAGGGTTACCTGGTCATTCCCCGCCTCCCGCAGGCGCTGGGCCAAAGCCTTGGCGTGGTAAGGCATCACCTGGAGATCCTCTTCCCCCTGCACAATCAGGACAGGGCACTTGACCTGGGCTACGTTGTCCAGGGGGCGCAGCTCCATGTGCTGCCGGATCCAATCCAGATTGGCAGCCAAACCGCTGCTTTCCCCTTTGCCTTCCCGGGCCTCCTGGATCAGCACTTCCACCTGCGACTTCAGCTCCTCTAGATAGGCTCGCTCCTGATCAGTGAACCACGGCTGGGCGATCTGGTAATCCAGCTGCTCCACCATGAGCTCATCCAGGGGGATGGAAGCACCCGCCAGGAGCACCACGGCGCTCAGCCGCTCCGCAAACAGGGGGGCGAAATAGGCGCCTTCGCTGTGGCCCAGCATGGCCAAGCGCTGGGGGTCGATCTCCGGGTGGGCCGCTAAGTAATCCAAGAGCGCTTCCACATCGGAGAGCAGATCGTGGAGATCCGCGGCGGCGTAATCGCCTGTGCTCTCACCCACTCCCCGCTCATCGTAGCGCAGCACGGCGATGCCCACTTCCGCAAGCCTTTCCGCGAGAATCCTGAACATATCCGTCATGAGGCTCGGCGGGCTGTTGCCATCCCTATCTTGGGGCCCTGAGCCGGAGTTGAGCAGAACTGCAGGAAAGGGCCCTGTTCCCAGGGGCAGGCTCAAGGTTCCGGCCAAAGTGATCTCGCCGTTTGGCACCCTGAAGTCCTCGGTGCGCAAATGCGCCGCCTGGGGCTTTTCAGAAGCTGCCTCTTTAAGGCCCAGATAGCCCTCCCGCACCACCTCCACCGCCTGCAGAGGTATCTCCAGGCGGATCAGGCGGTCTGCTTCCGCCAACAGGCGGATCTGCAGATTGCCCGGCATGGTGATGATGTACTCATCCAAGAGCAGCTGCCCCTCCTGGAGCTGGTAGGCCGCCTGGCCCACATAGACTGCGCTGCCGCTGAGCACAGGGCTTTGGTTGCCCAAGACCAAGCTGGGCACAACTAATGTAAAGGCCAGCTCTTCCCCTGCCGCCAGGGGCAGAGCGAGAAGCTGCTCGTAATGGGCAAAAACGTTGTTGTCCAGAACCACAAAGGGCTCCGCCAGGTCGTAGCTGCGGCGCAGAGGCCCAACCTCCGCCTCCAGCTTGCCGTCCTGGAAAGTGACGGAGACCGCGGCCCCGGGACTCAGCACCACTTCATACTGGGACCATTTACCTCCACTGCCCTTGAGCGTACTGCGCACTTCCAGGCGCTGGCCGCCCACGGAGATCACTCCGTCTGTTTTCAGCTCCTCTGAACTGAAGGAGTACTCCTCCCGCCCCGATTCTACGCCCCCTAGGAACAGAATAAAGGCGCCTGACTTGGCGGCGGCGTGGATTGTGGTACCGAGGATAGTGAACAGAAGCACAAATGCCACAACGGAGAAATTTCCAACACGTCTCACCCTACTCCTCCTCTGCTTTGAGCTTATTCAGTACCCAGGTGAGCTCTGCGATGGCCCGCTCCAGGGCTTCCCAGAGGGCCTGGTCCGATTGGATGAAGGGTTTTAAGCCTACTTGCTCTGACTTCAGTTCGTAAATTCTGGCCTGCACTTCCCTGGCCAGTGCTTTGCAATTGCAGGTCATCTCCATCATCTTTCCCAACCCCCCGAATGCTACATCCCTATTGTACTTGATCAGGATCCCCTGTGCAACACTGAACATGATTTGCAGGAATTGGTGGGCCAAACTCGAAAAAACTAGGGAGTGAAGTAAAGAACGCTGAGAAGGAGAGCTGCTTGTGTCTTTGCAAATCATCACCGATAGCGCCTGTGATCTGCCTGAACAGATAGTGAAAGAATACGGCATCGAGGTCCTGCCCTTTTTGGTGTACCTCGCGGGCGAAGAGTACGCAGATGGCGTTGACATTACCGCCGACAAGGTCTATGCCGCGATCCGGGCCGATCAGGTGCCCACCACGGGACAGGTGCCTTTGGACACCTTCCTCACTGTCTTCAGTAAATATGCCCGGGAAAACACGCCCTGTCTCTACCTGAGCTTTTCCTCGAAGCTCTCCGGTACGTGCAATACGGCGCGCATGGCCCGGGAGGAAGTGAGAAGAACCTACCCTGAAGCCCAGATCACCATCGTGGATACCCTAAGCGGCAGCCTGGGCCAGGGCCTGATCGTGCTGGAGGCCGCGGAGATGGTCAAGGCCGGCAAACCGGCTGAGGAGATCATCCAGCACGTGCAGCGGCGCGCCCAAAACAACGTGGAACACATCTTTTCCGTGGATGACCTCCACTACCTCCACCGGGGCGGACGGCTCAAACTGGCCAGCGCCGTTTTGGGCAGCCTGCTCAATGTAAAGCCCATTTTGCAGGTCAAGGACGGCTTGATGATCCCCCTGCAGAAGGTCAGGGGCAAGAAAATGGCGGTAAAGCGCATTGTGGAACTGGTGAAGGAACGCTCCTTGGGCCATCCGGAGCAGCTCATCGCCATCTCCCACGCGGATGATCCCAAAATGGCGGATCAGCTCAAGGCCCTGCTCCAGACAACCCTAGGCTACCGCAAGTTCCTGATCAACTGCGTCGGCAGTGTCCTGGGCTGCCACATCGGCATTGGGGGAGTGGCGGCCTTCTTCGTCAACGATAGCTACCCCGTGCCCAATCTCACGGCCCTGCCCTAAGTTCAGCCTCTAGATTAATATTTTACTTCTAAAGTGCAATAGC
>DGEY01000090.1:5603-12191 GCA_002391385.1 Firmicutes bacterium UBA3914 | reverse complement strand
GAGCATGAAGCAATAAACGGGGAGCAGGCGGCAGCGGGCAAGAGCCGGCCCAAACAGGAATAAACAGCCGCGGCCAAAGCGGCCCCTCCTTTTTACCTTGTAAGGGATTTGTGATACAATGTTGATCAAATCAACAGCACAGGTGATGCCCATGCCTACCATCAGAGATGTGGCTGAAAGAGCCGGAGTATCCGTCACCACAGTATCGCGGGTTTTGAACAACCGCGGCTACATCAGCGAAGCCACCCGCCGCAAGGTTTACCAGGCCATGGAAGAGCTGGACTACCAGCCCAATGAGGTGGCCCGCTCCCTTTTTCGCAAGCGCTCCAACATCATCGGCCTGATCGTGCCCACCGTGGCCCATCCCTTCTTTGCGGAACTCACCGCTTACGTTGAAGCCTATGCCTATGCCCGCGGCTATAAGGTGCTGCTGTGCAACTCCGAGCTGGATGCCTCCAAGGAGCAGGAGTACATCTGGATGCTCCGGCGCAACCAAGTGGACGGCATCATCATGGCCAGCCACACCCTGGAGGTGGAAGAGTACAAAAAGCTGAGCTTGCCGGTGGTGACCTTCGATCGCTTCATCTCCAACCGCATTCCGTATGTCACCTCAGACAACTACCAGGGGGGAAAAATGGCGGTGGAGCTGCTGCTGCAGCGGGGCTGCAGGAAGATAGCACACATGTGCGGCAGCCTGGATCTGGACATGCTGGCCAACCAGCGGCACAGGGCCTTTATGGACGTGGCAGAGGAGCGCCAGGTACCGTATTTCACCGTGGAAACGGACATCAATGTGTTTGAGATGGGCAAATACGAGAAGCTCCTGGAAGACCTGCTCACCCAAGAGCCGGAGATCGATGGCCTCTTTCTCAACAGCGATATCATGGCCATCGCGGCCATGAAGGTCTGCCGCAAGCTGGGCAAACGCATCCCCGAAGATATGAAGATCATTGGCTATGACGACGTTTCCCTGGCCTCCTTGGTCTCACCCCAGATCACCTCCGTCCGGCAGCCCCTGGCGGAGATGAGCGAGCTTTCGGTGAAGCTCATTGAAGATCTGGTGGAAGGCAGGCGGGTGCAGGTGGAAAACTGCCTGCCGGTGGAACTCATGGAACGGGAAACAACTTAAAGCTCGCCAGCGCTCCGCTGGCTTTTTTCTGGCCCCATATGTTAACCGGTTGACATATGTTGTTAAATTATCTATACTAGCAGTACAGCAAAGATATCCACCGGAGGTGCTGGAATGACCCTGCGCAACCAGATCATGCTCATCACCTATCCCGACAGCCTAGGCAGGAACCTGCAGGAACTGAAATATTTCCTCCGCAAGCATCTCAAGGGGGTCATCGGCGGATTGCACATTCTTCCCTTCTACCCCAGTTCCGCGGATCGAGGCTTTGCCCCCTTGGAGTACACCGTGGTTGATCCCGCCTTCGGCACCTATGAAGATATCATGGAGTTGGGAGAAGAATTCGACCTCATGGTGGATTTTATGATCAACCACATCTCCCGCCAATCGCCCCAGTTCCAGGACTTCCAAAGGAGCAAAGACAGCTCCCCCTACCGGGAGATGTTCATCCGCTACAAAGACTTCTGGCCCGGCGGCGAACCCACCCCCGAGGATCTGCGCCGCATCTACCAGCGCAAGCCCCGTCCACCCTATGTAGAGGTAACCTTTGCCGATGGCAGCAGAGAAAAACTCTGGTGTACCTTTTCCGAGGAGCAGATCGACCTTAACGTGGACTCCCCGGTAACTCGGGAGTTCATCCGGGATTCCCTCGCCTTCCTCGCCCAGAAAAAGGCGGCGGTGATCCGCTTGGACGCCTTTGCCTACGCCACCAAAAAGCCCGGCACCAACTGCTTCTTCGTGGAACCTGAGGTCTGGGAGCTTCTGGAGTTCACCCGGGATGTGCTCGCCCCTTACGGCGTGGAAATTCTCCCCGAAATCCACGAACACTACACCCTCCAGCTGAAACTGGCGGAAAGGGGCTACTGGGTGTACGACTTTGCCCTGCCCATGCTGCTTTTATACAGCCTCTATACCGGAACTAACCAGCGCCTTTTGAACTGGCTGCGCCTCTGCCCCCGCAAGCAGTTCACCACCTTGGACACCCACGATGGCATTGGGGTGGTGGATGTCCACGACCTGCTCACTCCGGAAGAGATTGAGGAAACCAAGGCATACCTCTTTTCCCGAGGAGCCAACGTGAAGCCCATCTACAATACCCCGGCATACAACAACCTCGATGTCTACCAGCTGAACTGCACCTATTATTCCGCCCTGGGCAACAACGACGCCGCGTACCTCCTGGCCCGGGCCATCCAGTTCTTCACCCCCGGTATTCCCCAGGTGTATTATGTTGGCCTGCTGGCCGGAGAAAACGATCTGGAGCTCCTGGAGAAAACCAAGGAAGGCAGGAACATCAACCGCCACTACTACAGCCTGGAAGAAGCGGAAAAGGAGCTGGAAAGGCCCGTGGTGCAGCGCCTCTTTGCGCTCATGCGTTTCCGGAGCTCCTATCCGGTTTTCGCTGGTGAGTTCAGCGCGGAGCCCTTGGGCCCAAGTGGGCTGCGCCTCGCCTGGCGCCGGGGTGAATACCAGGCCGTTTTGGAGGGCGATCTGCGGAGCCACAGCTTTACCATTTCCTATCGGGACCCGCAAACCGGCCAGAACAGGACCCTGGATCTGGGCTAGGAATTTTTCCGGTGCCATGTGTTAACCGGTTGACATATGTTGGCAGATGGGATACAATCCTAATAAAAAGAAGCGGATGTCAAATCTGCGGTAAGGAGGAGGAAGAGTTGTGAGAAGGGTTAAGTTAGGTTTAAGTGTGCTGCTGTTCACCCTGGTCCTGTCCCTTTTCAGCGCGGCCGTCTTGGCGCAAGACGTGCACATCACCGTCCTCAACTCTAAGGGAGAAATCCAAGCTCAGCTCGAAGAAATTGCTGCCTACTACAGCTCCATCACCGAGGGGGTGACCGTTGAGGTCATCGCGGCGCCGGTGGGGCAGTCGCCCTTCGAGCGGGCCATGGCCCTCTATGCAGCTGGCAATGCACCGGCACTGCTCATGCTGGATCCCGGTGACGTCCTGCTCTTCCAGGATCGGGCATTGGCCCTCAACGATGAAAAGTGGGTAGCCGATGCCATTGATGGCAGCTTAGATCTGGTCACTGCGGCAGATGGCCGAATCCTGGCTTTCCCTGTGACAGTGGAGGGTTACGGCTTTATCTACAACAGGCCGGTTGTGGAAAAGGCCCTGGGAGGCCCCTTCGATCCCAAGACCATCAACACCAGGGACGCCCTGCGTGAGCTGTTTGAGGCCATCGAAGCCAGCGGCAAAGGCGCCTTGGTTATTGCCCCTGAAGATTGGTCTCTGGGAGCCCATTTCTTCGGCCTGGCCTACGCCACCCAAGCTCCGGATTTTGCCGCCATCAACGAGTTCCAGGAAAGCCTTAAGCGGGGCGAGGTCAAACTGGCCGAGAATGTGCCCGTGAACGGCCTTTTGGATACCTTTGACCTCATGAAGGAGTTCAACTACGACCGGATGGATCCCCTGGCCAGCACCTACGACCGGGGCACCCAGCTCATTGCCGAAGGCGAAGTGGGACTTTGGTTCCAGGGCAACTGGGCTTGGCCGCAGATCAAAGACTTCGACACCACCGGCGGGCAGTTCGGCTTCCTGCCTGTACCCATCAGCAACAACCCAGCAGATCTGGGCAACACCCAGGTCCCGGTGGGCGTAACCAAGTACTTCATCATGGACGGCGAGCAGAACTCCCCCGCCCAGCAGCAGGCGGCTAAGGACTTCTTGAACTGGCTGGTTTACGATCCGGAAGGCCAGAAGCGCCTCGTGCTGGATGCCAGCATCATGCCAGCCTTCAAGAACATCACCATTGTCCCCGAAGATCCCCTGGCCGCATCCCTCCTGGAGTATGTGCGGGAGGGCCGGACCATCACCTTCGTGCTCAACCTGCCTCCGGATCATTGGGCTGAAGTGGGCGCTTCCATGCAGAAGTATCTCTCCGACTTTGTGGATCGGAACGGTTTCTTTGCGGAAGTGGAGGCCTACTGGCGGGGATTGTAGAATAAGGATAGGAACATTAGGCAGCTGCCCGGCTGCCTAGTGTTCCCCTTTTTTGCCATTTTGCCCTAAAGCGAGGTGCAGAGCATGCAGGCAGCGGAGAAAAGGTTCGTGGAAAAGCTCAAGACCTACCTGCTCTTTGCCGGGCCAACCACCTTGGTCTTTATCACCGTGATCATCCTACCCTTCCTCTTTGGCATCTACCTCACCTTTACCAACTGGGATGGCATCTCCAAAGCCTACACCTTTGTGAGTTTCAGCAATTACAAGACGGTGTTCCAGGACGCGGCCTTCTGGACTTCCTTCCTGCGTACCGTAAAGTACGTGTTTTACACGGTGATCCTCGTCAACAGTCTGGGGTTTGCTCTGGCCTACGCTCTAACCGGCAATAGAGTATGGGGACAAAACCTGCTGCGCACAGGTTTTTTTGTTCCCAATCTGATCGGCGGCATCATTTTAGGGCTGGTGTGGCGGTTTATCTTCTCCAATGTCCTGGTCTACCTGGGCCGCACCTTCAACATCGGCTTTCTGTCCTACTCTTGGCTGGCCAATCCCCACAAGGCCCTCTGGACCCTGGTCATCGTCAGCGTCTGGCAGTACTCCGGCTACATGATGATCATCTTCATCGCCGGGCTGTCCAATATTCCCCGTGAACTGCTGGAAGCGGCCACCATCGACGGTGCCACGGGCTTTCAGCGCTTACGGACCATTGTGCTGCCCCTCATGGTCCCCGCCTTCATCGTCACCGTCTTTTTAACCATTCAGCGGGGCTTTATGGTTTACGATGTGAACCTGGCCCTCACTGATGGGGGGCCCTTTAAGACCACCCAGCTCATCAGCATGCATGTGTATGAGAAGGCTTTCCTCGCCCAGCAGTACGGCGTGGGCCAGTCCCAGGCCTTCTTCCTGTTCCTGCTGGTGGCGGCCATCAGCCTCACCCAGGTTTACTTCACCAAGAAGCTGGAGGTGGAGGTGTGATGAAAGCTCTCCGCCGGGCCCTCAGCTTCCTGCGCCACCTGCTGCTCTACGGCCTGTTTGCCGTCTATCTTTCGCCCTTTTTCCTGGTTTTGATCAACTCATTCAAGAGCCGCCGGGAGATCCTCTCCAACCCCTTTGGGCTGCCCCCCGCCTGGTCTTTGCAGAACTTCACCACCGCCTTCCAGCGCATGGGCTTTGTGCCTGCTTTTATGAATTCCCTGGTAATCACCGTATGCAGCGTAATCGGCATCGCCGTGTTTTCCGCGATGACCGCCTACCTGTTCGTACGCACCGACTGGCGGTTTAACAAGCTCATGTTCTTTGCCATGGTGGCCTCCATGCTCATCCCCTTCCAGGCCATCATGATTCCCCTGGTGAGGATTTACGGCGGGCTGAACCTTTTGAACAACCGCTGGATCCTAATCTATATGTACCTGGGTTTCGGCTCTTCCTTCGCCGTGTTCCTCTATCACGGGTTTATCAAGTCCATCCCCAAAGAGCTGGAAGAAGCGGCCATGATCGATGGCTGTTCCCGCCTCCAGGTCTTCTTTTTGGTGGTCTTTCCGCTGCTCAAATCCACCACGCTCTCCCTGATCATCTTGAACGTGCTGTGGATCTGGAATGATTTTCTCCTGCCTTCTCTGGTGCTGATCTCCGCCAACAACCGCACCCTGCCCCTCACCACCTTCTACTTCCACGGCACCTACACCTCCGATTACGGTCTGCTCATGGCCGCGCTCATGCTCACCATCTTGCCGGTGATCATCTTCTACACCGGACTCCAGAAACACATCATCCGGGGCGTCATGGAAGGGGCTATCAAAGCGTGAAGCACAGGCAGCTCTTGGAGCGAGCTAACCGCAGTTTAGTGGAGGCGGCTGCGCTGGTTGACCCAACCTTCCGCCTCCACTATCACTTCATGGCCAAGGCCCAGTGGATGAACGATCCCAGCGGCCTGGTGTCTTACGGAGGCTACTACCACGTTTTCTACCAGCACAACCCCTACGCTCCCCGATGGGGCTCCATGCACTGGGGACATGCCCGCACCAAGGACTTCCTGTCCTGGGAACACCTGCCGGTGGCCTTGGCACCCAGTGAAGAGTACGACCTGGACGGCTGTTTTTCCGGAAGTGCCGTGGTGGCAGATGGCCAGATGCAGCTGTTTTACACCGGGGTGAGGGAAGTAAAGGGCAAGCTGGTACAGGTCCAGTGCCGCGCCCTCAGCTCCGACGGTATCCACTTCCGCAAAGATCCCCTCAATCCTTTGATCAGCACTTATCCGCCGGAAGGCTCCCAAGACTTTCGGGATCCTAAGGTGTGGCGCTGGGGTGAGGCTTGGTTCATGGCCCTCGGCTCCGGGCAGGGCGGCAGAGGCAAAGTGCTGCTCTATATAGGTCAGTCGTTCTGCGCAGGTGGAGTTTTGTGGGAGTGGCCGCGGAAAGCGATGGAACCCAGGGGACGGTTTGGGAATGCCCGGACCTCTTTCCCCTGGGAAGCAAGCACTGCCTGCTGGTCTCCCCCTTAGGGC
>DGEY01000090.1:885-5325 GCA_002391385.1 Firmicutes bacterium UBA3914 | reverse complement strand
GGGCCCGGACTTTTACGCTCCCCAGACCTTCGCCGGCGCCGACCGCCCCATCCTCCTGGCCTGGATGCAGTCCTGGAAAGGGGAGATCCCCACCACCGAGCACAACTGGGCCGGTGCCCTAACCTTACCCAGGGAGCTGGCCCTGGACTCTGCAGGGCGCCTGGTGGTGCGTCCCCTCGCGGAGCTGGAAAAGCTCAGATCCAGCGCTATTTTTCGCGGAACGCTCGCGTTAACGGACGGGGCCCCCCCTTTTGATCTCAGCCAAGGGGGGCTGGAGGTGATCCTGCGGGCCGATCCTGCAGGCACGGGCGCTTCGGAATACGGAATCCTGTTCCGAACTGCCCACGGGAGGGAGCGCTTCACCGTGGGCATCAGCCAGGGCCGGGGAGAAGTATACTTAGACATCACCGGCATCCCCAGCAGCCGCGGCGGGGTCTATTCCCTCCAGCTGCCGGCCAAAAACGGGAGGGTGGAGCTCAGGTTCTTTCTGGACCGCTCGTCCTTGGAACTTTTCGCAGCTGGAGCCCCCTGCAGTATCACGGCGCGCCTTTACCCCAGCTCCCCGCTGCTGGTTCCTGAACTTTTCGCCTGCGGCGGTGCGCTCCAAGCCGCTGTGGAACTCTGGAGCCTTAAGGCGGGAACCGGGTAGAAACCCCGGGGGGCTGCCAGGCGTCCCAAAAAAGAGGCACTGCCCTTCTCCAGAGAAGAACAGTGCCTTAGTAATCGATTGTCAAGGGAAAGGCTTTAGGTTGAACTCCAGCCCCCTACTGGCCTGCCCGTGGCTGCAGCAGTCCCCGGACTTTTCTGTACAGGGTTCTTGCTGCCCAGTCAATGCTCAGCCAATAGGGAAGCTGCAGGTGGAAGAGGTGCGTCTTCATACCCACGGCGAAAAGAACAAAGCCTGCCGCGAGGGTGAGCAGCATGCCCCGGATGGCGGGCCAGGTGAAGAAGTCCAGGTGGTCCAAAACCCCAAGGCCCACCGTACCGCAGCTCTCCGCCGCCGGCTCCACCAAGAGGCTCAGGGCCCAACCGGGCATGGTGCCGATGAGCAGCATGGCCACGGACAGCATGAGCATGGCCACGGCCAGCGCCTTGTTCTCACCGCGGTTGAACTGAACAGGGGTTTTCTGCTTGCCCAAAAAGGCCAGGCCCATGAGCTTCACAAAGGAAGCGGTGGTACCCACGCCCACCAGGGTAAAGATGCGCTCCGCCCAAACCATGAGGGGACTGCCTGTGGCCGCCGCCTCCAAAATGCCGTGGTGCAGGAGTGTTTTGCTGATATAACCGTTCAGGCCGGGGGCGCCCGTGATGCCCAGGGCCGCGATGAGCATCATGATCCCAGTCAAGGGGAAGGCTTTCCACAGGCCGCCCAGTTTATAGAGATCGGCTTCACCTGTGCCTAAGATGATAATGCCCACCCCGAAAAAGAGGGATGATTTGAAGAGCGCATGGTTGAGGGAATGGAGCACTGCCCCGGCGATGCTGAAGGCGCCGTTATCCTTCAAGAACAGGGCTGAGCCGATGCCTAGGATGATGTAGCCCATCTGGCTGATGCTGTGGTAGGCCAGAAGGCGCTTGGCATTCCCCTGGAGCAGCGCCAGGCATACCCCCAGCAGCATGGTGATGCTCCCCACCACAACCAGCAGGGTCCCCGCCCAGGGAATCAGGTCGGTCTGCCCCCAATTCACCAGCTGACCGGTGCGGATCAATCCATAGGCGCCGGTCTTGATCAGGATCCCCGAGAGGAGTGCACTGGCGGGGGTTGGCGCCACAGGATGGGCCTTGGGCAGCCAGATGTGGAGGGGAAACATGCCCGCCTTAATCCCGAAGGCGGCAATCAGGAACAAAACTGCCCAGATAAACGGAAGGGTGCGGGTGGGGCTGATGGCAGCCAGGCCCACCTGGGGACGGACTCCGGCCAAGTACAGCAGGATCACGGCGGTACCCATGAACACCCCCGCGGCCACGCTGAGATGGTGATAGAGGTCGCCAGCCTGTTCGGCCTCTGGGTTTTCATGGTAGCGCACCCACACCGTGGAAGTTACGGACATGAGCTCAAAGAAGAGCAGCAGCACGATGAAGTTGCCAGCCAGGAAAATACCCTGGGTTGCCCCTAAGGTAATGAGGTAGTAGGTGTAAAAGGGGGCGATCTGCTCCTCGTAGCGCATATAACTGTGCATATAGATGCCCGCCGCCAGCCAGACAAAGGAGCTGAACAGGCTGAACAGGGCGGAAAGGGAATCGAGCCGCAGAATCGAACCTAGAATACCCCAAGAGGCAATCCCCCAGGTGTGGGCTCCCCCGGAGCGCACCAGGTACAGATTCAGTACACTACCCAGGAAGGTGAGTGCGGCTACCGCAATTGCAAAAAGGGATTCGGTGCGTCTTTCGTTAATTTTTGCCGCTGCAGCTGCACAGAGAATGGGAAAAAGTATGAGTGCCAGACTCCAAAACATCCTGCTTCATTCCTCCATCGAACTGCTGCCTGGTTTTAAACACTTTGTCACGCCTATCACTATATCTGTTCGTGAACCCGTAATCAAAACCCTTCTTCGCCCGTTTTCCCGGTTTGTGGAACCCTTGCGCCTGAAATCGACTGCTCACTTATGATTGCTTCCTTTCTTGAGACAGGCAGTCCGCAAACGCCCATCAGAACGTCAAAGGACGCGATCTGCCCCCGGACTGACAGGATCCGCACCGCGGAGGGCGAACTAATCCCCAGAAGCGCACGGCAAGGAGTTGATTTTTGTGTGTGATACCATGGTAGCACTGGGCAGTGCCACAAAGGACGGCAGCGTGATCTTTGCCAAAAACAGCGACCGGCAGCCCAATGAGCCGCACCTGCTGATCCGCATCCCCAGGAAAAGGCATCCCAAGGGTGCCCAGGTGAAGTGCACCTACATCACCATTGACCAGGTGGAGGAGACCTACGATGTGCTCCTGCTCAAACCCTCCTGGATGTGGGGCGCGGAAATGGGGGCCAACGAATGGGGCCTGAACATCGGCAACGAGGCGGTCTTCACCAAGGTGAAGCAGGGACCACCCAGCCTGTTGGGCATGGATCTGGTCAGGCTGGCCCTGGAGCGCTGCCGCACCAGCTTGGAAGCTGTGCAGCTGATCACAGGGCTTCTGGCCAAGCACGGCCAGGGAGGCAACTGCGGCTATGAACGGCGGTTCTACTACCACAACTCGTTTCTCATCGCCGACCGCAGTTCAGCCTGGGTGCTGGAAACCGCGGGCCCCTTTTGGGCCGCCAAAGAGGTTAAGGATGTCTACGCCATCTCCAACCGACTGAGCATCGGCCGGGACTACGATCTGGCCCACCCCCACCTTGTAGATTACGCCATTTCCCGCAAGTGGTGCCGTTCGGAGGAGGACTTCCACTTTGCCCGCTGCTATACCAACGAGCTGATCACAGCCTTCGCCGGCGCGGCCCAAAGGGAAAACGCCTGCTCTCTGCGGCTGCAGCAGGCCAAGGGCAGCATCACCGTGGAGACCATGTTGGAGATCCTCCGTTCCCATGAACCCAAGCTGGAACAAAACCCCTTTGCCAAACCCTCGGTGCGCAGCGTGTGCATGCACGGGGGCGGGCTGGTGGGCGACCATGCCACGGGCAGCTACGTAGCCCACCTCACAGACGAACTGGATACCTACTGGCTCACGGGCAGCTCCACTCCCTGCATCTCCGTTTTCAAACCCTACTGGCTGACGGAAAACGACATCCTCTTCTCCGAGGATCAGGAGGAAGAAGCACTGCAGTTCTGGCTGCTGAGGGAGAAGCTCCACCGGCTGGTGCTGGAGCACAAGGTGGCAGACCTGGAGGGCTACCGCCGGGAGGCTGCCCGGCTGGAGCAGGAGTTTTTAGCCCTGGCCGCAGCGGCCCGCGCCGGCGGGGGTGAGCCCGCCCAGCTGGAAGCCATCATGAAGCAGGCCTGGCAGAGGGAGCGGGAATTGGTGGAAAGCACCGTGGAGCGCAGCAGGTCCAATCCAGGCACAATCCAGGGCAGTCTCTGGTTCAGATATTACTGGCGGAGGCAAAGTAAAAGGCTGGGCCTTTAAAGGTCCAGCCGGGCGAAGACCTGTCCTTGATCCAGGTCGTACAGTTCCACTGAGCTGCTGCTTAACAGCGCCACACTGCGCCGGGCCTGCCTCCCCTTGGGCAGCGCGGGGCTGCCGGGGTTGAGGAAAACGGTGCCTCCTTGGCGCTGCAGTACAGGTTCGTGGGTGTGGCCGCTGACCCAGAGCTTGATCTGGAAGCGCTGGATCAAAGCTTCCATCATTTCGGGGCTGTAGTGGTGGCCGTGGGTAACCAGAGCCCTGCCGAAGGGCAGTTCCACCATGAAGTAGGGATCCTGCAGGATAATGTCTAGCACCATCTGGTCCACGTCGCTGTCGCAGTTGCCCCGGACAGCCAAGATGGGGATGGAACAGGCATTGATC
>DGEY01000090.1:0-632 GCA_002391385.1 Firmicutes bacterium UBA3914 | reverse complement strand
CCGTTGAGGGCATCCAGCCAGGCGCGGGTGCTCCCATGGGTATCACTGATTATCCCGATCAGCATGATCTTGCCTCCTTTGCTGTGGTGAACTTGGGAAGAAGTAGCATACCAATTCCCCTTATTCTCCCCAATCTCCTGCCTTGTGAAATCCGAAGCCAAAAAGAAAGGTGCTGATCGCCCATGGCCTTGAACGCATTTCACTATGGAGTGAATGCCGTCTGCTTTGAGAAAGCCGGGCGCAAATACGGCATGATCTGCTCCTGGGCAACCCAGGTTGATTACGACAAGATCGTTCTGCTTTTGGGTGCCCAGAGCGTTACTGGAAAGAACATCGCGAAAGGCGACGTTATCGGCGTGAGTGTCCTCAGCGTGGGGCAGGAAGCTGTGGCAAACCAGTTGGGCTTTGGCCATTCCGACGAAGTAGCTAAGCTCGCGGGACTCGCCTACACCGCGGAGGGTTCAGCCATATTGATCAGCGGCGCGAGCGTCACCATGGTGGTTGAAGTGCTCGATGTGCTCCATCTTCCCGGGATCGAGGAGGACAGTTTGGTATACGGTTTGATCAAAACCTATACCCAAAGTGATGCTCCCATGCTGAGCCTGCAGGATCTGCGTTGACTGTGCGCCTCT
>DGEY01000071.1:2887-12593 GCA_002391385.1 Firmicutes bacterium UBA3914 | reverse complement strand
CTACAGTAACTTTATACTAGCGACTAGTTTGAAGCCTCGAAAACAGGTATAATGGACAGTAAGAGAAGGGGGGATGCCGGTGAACATACCACGCCGCTATTGGCGCAATCTGGATTGGCCTTTGATCCTCGCGGTGCTCTGCCTGACGGCCATCGGGATGGTAGTCATCTATTCTGCCTCCTATTCCCAGCTGGAGGCGGCCAACCTCAGCCCCTTCTATTATGTCCGCCGGCAGGCCCTGGCTTTCGGCCTGGGGCTGGTTCTCGCTATCGTGATCATCTCCCTGGACTACCGAACCTGGAAACCCTGGTCGCGCCTTATCTACCTGGCCACCATACTGCTTTTGGGCACCGTGCTCATCTTTGGCCATGCCGTCTTTGGCTCCCAGCGCTGGGTGCGCCTGGGGCCCTTGAGCCTTCAGCCTTCCGAGCTGGCCAAAATCACCTTGGTTCTGGCCTTGGCCAAGCTCTTTGAAAAGGAAGAAAACGGTCAAAGCGTCAAGGGCGTGGTGCAGGCGGCCCTGCTTACCCTGATTCCCATGGCCCTGATCATCGTCCAGCCCGACCTGGGCACTGCGGTCATCTTTGTGGGCCTGTTCTTCACCATGTGGTATGTGGGCAACGCCAGGCTGAAAACCCTGCTCATTGCCGGACTGGTCCTGGTGGTTGTCGCCGCCGGGTTGATCGTGGCCTCCCTGAATGGCTGGCTCAGCATCATCAAACCTTACCAGCTTACCCGCCTTTTGGTTTTTCTCAATCCGTACGCGGACCGGGACGGTGCGGGCTGGAACGTGATCCAGTCCATCATTGCCATCGGCTCCGGAGGCTTTTTGGGCAAGGGCATCAGGGGCGGAACCCAAAGCTCCCTGCACTTTCTCCCGGCCAACCACACCGATTTCGTTTTTTCAGTTATCGCGGAAGAGTTCGGGTTTTTGGGCGCCCTGGTCGTGGTCGGCCTCTTTCTGCTTGTGATCTGGCGGGGCCTGCGCATCGCGGCTGTAGCCAAAGACACCTACGGAACCCTCCTGGCCGCCGGGGCCACCAGCATTTTCTTCTTCCACTTGATCATCAACGTGGGGATGGCCCTGGGCATGATGCCCGTCACCGGCCTGCCCCTCCCCTTCATCACCGCCGGGGGCAGCACCATGATTACCAGCCTCATGGCCGTGGCCATCATCCTCAACGTGGGCCTGCGGCGCAGCAAGATCATGTTTTAGCTCCAGAGCCATCAGAAGCAGCGGCGTGGAGCCGAAGCTGATGCAGGTGGCGGCGGCCACCACCCCAGAATCGTTGAATACCAGAGCGGCAACAGCTCCCACCACCACCCCTCCGATCCCCTTAAGGGCCTGGGGGTGGTTTTTTCTCAGCCAGGCAATGAACTTGGACGGCCAGATGAAGCTGGCGGCCAGCACAGCCAAGGTGGCCAGCAGGGCCCTGCTCCAGATGCTGTAGCGCAGGAGCCTTAGGTTCATCTCCACTTTGCGCCGGACGATCATTAGCAGTGCCTCCCAGCCGTCCCGGCGGAACAGTTCCGCGGTTTGACCGAAGTGGGACTGCTGGGCCGAGGGATTGGCCTGGTCCAGGAAAGCGAATAGGCCCAAAACCAAGCAGGCGCCGAGGATCAGCATCAGCCCGGAGAGCCGGCTCACCCGGCCCCGGCTGAAGGCCAGCCAGACTGTGCCAAAACCGAACACGGCGCTCACCGCTCCCCCTGCGTTGGTGCCCAGGCTGGGGGCCCCGATGAGCAGGAGCAAGCCCGCGAACAGCAAAAACCCCAGGGCTTGGTGCATCCGGGATGAGGAGGCCTTTTTTCCGGCCCAAAGGGCCCAGGCCAGGATGCTGGATCCCACCAAAACCCCCATGTATTCGTTGCCGATACCGTAAAAGCGGGCGCCTCCCACCGGATCGTAACCCAAGGGAGAATAGCGCATGAGCCAGCTGCCCGCCAGGATATCCCCGCTTAAGGCCGCGGCGGTGGCCAGGGCAACCACTGCCGCCCAAAAGAGCGGCCGGTGATGTCTCAGACCCAGCAGCACCACCGCCAGAACCAAACCGAGGGAAAAGGCTGAAGCGGCACCCCAAAAGAGCAGGGCCAGCGGCAGGGAGAGCAGGGCCAAAAGCGCGGCCTGCAAGCCCCGCAGTGCCCCGCCCGCCAGGGGCGGGTTGAGCACCGAGCAGAGGAGCACAGCTGTGTAGATGGCGATCTGGCCCAGAACCAGCAAACGCAGAATCAGGCCCCGCCAGCGGGAGAGAACCTCGATCCTAACGGCCACCGCATCCAGGCGCTCCGGCGCATGTTCGCTTGGCTCCACCCAGGCGGCCCGGCCGATAAAGGGGTGGTTGTGGGAGAGCCCCAAAAGCTCCAAAACAGTGGGGGCCACGTCCATGTTGGTGATGATGCCCGGCCAGCGGGTGGTGGCCGAAGTCAACAGCCCCTCCTCCAAGCCCAGGCAGAAAACGGGTGAGAGCCATTTCCCTTCCCGGGCAGCCTGTTCACCGGGGTAGGGGCTGAGCAGGAGGATCACCGCCCCCTCCGGCCGCCGCGCCGCGAGCTCCTCAACGAAACGGCCCGCCTCTGCCACCATCACCGCACGGGCCACCTCCCGCTGCTCCGGCAGGAGCAGCTCCCGGTAGCGGTCGAAGCGGAGGGGATCCCCCAAATCCGCCACCACCACCCGTTCCTCCGCGGCCAGGATTTCCTGGGCCAAGCGGGCATAGTCGGTACGCACACCAAAGGGGTAGCGGGGATCCACACTGGTCAGCTCCTCCTCAAGCCGCCCGTGCCAGATGCGCCCTAGGCGGTCCATCCCCACCAGGGCCGCGCTGCCGCTGCCTAAGACCTTCAGCTGTTCCCCGGCTTCCAGTACCGCACTGCCCAGGGCGCCAGGTTCCACCTGGTACGACACCGTCTGGGCCTGGCGGATGAGGGCGATCTCCGGCTGGACGTAGCTGCCGGGATCCACGCCCGTATGCAGCCTGTAGAGGTACTCAGCCGCCTCCCGCGGCAGGAACTCCGCGGCATCGGGCCAGCCCACGGCCCTGGCCCCGGCCCCCAGGCTTAAGTAGGCTCCAGTTAGGCTGTCACCTCCTCCAGAGCGCGTGTTCATTAGGCCCCAGGCGGCAGGACCCTCGAACTGGAGATGGCGGGCATCTTCCCAGGTCAAACCGTGCCAGAGCAGCACGATCACCCGGTCCACCGGCGGGTCTTGAGCAGCCGCCCCCGGAGCCCACAGGCAGAAAAGGGCTAAAGCCACCCCCAGGACCATCCGGGTCCGCCCAGGTCTCATGTGATCATACCTTCGTAAAGCGCCCTGGTGCAGCGGACCATGCGCTCCGCGCCGAAGAAAGTCTCTACCCTCTCCCGGTTAAATGCCCCCATGGCCCGGGCCTTAACCGGATCTTTGAGCACATGGAGCAGGGCAGCAGCCCAGTCAGGCACGCTGCCAGGCAGAACCAAAAGCCCCCCTTTGCCCGGCACCACCGCCTCCCGCAGGGCGGGCAGGTCCGAGACCACCACCGGCAGCCGGCTGGCCATGGCTTCCAGCACGCTTAGGCTGAACCCCTCGCTCAAGGTGGGCAGAGCAAAACAGTCCCAGCCCGCCATCAGGCTGGGTACATCATCCCGCCAGCCCAAAAAGCGCACCCGTCCCTCCAGTCCCAGGCGCTTGCTGTAAGCTTCCAGCCTGGCCCGTTCCGGGCCATCCCCCACCACCACCAAGTGCAGCCGGGGCAGGATTTTGGCCACCAGGGACACCGCCTCCAGGAGGGTTTTCACACCCTTGCCGGGGATCAGGCGGGCCACGGTGCCCACCACCTGGTCTTCCTCGGAAAGGGCCAGGGACTGGCGGGACATTTCCCCGGGATAGTGCCCGAACTCGCTGGAGCAGATGCCGTTGTAGATGGTGAGCACCTTGCTTTCCGGGACGTAGCGGAGAATCTGGGCCCGCACCGCGTCGGAGACGCTGATAATGGTGCTCATACCGCTGAAGAGCCAGCGCTGGACCAGGTTGGAAGCCCAGCCCAGGAAGGGCGATGGGCTTTGGGGCAGAGAGTTATGGGCAGTGAACACAAAGTGGGGGTGCCTTTTGGGGGTCAATGCCGCGGCAGTAATCAGGGCCGCCTTCAGGCCGTGGGCATGTACAATTTGGGCCTTTTCCTCCTTAAGGATGCGCTTCAGCCTGCGCACGGCCGCCCAGTCCTGTCGGGGACAGAGGCCATCAACCAGCTCCAGCTGGATAAAGCGCCTCCCGGGCAGCAGATCCTTCAGGGACGCCGGGGCCGCCACCACAATTTCCCAATCCTGCAGCCCCGCTGAGAGCTGTCTTAGATGGTGCATAATACCGCCTTCGGCGGGCCTAACCACCCAGACCACCTTCATCCAGTCTTCCCCCCTGCTGTTCTCTCATTTATTGTGATCAAAATGAATCAATCAATGCAGGGAATGCTAAGGGGGAAAGGGGAGATTCTGTGCGCAGACGACTCATGTTGGCGGCCTTGGTTTTGGGTCTCGTGCTGCTGGCCGGAAGGTTTCTGGCCACTCCGAGAAAAAGCTCTCCCGCTCCGGCCCGGGAGATCGTCTTTACCCGGGAAGCAGCGCCGGCTCCCTATTCGGCAGCGGAGGGGCCCGCGGCGGAACTGCAGAGCCTCCTGGACAGCGTTTCCCAGGCTGCCCTGGCGGGGGACTGGCAGAAGGCTGCCCGGACCGTGCAGGATCTGCAGCGCCGCTGGGAAACTCTGCAGCCGCTAAGTGGCGGCGGACTGCAGATGGAAGAGGAGATTGCATCGCACCTCCAGGCTCTGCAGCAGGCGGTTTGGGCCAGGAACCAGCAAGCCGTCCTGCAGGCGGGTGGAGAGCTCACCAAGCTTCTGGGAAGGCTCAAAGCCTAACGAGCGGGCAGGGCCCCACCCTTCTTTTTTGCTTGCAAAATATCTGCCGGGAGCTTAAAATAATAGGCGGATGTATGTTTAGGGTGGGGATGTAGCTCAGCTGGGAGAGCGCCACGTTCGCAACGTGGAAGTCGAGGGTTCGAGTCCCTTCATCTCCACCATTTTAGTTGCAGGAAGCGAAAAGAGGTGCTGTGGCGACGTGGCTGAACGTCGTACAGCACCTCTAGTAGTTTTACCGGCAGTTGACCACCTGCTACCTGCTACCCTCGCCCCCTGCTCAGCCTGGTCCTTCTGGATTCTCCGTGCCCTGCTGCGGCGTGGCGCTGCGGGCGCGCCGCTGGGCTTCCTGCTGGCGGCTGGCCAATTCCTCGCCTGTTTCATAGAGATGATTGGCGTTGACCAGTCCGGAAGCTTTTTTGCCCTGGGATTTTTTCTGCGGCTGCTTCTGCTTCTTCTTGTCCTGCGACAAAGTCTCCAGCACCTCCTTCTGCACCTAGTATGGACGAAGGAGTTTCGATTTATAATGGCGAATTGCACAGGGAGAAGTTGCTGAGGAGGCAGGACATGAGCATAGCCATCATTGCCAATCCCCTGGCGGGCAGAGGTCGCGGACGAAAAGTGGCCCAGCAGGTGCAGGAACTGCTCAAGGCGCAGAATGCGGACTTCGAAATGGTCTGGACGGAATACGCAGGCCACGCTGTGGAACTAGCAGATCGAGCCAGTGAAAAACATCCGGTGGTAGCCGCCTTGGGAGGCGATGGTACCGTTAGGGAGGTGCTCACAGCCATCTGGCAGAAACCCGCAGCTCTGGGCGTGATTCCCGGCGGGACAGGCAATGACTATGCTCGCGGCCTGGGTATTCCCAGGGATACCGAAAGCGCCCTGCAAGTCCTCTTGGAGGGGGCCACAGGACCGCTTGATGTGGGCCTGGAACACGAAAATGTCTTCGGCCAGTTGGCCTGCATCGGGTTTGCCGTGGATGTGATCATGCATGTGAACGCCCATCGCGATGGACTGATCAAAGGCTCGCCGGCCTTCCTGGTGGGCGTGGCCTCCACCCTGCGCCATCTGCGCAGCTACCAGGTGCGCATCAAAGTAGATGACACGGTTCTGGAAAAGGATGCGGTGGGCATCTTCGTGATGAACATGCCCTATGGGGGCGGAGGGATGAAGTTTGCCCCCCATGCCCGCTACGACAGCGGTGAGTTCCACGTACTCATCGTGGAGAAGCTCTCCAGATGGAATCTAGCCATGACGCTGCCCAAGGTTTACTCCGGGAATCACCTGGACCATCCCGCCGTTTCCATCGTCAGCGGCCGGGAAGTGAGCATCGAGGGCCAGAGCCTGCCCATCATGCTCGATGGGGATGTCTTTCCCGCCAGGCCCATCCAGGCCACGATCAAACCCCGAGCAGCAAAGGTGGTTATACCAAAAGCCCCGGCCTGAGCCGGGGCTTTGCTGTCTTTAGATGATACCCAGTTTGCGCCCGACCTTCTCGAAGGCGTCCAGCGCGTACTGGAGATCTTCCTGGGTGTGCTCCGCTGTAACGATGGTGCGCACCCGGGCCTTGCCCCTGGGCACCGTGGGGTAGGCGATTCCCTGGGCGAAGACCCCCTCCGCGAACAGCTCATCGGCGAGCTGCATGGCTTTGCGCTCATCACCCACGATCACGGGGATAATCGGGGTCTGGCTCTTGCCGGTGTCGAAGCCCAGGTTCCTCAAGCCGGAGCGGAAGAACTCGGTGTTCGCCCAGAGCTTGTCGATGAGTTCCGGATGCTCCAAGAGGATGTCGATGGCGGCAATGCAGGCCGCGGTAACTGCCGGTGGATGGGTGGTGCTGAACAGCACGGGACGGGCCCGCTGCACCAGGTAATCGATGAGTTTCTGGGGACCGGCAACATAGCCTCCCAGCACACCGATGGCCTTGGAGAGGGTACCCACCTGGATATCCACCTGGCCGTGGAGATCGTAGTGATCCACCGTTCCCCGGCCGTTGCGCCCCAAAACGCCGCTGGCATGGGCATCGTCCACCATGACCGCCGCGTCGAATTCCTTGGCCAGTTTCACCACTTCCGGCAGGGGAGCAATATCGCCGTCCATAGAGAAGACGCCGTCGGTCACCACCAGCTTGCGGCGGCCTTCCACTTCTTCCAAGGCTTTGCGCAGGCCGTCCATGTCGGCATGGGGATAGACCTTGATCTGGGCCCTGCTCAGCCGGCAGCCGTCGATGATGCTGGCATGGTTCAGCTCATCGCTGATCACCACATCCTCCCTGCCCAAAATGGCCGCGACTGTACCCGAGTTGGCGGTAAAGCCGGACTGGAAGACCAGACAGGCTTCCACGTGTTTGAACTCCGCCAGCTTCTTCTCGAGCTGTCTGTGCAGCTCCATCTGGCCGGCAATGGTGCGCACCGCACCCGAACCTACGCCCAGCTCTTCGGTGGCCTTGATCGCCGCTTCAATCATCTTGGGATGATTGGTCAAACCTAAGTAGTTGTTGGAAGAGAGGTTGACCACCGATTTGCCGTCAAACACACTGCGGGGCCGCTGCCGGCCTGCTAAAGTGCGGGGCTCACGGTACAACCCCTGATCTTTCAAACTCTGCAGTTCCTCATCCAAGAACCTAAGTGCATCCATTCGCCTTCACTCCCATTTGGAAAATAATAATCGCCAATGCCTGGATGTGACTTCAGCAGTGCTGCCTCGCTGGAAAAACGGGAGCGGCCCTAGCCTGCACCGCCGCCCACTTCACCTGTGACATGCAGCGTTCTCCTCCACAGCAAGGGATTTTTTTCACACATAGTTCTTCCATTTTCCCATGGCAATATCCTGCCTCCCTCAAAGGAATTACCACGATGAACCAGAATATATTCAGCCATTCACCTTACGAGGAAGGGGTGCCGCAGCAGTGGAACAGTTAGCAATAATCGGTGCAGGTCCCGGTGGAACAGCCTTATTGAAAACCTTTTTGCACACTCCCGGTATCAAAATCCTGGGCATAGCAGACCTGGATCTCCAAAGCCCGGGCATTCAGCTGGCTCGGAAGCACGGCATATTTACCACCAGAAACTTCCATGACTTACTCAGCAAGCCGGGGAAAAAGATAGTCTTCGACGCCACGGGAAACGCGGCGGTAGCCGCTGAGCTGGCCTCTGCCGCCTCGGAGACAACTGTGGTGGTTCCCCCGGAGGGAGCTAGACTGATCTGGGAGCTGGTGACAGCAAGGGAACAGGTCAACCGCCAGCTCATGGCCGAGTCCAGCAGCCTGCTCACCTTCATCGAGCAGGGCTTAGCCCATATCGAGACTCTCCACAGCCAGCACGGGCAGGTGCTCAAGGAAGTGGCCGATGAGATCCGCGCCCTTTCTGAGCTGGCCGCGGAAAGCCAATTGCTAGTGCAGGAGGCCGAGGCGGTCATGGGCATTATCGGCAACGTGGCGACCCAAACCCGCATCCTGGGCATCAACGCATCCATTGAGTCGGCCCGCACCGGGGAACTGGGCCGGGGCTTTGCGGTGGTGGCCGATGCCATCCACAAGCTTTCCGCCAGCACCATCAACTCGGTAAGCTCAGTGGACGCAGCCATGGAGAAGATGCGCGGCGTGCTGGAAAGCATGGCCAGCAGCGTACACAAGGTGGTGCAGGAGGTCCAAGAAGTCGAAGCCCAGCAAGGGCAACTGGCGCAAGAGCTCCACACTGCCCTGGAAGAAATGGTGCGCAGCGCGGAAAGGCTGGCAGAACTAGCTGGAGAGAAGCAGAAAAGAAGCAGCCTGGAGGCATAAGCCTTCAGGCTGCTTTTCCTGCTTGGGTTTCCCGACTAGCGCCACAGCAGGCCGCCGATGTTGGGATAGCCGAACTCCCGTCTCAGATCATCCAGTTCCTGAAAGGAGTCCATGATCTCCTCACGCTTTTCCACGGCTACCCCCAGGGCCAGGGCCTCGGCGATGAGCGTGGGCATAACTAGGGATTGGAAGACGCCCACGGACCGTCCTGCCACAGGCAGCACGTAATCTGCACCCGCCCGCAGCCCGGACACACTGCTGTCCGTAATCAAGATCGTGGTGTTTCCGCACTTTTTGGCCCGTCTCAGAAAAAACTGCCGCTCTCTAGGGGGCCTGCCCAATCCGCACACAACGGCCGCGCCATCGCGGGGCAGGTTCAGCACCGCATCGAAGAAGTAGCGCCCGCTCTCGTTAATGCGGGTCACCCGATACCCGAAGCGGCGAAAGCGGAATTCCAGAAGATAAGTTAAGGTCGCTGAAGCCCCTTCCCCATACAGGATCAGCTCCCGCACGCTGGCCAGTTTCTGCACTGCCGCCGCATAGTTGAGGGCCAGTTCCTCCGTGATCAGCCGGCTGGCCTGTTCTCCTTCCATCTCCAGAAGCTCGCGCAAAACCTGGGCGGATCCGCTGAACATCTCAATCCGCCGCTCCAGCTTAGTCGCGGTGGTCACCGAATCGCGAAACTCCTCTTGAATCTTCTCCTTGAGTTCAGGAAATCCAGTGAACCCCAGCTTCCGCGCAAATCTGATGATGCTGGCAGTACTAACGCCCGACTGTTGGGCTATCTCTTCCAAAGTGGCAAAGGCACATTCCGACAGATGCTCCAAAATGAAGGCCCCGAGTGCTTTCTGCGTCTTAGTGAGCTGATCCATGTTCGCGTTGATCAACTTCCGGAGGTCTTCGGCTGTCACCGGGCTCCTCCCCCTTCCCATGGGCTTGCAAGCGGTCTCTCCGCGCCAAAGCGCAGAACCCGCCCATTAGGTTATCGTATACCACTTCAACGCTTCTGGCAACAAAATGGCGCCGTGGAAAGTGGACG
>DGEY01000071.1:0-2718 GCA_002391385.1 Firmicutes bacterium UBA3914 | reverse complement strand
CGTGGAAAGTGGACGCAGCTTCGCGCACAAACTCAGCTAAACGGCTCTCGTAAACCTGATCGAAGTGAAATAGATAGAGCGTTTCTGCAGCCAGATCCCTGGCGCAGCGCCCCGCGTCCGCGGCTGTGGAATGGCCTTTGCTGCGCGTCGCTTCCCCCACCTCTTCCAAGGTGGCAGCCTCATGAATCACCACCCTGGTGGGGCCCAGCACAGGACCCAGTTCTGGGCAGTAACTTGTATCGGCCGAGTAGAACAGCTGACCTTGGCTGTTCTGAAGAACTTGGAATCCCACCGTGGGAACGCTGTGCTCCATGGCCACCCAGCGCAGCGAGAGATCCCTCCAGCTGTACACCTCACCTGGCGCGACTTCCCTGAACTCCAGGGGGAACATCCCCTTTTTCTCAGGCAGGGCGAACAGCTCCACAAGCCTTTCGGCCGTATCCAGGGCCGCGGGCAGCCCGAGGATAGTCAGGGGCTTGGTGCGCCCCAGCAGCCACATCTGGTGGAGGAGCGAAGGCAGTCCGTAAATGTGATCGATGTGCCCATGGGTGATTAAAACAGCAGCCAGGTTCTGGGGGTCGAATCCCAGCTCCCGCAGCTTGCCGCAGGCACCGCCGCCCACATCAACGAGCAGCCCTTCTCCGCCGCGCTCCAAGAGCAGCGAGGCATTATCAGACCCTTTCAGCTGCACAGCGCCGCTGTAACCCAAAAAGGCAAAGCGCATCAGGCCGCCGCTCCTTTCCTCTTTTTGATGTAAGCCGAAAGCCAAGGCCACATCAGGCTGAGCACGGTGACCAGGAAGAGCGCGGCAAAAATGGGACGGGAGAAGAAGCCAAAGAAGTTTCCTTGGTACAGCACCAGACCGCGCCGCAGCTCCGCCTCGAACATGCCCCCCAGCACCACGCCTAGAATCATGGGCACTAACGGCACGTCCGTCTTTTTGAAGATGAACGACACTATGCCAAAGACCACGGCCACGCCGATGTCAAACGCGTTGATGTTGATGGCGTAGGCACCCACCACACTCAATACCAAAACGATGGGCATGAGGATAGCCGGGGGCACCTTGAGGATGTTGACAAAAAGACGGATGCCGCCGATCTGGTAGATCACCATGAAGATGTTGGCCATGAAAATGGCTAGAAAGATGGTGTACATAAAGGCGGACTGGTCCCTAAACAGCAGCGGCCCCGGGCGCAAGCCGAAAATGGTGAGCGCGCCCAGAAGCAGGGCGGTGGATCCATCACCGGGAATGCCCAAAGTCAAAGTGGGAACCATGGCTCCCCCCGTCACCGCGTTGTTGGCCGTCTCGGGAGCAAGGATCCCATCTGGGGCTCCTTGGCCAAAACTCTCTGGATGCCTAGAGATCTTCCGGGCCCGTTCATAGGCCAAAAACACCGCGATGCTGGCCCCGGTTCCTGGAAGCACGCCTATACCTGTACCGATCAGAGCTGCTTCCAAAATGGTCCGCCCATACTCCCACAGCTCTTTGAGGCTGGGGAATATTTTTTCTTTCTTGAATGCCCTGACCTGACCCATCTGCGATTCATCGGATGCCGACACCAGCACCTGACCAATCGCGTACATGCCAATCAAGACAGGTACCAGGGAAATACCACTCATCAGATTGGGATTGTTGAAAATGAAGCGTCCCGAGCCGGTGAGGGGATCAAAGCCCACCGTACTTACCATCAATCCCAAGATACCGGCGATGAGCCCCTTGATCATGTTTTTGCCAGACACCGTGGCAATCAGCGTCAAGCCCATGAGGGCGAGTCCGAAGTATTCAGGTGGGCCAAACGACAGTGCCACCTTGGCCAAGAATGGAGAAACCAGCACCAAAACCAAAAGGCTGAACATGCCGCCAATGAAAGACGCGGTTACAGCCAAACCCAAGGCTCGGCCCGGCTCACCGTTTCTAGCCATGCCCTGCCCGTCGGCCACGGTGGCTATGGCGTTGGGATTGCCCGGGATCCCCAGCAGGATGGCGGGAATGGACGCACCGGTTACCGCGCCCATATAAACTCCAAGTAAGGTAGCCATGCCCAGCTCTGGCCCGAGGGTGATGCAGAGTGGAAGCATGATGGCAATGCCCATGGTGGCAGTTAAGCCGGGCAGTGCGCCGACGACAATTCCTAGAACCGTACCAATACTAATCCAAAGCAGTGCACTGAAGTTGAAGACTGCTGCAATGGCTGTTCCCAATGTTTCCCACATAGTCTATACCCCCAATGCATCCAGTAAAGGTTCGGGAAACTGCACGTAGAACCACCGACTGAAGATGAAAGAAAGGGCCAAGGAAAGCACCAGATAGGTCAGTGTCAGCAGCCAGTAGTTGTATTTCTTATTCGCGATCACCCTGGTGGTGCAGAGCAGCAGGGCGGTGGAACTGAGCACAAAGCCAAGGCGCGGGATCAGCCAGGCATAGGCCACGGCCAAGCCAGCAGTCACCACTGACTTCAGGGGCAGCCCCGCGCTTTCCCCTTCCTCCGCTGTCTTCCTGGCTTCCAGGATCGTTCTGATGATGAGCGCGATGCTCAAAATGAGCAGCAGGCTTCCATAAATGAGCGGAAGTGCCCGCGGCCCAACATCAACGGGGTGAGTCGCCCCGCGGCGGATTTGGCCGGCTACCACAAGGTACCAGATGGAAAAAACGCTGAGACCCACACCCAGCCAAAAGTCGTTCTGCCTTAAGACCTTCATGACAACCCCCTCATC
>DGEY01000041.1:11055-21993 GCA_002391385.1 Firmicutes bacterium UBA3914 | reverse complement strand
AATCACTCATCTCGATTGTGTCCTTGACCAAAACCCTCTCTCGGAGAGGGTTAGAGCTTCACTTCTTGCTTGGCATTTCGCTTGAAATTCTCAAAAAAAAAATGGTCGGGGCGACCTGATTTGAACAGGCGACCTCTACCACCCCAAGGTAGCGCGCTAGCCAAACTGCGCCACGCCCCGACGCATTTATAAGGATACCATGTTCTCTGCAAAAAAGCAAGTCACTTCTCCGGATCCAGCTCAAATTTTGTGTGCAAGGCCCGCACGGCCTCAAGGTGCCGGCCCCGGGGGACCAAGCAGGATACCTTGATCTCTGAGGTAGAGACCACAAAAACGGGTATGTCCACTTGCGTGAGGGCCTCAAACATCTTCGCAGCCACACCGGGGTTGGTCATCATCCCAGCGCCCACTATGGATACCTTAGCCACGTTATCGTCCGCGAATACTTCCCAATCTTGATCCGCCCTAAGGGTGTCGATAACCCCCAGGGCCTCGGCCAAATCTTCCCGCGTCACTGTGAAGCTCAGATGGGTCCTGCCCTTGGAAGCAGCAGCCTGGACGATCATGTCCACGTTGATGCCAGCTTGGGCAAGGGCTGAAAAGACTGCGCACAGGGTCTGCACATCGCTAGGAACGCCAACCAGGGTCACCTTGGACCAGTTTTCATCCGCGGCCACACCCGTCACTGTGATTTCCCGTTCCAATGAGCCCACCTCTTTCACCAAAGTTCCTTCTTCATCGGAAAAACTCGAACGAACATGGATGGTCACCCCATACACGGCCGCCACTTCCACCGACCGGGGCTGCAGGACTTTCGCTCCTTGAAAGGCAAGTTCCAGCATCTCCCCATAGTCAATTACCTTCAGCTTCCTAGCCCCAGGCACAATCCTGGGATCGGCAGTGTACACTCCATCCACATCCGTAAAGATCTCGCAGACGGCTGCATCCAGGGCTGCAGCCACCGCCACCGCCGTGGTATCGGAACCGCCACGACCTAAAGTGGCAATATCGTTGTTGGGGGTGAGGCCCTGGAACCCGGCAACGATCACCACCTGCCCCTTGTCCAGCTCCTGCCGGATACGGGCACCGTCCACCATGCGGATCCTGGCTTTGGTATGCTGGGTATCGGTGAGGATGCCCCCCTGGGGCCCGGTCAGGGAGATCACCGGCTGCCCAAGGGCATGAATAGCCATGGCCAGCAGCGCGATGGACATCTGCTCACCTGTGGCCAAGAGCATGTCCAGTTCCCGTTTGGGCGGATTCGGGGAGATCTCCTTAGCCTTGGCAATGAGCAGGTCCGTGGTCTTACCCTGAGCCGAGACCACAACCACCACCTGATGCCCTTCCCGGGCGGTGGCCACCACCCGCCGGGCAACAGCCATGACTTTTTCCGGATCAGCTACAGACGAACCTCCGTATTTTTGCACAATGATTCCCATGCTTCTGCCCCCCTAACAGCTAATATTAAGATAACATACGGGGGACAGGAGGAAATTAACGGCCAGTAAAAAAGGTGAGAACAACTCTGCTCTCACCTGGGGGAGCCGGGCTACGTGGGTTTAGAGGATGATGCAGATCAGCCCGCCGCTGCCTTCGTTGATGATCTTGCTCAAGGTCTCCTGCAGCTTCTCCTGGGCGTTTTCCGGCATGCGGTAGAGCTTGCTGTTGATCCCTTCCCGCACCATATCCTGCAGCGATCTACCTAAGAAGTCCCGCTCCCACAAAACGTTGGGATCCCGCTCGAACTCTTCCGTTAGGGAGCGGATCAGTTCTTCGCCCTGCTTTTCGGTGCCCACAAACGGGGTCACTTCCGTTTGGATGCTGGCCTGGACCATGTGGATCGAAGGAGCGCTGGCCGTGAGCTTGATGCCGAAATTGCGCCCCTGCTTGATCAGTTCCGGCTGCTCAAAGGTGATGTCCTCCAGGCTGGGGATGACAATGCCGTAGCCCGTCTCCCGCACATGCTGCAGGGCTGCCGAGATCTTATCATATTCCCGCTTGGCCGCGGTGAGATCCTGCATGAGACGGAGGAGATGGTGGTCGCCTGTCACTTCCAGCCCGGTCATCTCCGCTAGAATCTTGTAGAAGAGCTGGCCGTCCAGGACGACGCCCAGGGTGACCTTCCCTGTACCCAAATCAAGGCTTTCCACCTGCACCAGCTGGACATATTCCGACTCTTGGAAAGCCTGCACCGCCAGTTCCTGAACATCCTTGACCCTTTTGAGGCGCCCCACCGTCTCCCAAGCTAGATCTTCATAGATCTGCCGCAGCCAGTGATCTTCCTTGAGTTCCCTCACCCACTTGGGCAGGCGCAGGTTGAACTCCCGCAGGGGGAATTCCATCAGTACTTCCGTCAAGAGGCGCAGAATATCTTCTTGGGTCATGCGCAGGCAGTCCAGGGGCAGTACCGTCACCCCGTACTCTTCCTGCAGGCGCCGGGCCAAAGCTTGGGTTTCCGGGCTGTTGGGGTGGATGGAATTCAGGGCCACGATGAAGGGTTTGCCCAAAGCCTGCAGCTCGCCAACCACCCGGGCTTCTGGCTCCTCGTATTCGCTGCGGGCCAGGTCCGTTATTGAACCATCGGTGGTCACAACCAAACCGATGGTGGAATGCTCGCTGATTACCCTGCGGGTACCCAGCTCCGCGGCCTCTTGAAAGGGAATGGGGTGGTCAAACCACGGAGTGCGCACGAGCCTCGGGCCGCTTTCGTCCATGTAACCTTTGGCTTCGGCCACGGTGTAGCCCACGCAGTCCACCAGGCGGATGCGGGCCTTGACGCTTTCGGCGAAGGTGATTTCCACCGGTTCATCGGGGACGAACTTGGGCTCAGTGGTGGTGATGGTCCGCCCCGCGCCGCTTTGGGGCAGTTCATCCCTGGTGCGTTCCTTCAGGTAGATGTCGGTGATGTTGGGCATGACAAAAAGGTCCATGAACCGTTTAATGAAAGTGGACTTCCCCGTTCTCACAGGGCCCACCACGCCTATGTAAATGCTGCCGGCGGTCCGCTCCGCGATATGGGAAAAAATGTTAAACTTTTCCATTTAGGCTCCCCTCCTAAGTATAGGCGTCCTCACCCCCATAAGGTTGGACAGTATACTATATTACCGCGGGCGGAGAAATATAACAGCATTCTAAGACAGCCGCCGATCTCCCCAAGTAAAGCGAAGAGCCCCAGCGGGGCCCTTGAGAGAACCTATCGTTGCACTTTTTCGCCGAACCGAAACTCCGTACCCTTGCGCAGGCGCTCAATATTGCTGCGGTGGCGGTACACGGTGATGGCCCCCACCAAAACCCCCAAAAGCACTTCAAACCAGCCTGCGCCCAACAAAAGCAGCACCAAGGGCAGGCACACGGCAACGGTGATGGAAGCCAGGGAGATGTAGCGGAAGGCCAAAAGCACCGCCAGCCAGGTGAGAAACAGGATCAGCGCGGCCGGCGGCCGGAAAACCGCGAGCACACCCGCGACAGTAGCCACTCCCTTGCCCCCCTTGAAGCCCAAAAACAGCGGCCAGTTGTGGCCGATCATAGCAAACATGCCAGCCACAAGGCTCCAGATGGGTTCTGCCAAGAAACGCCGGGCCAAAAGAACAGCCGCAGCACCCTTGCCCACATCGCCGATGAGCGTAAGCAGGGCAGGTATATAGCCTGCGGTGCGCAGCACGTTGGTCATACCGATATTGCCGCTTCCGTAGTTGCGCACATCCACTTTGGCCCACCATTTGCCCACCAGAAGGCCAAAGGGTATGCTCCCCAGCACATAGGCCGCGGCCACGATCAACAGATAAGTCATTCTTCCCTCTCCTTAGCCACAATCATGATCGGGGTACCCATGAAGTCATACTCCTCGCGGATGCGGTTTTCCAGGTAGCGGGCATAGGAAAAGTGCAGCAGATCCTTCCGGTTCACGTGGAGCACAAACACCGGGGGCTTGACCTGCACCTGCGATCCGTAGAAGATCTTCAGGGGAACCCCTTTGTCGCTGGGAGGCTGGTTCATGGCCACCGCATCCTGGATGATCTGGTTGACCCGCCCGGTGGAAAGGCGCATATTCCTCGCCTCATTCACCGCTAGGCAGAGCTCCAAAAGCTTGTGAATGCGCTGACCGGTCTGGGCTGAGATGAAGACCATGGGCGCGTAGTGTAAAAACTGCAGCTCCTCCCTGATCGCGGCTTCATAATCGCGCATGGTGTTGGTTTCCTTGGGTACCAAATCCCACTTGTTCACCGCCAGGATGATGCCCCGGCCCTTTTCGTGGGCATAACCAGCGATCCGCTTATCCTGCTCGGTGAGGCCCTCGGTGCCGTCCAGCATGACAATGGTGAGGTCCGAGCGTTCCACGGCCCTGAGGGTCCTGATCACACTATAATATTCCACACTCTCTTCCACTTTGCTCTTGCGGCGCAGACCCGCTGTGTCAATCAAGGTGAGTTTCTGACCCTGGAAGGTGCAGTGCGTGTCAATGGCATCCCTGGTTGTGCCGGGGATATCGGTGACGATCACCCGCTCTTCCCCGAGGATCTTGTTCACCAGGGAAGACTTGCCCACATTGGGCCGCCCCACGATGGCGATCTTCAGATAATCATCCTCTTCCAGCTGGGCATCTTCGGGGAAATGGGCCACCACCGCATCCAAAAGGTCGCCCACATTGCGCCCGTGCTCGGCGGAGATCAGGATGGGATCCCCTAAACCGAGGGAATAAAAATCCACAGACGCCTCCCAGGCTTGCTCTGTGGACTCCACTTTATTAACACAGAGAATCACCGGTTTGCTGCTGCGCCTGAGGATGTCGGCGATCTCCTCGTCCACTCCCGTTAGGCCTGACCGCCCATCCACCATGAAGATAATCACATCTGCCTCTTCCACAGCCAGCAGGGCCTGCTGCCTGACCTGCCTTGTTATCACGTCCTCTTCCCAGTCTATTCCACCCGTATCTATCACTGTGAAGTAGGTGTTCAGCCAGTGGGCATCCCCGTAGATGCGGTCACGGGTCACCCCCGGCTGCCCCTCCACAATGGCGGTCCTTTCGCCGGTAATACGGTTGAAAAGAGTGCTTTTGCCCACGTTGGGCCGGCCCACAATGGCCACGATTGGTCTAGTCATCCATACCTCTCCTCAACAGCGTTCGATCCTAGATATGGATTCTTCGCTATCTGCCGGGCAATTCCTCCTCTCTGCCCTTAATGCTGCACCACCACCAGAACTCCATTGTGCAGATCGTGGACCGCGGCACCCAACACTTTGGCGATGAGCAGGGCCAATTCCGCCCTCTGCTCCGGGCTGGACGCGTAGAAGATGGGGGCTCCACCCCCCACCTGGGTGTGGTCGCTGGCCACCACCGCTAAGATCAGTTTCACCTTGCTCCCCCTCAATCCATCATTTTTCCCGCCACCGAGGTTAACGGTTTGCGCACCGCCCCCTCCAACACGGGCACCCGCCGTACCGCCGTGAGAAAGGCATCCTGATCAGCCTCGGAAGGCACCATCACCAGGTACAGGCAGCCGCTGGAGGGGTTTCTCCGCACCATGGGGATGAACTCCTGCTCCCCCACGTCCATATACACCCCGATCATCGCGGAGACGTCATGGGCGATGGCCTGCATCTGCCCCAGATTGGCCAAGGTGGCCTTGGCGTTGGGACCACTGGGGATAATCTTGGCCGCCAAGCCCCGCTCCCGGTAAACGGCCCGGGCCGTTTCCAAACCCACGTTCATCATTACTGTCTCTTCGACCCTGAGCAGGGCCTGGTCAAATTGGATCTCCGCCAGTTCCACCCCGGCAATATCCCCCACCTTTTGCCCCTTCATGAGGCCGCTTAAAAGCCAGGTGGCCGCGGCCCCCACCAGGGCGCAGACAGCAGCCTTGCCCCACAGGGATCCAGGCCCCAGTTCAGCAGCTGCCGCCACCACCAGAGCCACCCAGATGGACAGGTAGTTGCGGGCTTCAAACACTCGGGCGATGCCTTCGATGTAGGCGGTGCCGCGCTTGACCAGCTCTGTGGCTTCCATGGCCCGGAGGGTTTCCCGCTCAACACTGCGCACCTCCCTGAACTGCGAAGCAGCCAGAATCAAGAAAGAAACCGCGGCCCACTCCTTGTCCAAAACCGCGGGCACCACCACTGCTCCAATGGCGGCACCGATGAAACCCACAAACAGGTGCACTGCCCAGCCTTGGGGGTAGCTGGGATACTGTCTGTAATCCCGGCGCAGCATGTAGAGGCGGGCTAAAAAGCCCGCCAAGGTGGCCAGGATCAAATTGGGGATGTGGCTCACCGGTCATCATCCGTCTCCGGATCCCTTTCCCCAAGGCCCGCTTCCCTGCGGAAAAAGCCTGCGAGGGACCCGATCTTCCCCCGGCTGATCAGGAGAAAGGCCCCGCCCACTGCCCCCACGATGAGCACCGTCCAAACCAGCGAACGGCTCGCTCCACCGCTGATCTGCTCCTCAGCCGCCTGTTTACTGCTGGGGGTAAGTCCTGCGGCAGCGGGGATCACCTTGGCGAAGAATTCCGCTGCCTGCTTGGCGTGATCCAGACGGTTGGTGTGGGCTCCGAACTCCAAGAGGATGGTTTTGGGGCCGAGATCTTGGTTGTAGTTGCCTTTCGCATCGAAGATTCCCTCGACCAGGCCCGGGTAGAGCTGATCCGCCACCGCCTTCAACCGTTTCGCGTATTCCAGGTTCGCTTCCCGGTTCTGGTTCTGCCGGCCCACCACCAGGCGCACCTTGGTTGCGGGGACACCCTCAACTTCCGTTTCATAGACTTCAGGCGGGGTGGCGTCCCTGTGGACGTCGATGAGGGTATCGGGCTCGTTTTGCAGCAGCTCCACCGCGGTGCGCCGGGAGCGTATGTAAGCCTGGCCGTCGTGGGGAATATGGCTGTTATCGGACCAGTACACGGTGAGCCCCTGCTCTTCTAAGCCGCTGGCCAGGGTCTTACCCACTTCCAGGACATCGCCCCGCCCATCATCCCGGGATTCAGTTCCGCTGGTGGGTACATAGGATTCATCGTTGTGGGTGTGGTAGATGCCCACCACACCTCCCCCTTCTTCGGCCTGGGCCACCTGTGCCCCCAGGAGTTCGCCGCTCACATCGGGCAGTTCCACCGTTTCCACAAACCGCACCAGCACTTCGTCCCCCTCGGTGCGCACCACTTCAAACAGGCGGTTGTCCCCGGCGATGTACTGATCGCCCGGATCCAGTTCCCTGGCGGTCATGGTGATCATTTCCCCGGATTCATCCCGGAGGGTGAAGTAGCCCCCATCCCTTCTTTCATCCGCCTTGGTAACCTCGGGGAAAGCGATGAGAAGGCAGAACGCCAGCAGGGCCAAAGCTAAGCGCATTCCCACTCTCACAGCTCTTCACCCCCCTCTTGCAGGCGCTCCCTGGTCTCGCCTACAAACTCAGCCAAGCCCACGGCGATCAGCCCGGAGACGATCAGGGCATCGAACACTCCGGCACCTCCCAAGACGACGCGGGTGGGCATGTTGGACAGAAGAGCCTGGGCGAAGTGGACCAAATCCACGGCAAAAAGCCCCAAAACGCCCGCGATGAAGGAGGCCCTGCGGGAGCGGCCTGCTAAGTAGCCTACAATGCCTGCAACGATGCTGAACAGCCACAGGGGATCGATGAAGAGGTAGGGGCTGGAGGGGTCAAAGTCGGTGAACTGGCTTATCCCATAGACCACCCCGCCGGTCACTAATGCGGCCACAAGGGAGCGCACCCTCTCCCGGGCCGTATCTGCCCGAATCAGCAGATAGACCACCAGGCCCAGGGGAACTAAGCCGCCGCCCAGGTTGATGCCCACCGTGGTGCGGCCGGTGCGCAGCGGCAGGGTGATGAAGCTTCCTCCGATCATTAAGGCGATGGCAATCAGTGCCTGGGTATCTGTTAGGCGCATGCGGTCCAGCAGGCGCTGGCCGACGCCGAAATAGATCAAGGCGGCCACCACCAAAAGCAGGACAGTTCCCACGGGCATGCAGATCCCTCCCCGGTTGTTTGAAACGCCTGCCTCTAGTGTTCCCTGCTGAAGGTAGTGTATCCATAAAAAAATCCTGCAGGCTTCAGCCTACAGGATTTTGCGAGCTTGAGTTACTGCAGCAGATCGTCTTTGAACAGATCCCCAAACATGTCGCCAATATTGGTTGTCAGTTCCTGATCGCTGCTTTCCATCACACTGGGTTGGGCCTGTTTGGCCTTGGGCTGGGGCTGCGGCTTGGGCTCCAGCTCCTTAATGCTCAGGCCAATGCGGCGGGCCTCGGGATCTACACTGATCACCTTGACCTCCACCTGATCGCCCGGCTTAACCACATCTTCGGCCTTGGCCACATGTTTGTGGGAGAGCTCGCTGATGTGGACCAGCCCTTCAATGCCGTCCTCCAGTTTGACGAAGGCACCGAAGTCAACCACCCTGGTGACTTCCCCACTTACTTTTTGGCCAACCGCGTAGCGCTCGCCCACGGTGGTCCAGGGATCAGGAATGGTCTGCTTCAAGCCGAGAGAGATGCGCTCCCTTTCCTTGTCCACGCCCAAGACCATGACCGTGATCTCATCGCCTTCAGCAACCACGTCGGAAGGATGATTTACCCTGCTGTAGGCCATCTCAGACACATGCAGCAGTCCTTCCACGCCGTCGCCGATATCCACAAAGGCACCGAAGTCGGTCAGCCGGCGGACGACACCTGGAATCTTCATGCCAGGTTCCAGGGTGGCAAAGGCCTTTTCCTTGGCCCGGGCATGCCGCTCTTCCAGTACTACCTTGTGGGAGAAGACCACGTTGTTCTTGGAGCGGTCCAGCTCGATGATCTTAAGCTCCAGGGTCTGGCCAACGTATTTCTCTAGATTATTCTCAAAACCGCGGGAAACATGACTAGCAGGGATAAAGCCACGTACGCCCACGTTGACCAACAGACCGCCCTTGACAACCTGAATGACCTTAGCTTCCAGGGTTTCCCCTGTTTCGTAAAGCTTCTCTAGCCTTTCCCAAGACAGGTCGGCATCGGCCCGTCTCTTGGAAAGAATCACGTTGCCTTCGGTGTCATCCACCTTCAAGACCTTAACGTGAATCTCATCGCCCACGCTCACGATGTCCTCAGGATTGGCATTGGCGATGAAGCTGAGTTCGCTTAGGGGAATGCGTCCTTCAGATTTATAGTCGATGTCCACCAGGACCTCATCACTGGAAATCTGCACCACTTTACCCTGGATGATGGCTCCGGGAGTGGGCATCTGGACATCATATTCGCTCATCTGGACTTCATTTAGCTTCGCCTCTTCAGGTGCGGCTTCGCCTGGTTGTTCAGCCTCTGCCGCTGCGGAGGCCGTAGGTTCCGCTGCCTCCTCCTGCGCCGGCTCCACTGCTTCCTCCTGGGAAGAAGGCTCTGTGGCCTCTTCGGTGACCTCTGCCGCCGCTTCCGCTGCTGCAGCCGGTTCTGGTGTGGTTTCCTCGGGCTGTGCTTCCACTGGTTGTGCTGTGGATGCTTCCAGCTCTGCTTCGACAGGTTGTACTGTCTCTTCCATGGTTTCTGTCCCTTTCTCTTCACTAAATTCGCTCATTCTTGCAAGTACCCCCTCAATTAACCAATCTGGAGTAGAGGCTCCGGCCGTCACCCCAGCCCGTCGCACGCCAGCAAACCACTGGCGCCGCAACTCATCTGGTGTTTCTATATGATACGTGACCGTCCCCTGCTCCTCACATATCTCCGCCAATCGCCTTGTATTGGCGCTGTTTCGACCTCCAATAACAATCATAACATCCACTTTGGCGGCCAATTCCTGTGCCGACGTCTGCCGCTGTTCGGTAGCAGTACAGATGGTATCAAAGGCTTTCAGGTCCTCCACTTTCCCAACCAGTTCCTCGACGCAAGCTTGGAAGTTTTGGACTGATTGAGTTGTTTGTGCTATAACACCGACGCGACTTGCTATCGGCAGCTTGCGGATCTCTTGAGGGTTACTTACAACTAGTGCAGTTTCACCGGCATAACCCAAAACGGCTTGTACTTCTGGATGAAACCTGTCACCGACAATAATGACTTGATACCCTTCTTCGCTCAACTGTTTAGCCCACCGCATGGACTTCTGGACAAAAGGACAAGTGGCATCAACCACCTGGAAGTTCCGTGCTTTCAGCTCTTCCATTACCTGCGGTGCAACACCATGACAGCGGACAATGACTACTCCTGAACTGGCGTCTCCAGGCCGGTCCATAACTCTTATGCCATCGGCCTCGAGCTGGGCCACAACCTGGGGGTTATGAATAAGTGGACCTAGAGTGTGTATTGGAGTGGCCGGGTCGACTTCTTTGCGAGTCTTGGTGGTCAAGTCTAAGGCTCGCTTGACCCCAAAGCAGAAGCCTGCGGCATCTGCCAATACTATTTCCACCCTTCCCCCTCCCTTATTATGCCTCCGAAACAGGGACTCTAAACAAGCGTCCCTGATTGTATTTCTCTGCTCCCTTGATTATTCCTGCTTAATAGGTAACTAAATTCGGCGGAAATCGCTTTTGTTCCTTCCAAAACATCAGCTTTTGTCGCCCGGCGGGGGCCACCCAGGTCAATGGGGCGGCCGAAGACCACCCGCACAGGCTGGCGCAGCTTGAAGGGCTTAAAACCAGAGATCACCACGGGAATGATGGGCGCGCCGGTCTTGATGGCAATCAGGCTGGCTCCCCCCTGCAGGGGCAGGTGATCCTCGGCAGTGGTGTTGCGGGTGCCTTCGGGGAAGATGCCCAGCACATGACCTGCCTTGACCCTGTCCTGCGCGGTGCGGATGGCCTCCCTGTCCGCCAGCCCCCGCCGCACGGGAAAGCCATGCAGGCGCGTGAACAGAAAACGCAGAACGGGATTTCTAAACAGCTCCACTTTGCCCATGAAATGAACGGGCCTGGGCACAACAACGGCGATGGCCACAGGATCCATCATGGTGGTATGAGTTCCGGCAATAATGGC
>DGEY01000041.1:0-10803 GCA_002391385.1 Firmicutes bacterium UBA3914 | reverse complement strand
ATCAGGCGCGCGATAGCCCGTAGGACCATATACATCCTATGCTTCCCCCTTGATGATGGCCAGCACCCGAGCAACCACTTCCTCGATGTTCAGGTGGGTGGTATCCACCTCCACGGCGTCCTCAGCTTTCCTCAAGGGTGAAATGGCGCGCGTGGAATCGAAGTGATCCCGCTGGCGGATCTGCTCCGCCAGTTCCTGGAGATCAACATCGTGCCCATTGCGCCGCAGTTCCCTTAGACGCCGCCGGGCCCTTTCCTCCACGCTGGCATGGAGGAAGATCTTCCAATCGGCATCGGGCATGACCACCGTCCCGATATCCCGTCCATCCATAACAATACAGCCCCGCCGTGCGATTTCCTTCTGCAGGGCCACAATGAAATCTCTAACCTTCTTGTGGCTGGAAACCAAAGACACATAGGCATTGACCTCGGGCCGGCGGATCAGGTCAGTGACATCCTGGCCATCCAGGTAAACCCGGTTGCCTTTGGTCTCCTCATCAAACACGATCTCCAAATCCACCGAGGTGGCCACCCTCAAAAGCGCTTCCTCATCTGTACAGGGGACGCCGCGCTCTAAAGCGGCCAGGGTCAGGGCGCGGTACATGGCACCTGTGTCCAAATAGCGCAGCCCTAAGCGTTTGGCCACCAAGCGGGCGATGGTGCTCTTGCCCGCCCCTGCCGGGCCATCTATAGCAATCTTCACGACTTACAGTCACCTCTCCTCAGCGCACTGCCATGGGGAGCTTAGGTCAGGTTAACACCATGCGCGGCGCAAAAACCGGTGGAAAACGCCGCCTGGAGGTTGAAACCGCCCGTCACTCCATGCACGTCCAGTACTTCTCCGCAGAAAGACAGCCCCTTCACTTTCTTCGACTCCATGGTGCGCGGATCCACTTCCCGCACATCAACTCCGCCCGCGGTGACGATGCCCGCGGCAATGGGCAGCGTCCTGGTGATGGTGAGGGGCAGGCCCTTGAGCAGCCCCCGCAGCCTAGCCCGCTCCTCTTTGGTGATCTGGTGGCACGGTTTTTCCGGATCGATGCCGGAAAGCTCCACCATCACAGGGATCAAACCCTTGGGAAGCAGCGCCTTCAGGGCATTTTTAAACTGCTTGCGGGCAAAACGCTCGAAATCCCGCAGCAGTCTCTGATCCAGCTGCTCATGGCTGAGGGCGGGTTTTAGGTCGATCCAGGCCTTGAGCTTGCCGGTGCTGGCCTTGAGCCAAAGGCCGATCTGCTCACTGGCGGTGAGCACAATGGGCCCTGTTAAGCCAAAGTGGGCAAACATTAATTCGCCAAAGAATCGCGCTCTTCCTCCTTGGGGGTTTTCCACCTGGAACTCCACATTCCTAAGGCTCAGACCCGCCAGCTCCGGGGCCCACTGCTCTTCCACCTTGATGGGCACCAGGGCCGGCCTGGGCTCTACGATGGTGTGGCCTAAGCTGCGGGCAAAAAGCAGCCCATCCCCGGTGGAACCGGTTCCCGGATAGCTCAAGCCACCTGTGGCCACGATCACTGCGGAGGCAGCAAACACTCTCTCTTGGCCGCCGTGGACGGCCACCACCCGGCCAACACCGCCTGAGGGCAAGAGCTCTATGCTAACCACCTTGTGCCCGAGGTAGATCTGGGCACCATTGCTGCGGGCAAAGCGCTCCAGGGCATCTGCCACTTCGTGGGCGTTGTCGGAGACTGGGAACACCCGCTGCCCCCTCTCCACCTTGAGCTCCACGCCCAGCCCAGCAAAGAAATCCATACAGTCCCGATTGGAAAAGCGGTGTAGAGCACTGTACAAAAACCTGCCGTTCCCGGGATATTGGGCAATGAAGTCCTCCAGGGGCATGTTGTTGGTGAGATTGCAGCGGCCTTTACCGGAAATGCGCAGCTTACAGGCGGTTCGGGGCATTTTCTCCAGAACATGAACCCGGGCACCCCTCTGGGCCAAGAAACCTGCGGCGATGAGCCCTGAGGCCCCCGCACCAATGACCACAACGGGGCCGCTCATAGTCCCACCGCCCTCAGCAGCTGCTGGATCTCCTGGGGGCGCAGGGCGCGGTACTCCCCGGCGGCCAAGCCCCCAAGGGTAAGAGGGCCCATGGCTTCCCGGACTAAACGGAGCACTTCATGCCCCACCGCTGCGCACATGCGCCTGACCTGCCGGTTGCGCCCCTCCCGGATGGTGATCTTCAGCACCGAGCTGTCGCCGCTGGCCTGCAGGAGCTCCACCTCCGCGGGCGCCGTGGGGCCATCTTCCAGGACGATGCCCCTGGCCAGGCGGTCGATGGCCTGGGGCGTCACCTGACCCCGCACCTGCACCCTGTAGGTTTTCGGCAGCTGGAACTTGGGATGCATTACCCGGAAAGCGAGCTCACCGTCGTTGGTGAGCAGTACCAGGCCCTCTGAATCATAGTCCAGGCGGCCTACGGGATAAACCCGTTCCTGCACCGAAACCAGATCCAGCACACTGGGGCGTCCAAACTGATCCCGGCTGGTGGTCACATAGCCCCGGGGTTTATGCAGGATGATATAGCGTTTTGGTTCACGGGCACCTAGGGGCCTGCCGTCCACGAGGATTTCGTCTTTTTCCGGATCGACCCTCTGACCTAAAACGGCTGGCTTGCCGTTCACCAGCACCCGGTTGTTTTTGATCAGCTCTTCGCAGGCCCGGCGGGAGCCAATTCCAGCTTGGGCCATGACTTTCTGCAGCCGCTCCACCGCCGACTCCCCTTTCAGTCCAATAATACCCAAGTTTAGGGCAAACAGCAAGAAAAAAGAGGGCTCCGACCTGGAACCCTCCGCTTGGGATATTTGCCGTTAGACCTTGTAAGTTGTGCGCACTACTCCATCGGTGGTGCGCTCACCTTGCACCATGCCCTGAATGCGGTCGAGAAGCTGGGGTACCGCATCGATCAGGCGGTCGTAGATGGCCGACTGGCTCACAGGCAGAAGCCGCACGCTCTCCCGGCTCACCACTAAAAAGGCCACCGGGTTGAGGGCAATGCCGGCGCCGCTTCCTCCCCCAAAGGGATGGTGTTCCTCACTTCCTTTCCCGCCGGCAGTGGCAAACTCACTGCCGCCTGCGGCAAACCCGAAGCTTACCCTGCTGACCGGAACGATCACCGCCCCATCGGGCGTTTCCACCGGATCACCGAGGATGGTATTCACATCCACCATAGTCTTGAGGCTTTCCATGGCAGTCTGCATGAGTCCTTCAATGGGATGTCTGTTGGTCATAACTCCGCTCCTTTAGCCCTTAGTTCTTGCCTGCCGGGGTAAGGCTGCTCGTTTCAACTCGTTGACTATAATCTGACCAAGTCGAAAGCGGAATATGCAGTGGAGGTAAAGCCGCAGGCGAACCTGCTCGTACTCGGGCTGGACGGAAACTTGGGGAGGAGATTTCAGCCGGCCGGTGGCGCCCAGTCCCGCGAAAAAGGGGCCGAGGACGCTCCAGAGCCCACCGCAGCCCAAAGCGCTGAGGAAAGGGTCACCTGTACCACAGATTGCCTGCAGGTCAAAGAGCTCCACTCGCTGCACAAAGCTATCCAGCAGGCGCAGGCCCAGCTTAAGACCCTGCCAAATCTGCCGTGGGGTCTGCAGCCCGCGCCGGCGCACCAGCTGTCCCACTCGGGCCAGAAGCCTCTGGGGAACGGTGAAGGACAGCCCCGCAGCCCCGAATCTGATTCTGGAGCGCACACTACCTTGATCCAGGCTGAACTCCAGATCCACCTGAAAAGCTGCGGTGAGGAGCAAGATGATCAGCAGCAAAAAAAGACTGAGCAGCATGGGGCCACCTCCACTCAGTCTTAATCTGCCATCATTTTCATTCACCTATGCTTTTCAGGGGAAGCTCGTCGAGGCTGCGCAGACCAAAATGCTCCAGAAATCGCTCGGTAACTCCATAGAGGATGGGTCTACCTGGGCCTTCTTTGCGGCCCACTTCGCAGATGAGCCCCCGCTCCAGCAGGCTGTTCAGGGCACTGTCCGAGCGCACGCCGCGAATCTGCTCGATCTCCGCCCTGGTGATGGGCTGTTCGTAGGCGATGATGGCCAGCGTTTCCGTGGCCGCCGTGGAAAGGGGGGCATGGATCACGGGCCTGCCCAGCTTCTCAATCCAGGGAGCAAGTTCCGGCTTGGTCACCAGCTGGTAGCCCCCGGCCACCATGCGGATGGTGAGCGCCCGGGGCCCGTAGTCTTTGCGGATCTCCTCCACCAGTGCCTCCACCGTGGCTGGATCCAGCTCGATGATTTCGGCAATTTCCTGGGCACTGAGGGGACGCTCCGCGGCAAAGATCAGCCCTTCCACGATGACTTTTGCCTCTGCCAGCGTCATGTGTTGACCTCCACTTCCCAAAGGTAGGGTTGAATGCTGATTTCCCCGAACAAACCCGTCTGCACCACCCGGATTTCGCCCAGGCGCACCAGTTCTAAGATGGCCAGCAAAGTGCCCACAACTTCGCTGGGAGTTGACTCCTCCAAAAGGTCGCGAAAACCAATTCGGGGCTTGCCCACAAGCCTCAGGCGTACGAGAGCGATGCGCTCCTGCAGCGAGATGCGGGAATACACCTCGTGCACCGGGGGCTCCTTGACCCGCTCACTGAGGAGCTGCTCATAGGCAGCCCGCAGGTCGTCCACGGTTAAGTCCCCCACCGGCCGGGTATAGATGGGCGTGAGGTTGTACCGCTGCAGGGGCTGGCCTTTGGTGTAAAAGCGCACAGCCTCGCCATAGCGGGCCTTGAGAAACTCCGCCGCTTCCTTGAAGAACTTATAGCGCAGCAGCTGTTCAACCAGTTCTCGGCGGGGATCCTCCGGTTCTGCGTCCCCATCCTCTTCCACCGGCTCCTGGGGCAGGAGCAGCCGCGACTTGAGGCGGATCAAGGTGGCAGCCATGACCAAGAACTCACCGGCAATGGCCAGATCCTTCTCCTGCAGGGAATACAGATACTCCAGGTACTGCTCGGCGATGGTGGCAATGGGAATATCCCAGATATCCACCTCGTTCTTAGCAATGAGATCCAGGAGGAGGTCAAAGGGACCCTGGTAGACCTCCAGTTTCACCACATAGCCCATGGCAGCGCCACCTAAAGGGATAAACGCATCAAGAGCTGGGACAAAACGCGATAGATCGGACTGATGATCCAAGTGGCCCTGCCGGAGATGAGCAGTACAGCCAAAAGCACAGGCCCATAACGGGCCAGCTGAGCGTACCTATAAGACGCCTTCGGCGGCAGCAGCCCCGCGACAATGTGGGATCCGTCCAGGGGTGGAATAGGTATGAGGTTGAAGGCGGCAAGGTTCAGATTTACATTAACGTTGATCAGCAGAAACACCATGAGGGTGTTGGAAAAGCTGGTATACGGTAGCCGAGGCGCGGCCAGCCTGAGCACATTGTAGAAAAACCAGCCCAAGAGCACGTTAGCCATGGGGCCTGCTAAAGACACCAGCAGGGTACCCTGGCGCCGATTCTTGAAATATTGGGAGTTGATCATTACCGGCTTCGCCCAGCCGATGCGGAAGAGGACGAGCATGATTGTGCCCAGGGGATCCAGATGGGCCAAGGGGTTCAGTGTTAAGCGCCCCTGGTACTTGGGTGTTGGGTCGCCAAGCTTGTAGGCCACATAGCCATGCCCGAGCTCATGGAAGGAGATGGCAAGAAGAATGGCTGGTACCGCCAGGATGATCTGTTCGAGACTCGGCATCGAGAAAACCTCCCAGTTATCCACTCCCCTTCATAGTAGCACAAAAAGGGGATTCCTGCCAGATAGGGCCCGAACTTAGCTCAACTGCTCTGCTCAGCCCGGCCCTGCCGTCCGCAGCGCGCTCCCCAGCTGGCCAGGAAGATTCCCTCGCGCCAAATTTCAGAGATCTCGCAGGCGTTGGGACAGCCCCGGCACTGGTAGCTGCGGGTGTTGACTTCGCTCTGGAGGATCTTCTCGAAACCGCAAAAACGCGTCTTGGCCGCCGCCTGTAGGGATTCCTTAACTAAAAGGGCAATGCCCAGGGCCCCCATCACATCGTAATGCTCCGGGACGCACACTTCGTACCCCAAAGCCTCTTCCAGGAAGCGGCGCATGCCGGCATTGGCCGCCACCCCTCCCTGGAAAAACACGGTGGGGCGCAGCTCTTTTCCTTTGGCGAGACTGGAGAGAAAGTTGCGCACCATGGCCGCGCACAATCCCGCCACGATATCCGCCAGATCTACGCCCAGCTGCTGTTTATGCACCATGTCCGATTCGGCAAAAACGGTGCAGCGGCCGGCAATGCGCACGGGATTCTTGCTGCGCAGGGCCAGGGCGCCAAACTCATCGATGGGAATGCCCAGCCGATGGGCCTGCTGATCCAGAAAGGAGCCGGTACCCGCGGCACACACGTTGTTCATGGCAAAATCCACCACCACCCCATCCCTCAGGATGATCAATTTGGAGTCCTGGCCCCCGATCTCCACGATGGTGGCCACGGTACTGTCGCAGCTCAGTGCCGCCGCGGCATGGGCCGTGATCTCGTTTTTCACCAGATCGGCTCCCAGCACCACCCCCGCCAGTTCCCGGCCGCTGCCGGTGGTACCCACTCCCCGGATCTCCCAATCACCTGCCTCCTTCAGCAGGCTCAAGCCGGTTTTCAAGGCGGTCAGCGGCGCGCCTTGGGTCCGCAGGTACTGCTTCCAAACCACCGCCGCACCTGGCGCCTGGGCATCCAACAGCACGAAATTGGTGCTCACGCTGCCCACATCAACTCCGAGATACACTGCTCTGCCTGTGCCCAAGGCTCCCCACTCTCCTCCCCACCAAATCCACAAAGGCCTCCAACCTGGTTTGGAAGCCCGCTTCCGCCGTATGCTCATCAACCACCAAGGACAGCACGGGGATCCCCTGTTCCCTGCTGAGGCCCGGCAGAATTCCCCTGGCCACAATCTCGGGCATGCAGGATAGGGGAAGGATGTGGATGATGCCGTCCAGGTTCTGCCTGGCCAAAGCCACGCTGCGGGCGATGCTTTCTAAACCGTGGCCGCCGATGAAACCCCGCAGGTAGCCGGCGGCCAAACGCCTAAGTGGTGCCAGGCTGGAAAGGCCCGCCGCTTTTTTGAAGATGTGGTTGGTCACCCACTCCACCAAGCTGATGGTGCGCACCACTTCCACGCCCAGGTAACCCAAGCGCTCCTCCAGGCGTAGATTGGCAAAGGGCTCCACCACCGTATAGATCTCCCCCACGATCCCGAGGCGCAGGGGCTGGTTCCGTTCACGGCCCGCAAGCTGTGGGAGGTCCCGGCGCGCCGCCTGTCGGAGCTCTTCCACCTCTGCTGCCGTCTCGGCGGCACGCAAACGTTCCAGCTGCTCCTGGAGATACTCCGTGGCGGCACCGGGCCGCATCTCCCTGGGCCGTACCTTGAGGGCAAGGCCTTCCAGCTCTTCCACCGCCTTGAGCTTAGCCCAGCTGAGACCCGCGCCCCGGGCCAAGGAACTGAACCTCGTGGGGGCGATGAGCTTGCGCAGGTTAGCTGCGTAAGGGGCATAGGGCCGCCGGGGCACTTCGAGGGTGATGAACTCCACCTCCCGGCCCAGGGCCTGCAGCAGCAGCCGCTGAATCTCGGCGTAGTAGCCCAAACGGCAGGGGCCCCAACCGCCGATCATGAGCACCGCCTCCGCCCCTTGGGCCATTCCCTCCAGCATGTTCCCTAGGGCGATTTTGAAGGGCAGGCAGACCTCCGCCGGACTGTGAAAACTGCCAAGCTCCAAAGTCCTGCGGCTGCTGGGCGGCGGGGTGACCGGTTCATGGCCCAGCCCCCGCAGAAAGGCTTCCACAGCTATGTACACATTTCCCATGTGGGGAAAGGTGATCTTCATCCGCTCCTTTTCCTTTCCAGAAGGTCACAAAAGGCCTCCAGCCGGGTGAACAGGCCCACGGGGCTTGTGTGCTCGTCCACATGGAGCTCCAAGTGGGGGATCCTTGTCCCCGTGAGGCTGGTAATCAGAACGCCCTGCATGGCCTCTGCCCCGCAGCCAAAGGGGGAGATGGTCACCACCCCGTCCAGCTGGGGTACAGCATGCGCCAACGCGCCCAGGGACCGGCGGGTACAGGTCCAGTAGGGACGCTTGCGGAGAAGGCTGCAGGCTGCGGCGGTGGTGGCATCGGAAAAATCGGCGGGGCACAGCACTTCCGCCCCCAAGTCCCGCAGCTTCTCCCGGAGATTTCCGTTGAGGTAAGGGTCATCAGTGAGATAGCGCGGACCGAGGAGCAGTAAGCGAAAGCGCCCTGGGGAGCTTACGGCCTGATAGGCCCTTTCCCACGTCCGCTGGGCCCTTACGGCCTTACGCCAGGCCCTGAGCACTGGGGAGGGCCTTGCCCACTGGAGCCCGAAGTGCAGATATTGCAGGGTCAGCTGGTGGATGCCCCGCCGGGCATCCAGCACAGGTGTGAGCAGCCGCACTGAGGGAGGGACATACTGCTTGACCAGATCAGGCAGCCCCAGGAGCACGGAGCAGGTCCATTCCTTGGGGAAAAGGCTGACCACCTGGGGTACAAACAGCAGGCTGAGTCCCTGCTGGACCAGGAACTGCACATGCCCCACATAGGCCTTCAAGGGCAGGCAGGCGCAGTCCACGCAGGAGGCCAGGCCCAGTTCCAATAGCTCCTGATTGGTCCAGGGCGAGCTGACCACCTGAAAACCCAGTTCAGCCAAGTAAGTCTGCCACAGGGGGTAGTAGTGGAAATAGTAAAAGGCACGGGGAATCCCAACCTGTCTGATGGCGGCTACCTCCTTGGGCGATCCCTTTTCTGGGCCCGCAGATCTTGGGGCTGGGTAAGGCGGGGCCGTACCGCCACCTGGGGGATGGGATAGCGGAACAGCACCCTGAGCAGAGCCGGACCGTCAAAGGGAACCAAAGGCCACAGATAAGGGATACCGAAAGATTTGGTCAAGCCCATGGTGAGCAGCGTAACCAAGAGCCCTGCGCCCAGGCCCCACCACCCGCCCACCACCGCGCCCAAGAAAAGGACGTAGCGAAAGAGCCGCAGGGCGTTGCTCAGCTCAATGCTGGGCGTGGCAAAACCGCAGATGGCGGTGATGGCCGTGTAGAGGATGGCTTCTCCGGTAAACAGGCCGATGGACACGGCCAAATCGCCGAGGATAATGGCTCCCACTATACCTAAAGAAGTGGCCAGGGAATCGGGGGTGTGGATCAGGGCCATGCGGATCAGATCCAAGCCCACTTCCAGCAGCAAAAGCTGCAGCCACAAGGCCAAACGCCCCGGATCCTTCGGCCCGATAAAGGAGATCCAGGGAGGCAGGTTGCGGCTCACCGCCAGGGTGTACCAGAGGGGCAGCAGGATCAAAGAACCGATAATCCCAGCGGTGCGGATCCAGCGCAGGTAAGTCCCCACCGGAGGATTTTGAAAATACTCCTCCGCGTGCTGCGTGAAGTGCCACAGGGTTACCGGTACGATCAAGGCAAAGGGAGTGGTATCCACGATGATCACCACATGGCCTTCCAAAAGGTGGGCCGCGGCCACATCGGGCCGCTCGGTATAGCGGGTTACCGGGAGGGGGTTGAACACGGTGCCCAGAATGTACTCCTCCAGGTTTTTGCCGCCCATGGGAATTGCATCGCGGTCGATGGCCTCAATCCTGCTTTTCACCTCGTTGACCAGGCTGGGGTCGGCCACATCTTCGATATAACCCACCATTACATCCGTTTTGGAGCGGCGCCCCACCTGCAGGGCCTCAAAGCGCAGCTGGGGATCGCGGATCCGACGCCTGATCAAGTTGATGTTGAACAGGGCAGTCTCCACAAACCCATCCCGGGAACCCCGGGTCACCTTCTCCAGGGTGGGTTCTTCCGAACCCCTCACCACGTACTGCCGCACATCCAGCACCACAACTTCCTGGACGCCATCGATGAGCAGCAGCATGGCACCGGAAAGGACCTGGTCCATGGCGGCCTCTAAACTGTCGGCCATACTCATTTCGAAGTAGGGTATCACATTCTCTAGATCCTGCTGGAGGGCGGCGAGGGTGACCCCCATCCGGGGCACCGCCTGCAGGGCCCTGAGGATATGGATCACCGCTTCGTCCTGGATAAAACCATCAAAAAAGATCAAACAGGCCTGTTTGTGGGCCACCCGCAGCCTGCGGAAGACCAGATCGAAGGTAACCCCGTACCCGAGTTCCTCCTTGAGCACCTCCAGGTTCTCTTCGAGCTTCTTGGACACGGCAAACCGAGCCTTGGGCATACCATCACTCCCTAAAAAAACCGCCCCTGACCGGAGCGGAGCTCCACGGGGCGAGGCAGTGGGAAATGTGCCTCAGCGTATGGTGGTGGGCACGAAAAGATCAATGATACCGATGACAAAAGCTGCCAGCAGAGCTCCGATCACCGAAACCTCCATACCCGGAACGATGAACTGCGCGGCCCAGATGATCACCGCCGAAACCAAAAAGCCCACGATCCCCCTGCTGTAGGGAGAGACAGCTCGACCCAGCAGGCTTTCCACAACCCAGCCCAAAACGGCGATGACCACCGCTGCAAACAGGGCATGGAAGAAGGAGAGGGCTCTAAAGCCGGGAAGGATAAAACCCACCAACATGAGCACCAAAGCGGAAACGATAAAACGTATAACAGCACCCATCCAATCCATCTCCTGTCACCCATTTCTTGATTTGCTGAGGGTAGTATAACCAAAAAACGGCTTAGTTATCCTAAGCCGCCGGACTGTCGAAAAACCCCTGCGTTTTCCATGGTTTATGGATCGCGGGGGTTCTTGGTTTATGCTAAAATCGATATGGTGATGGGAATGCTTGACAAAGCAGGTAACAG
>DGEY01000022.1:5075-19686 GCA_002391385.1 Firmicutes bacterium UBA3914 | reverse complement strand
GATTCACCAAAAGAGTTCTTTCCTGCAGCAGGAGAGCTCCCTTTTTCGACATTCTGAAACGGCTTAGTTATCCTAAGCCGCTTCCATCCGCTTTAGTTTTCCACTGCAAAGGCCACCTGCACATTGGCGCGATAGCCGACTATTTCACCTTGTTCATCCACCTTGCCGGACCAGTTAAGCACTTCAACGCCGGTAATACCCCGCAGGGTCTTGCTGGCCTGCTTCACTGCAACCTGGACAGCATCTTCCCAACTCTGATCCGACTCACCCACAAGCTCGATTACCTTGACCACATGACTTGCCAACGGTAAGCCCCCTTTTTTCCTGTAGCATAACCCCGGGGCAGGGGTTTTAACCAAGGACCTCCCGGCAGAGGCGCAGCAAATTACCGCCCATCACTTTCTCGATGACCGCTGCACCAAATCCCCTCTTCTCCAGAAGCCCGATCAGCTTTGGAATCTGATTGTAGGTTTCCAGCCCCTCAGGAACCTGGCTGATGCCGTCGAAATCCGAGCCCAGGGCGGGGCAGTCCTCACCGCCCACCTGGAGCAGATAGGCGATCTGCTCCACCACATGTTCGCTGGTGGCCTGGGCCGAAGGTTCCAAAAAAGCGGCACAGAAATTGACGCCGATCGCTCCCCCCCGATCCGCCAAAGCCCGGATCTGCTGATCAGTGAGATTGCGGGGATGGGGACACAGGGCGTGGGCGTTGGAATGGGAGGCCAGGACCGGATCTGTGCTTACCTCCAGAACATCCCAGAACCCAGGCTCATTGAGGTGGGACACGTCCACCAGCATGCCTAGGCTGTTCATCTCCTCCACCACTTCCCGCCCGAATCTGCTCAGGCCTCCCCCTTGGGGACCCTCCCACTGGCCCGCGGCCAGATCATTGCGGAAATTCCAGGTCAAGGTCAAAAGCCGCACCCCCAGCCGGTAAAAGAGGCGGAGCATGGAGAGCTTCCCCTCCAGCGCCTCCCCGCCTTCGATGGCCAAGAGGCAGGCGGTGCGGCCTTGGGCGGTTGCTTGAATGATCTCCTCCGCCGACCCGGCGAAGGCTAAAGCCTCTGGGTAGGCAGCTAGAGTCTCCCAGAAGAGGTCGATCATTTCCATGGTCCGGTGCAGAGCTAACCCGTGGTAGTACTGGGGATCGACAAAGGCCGCAAAAAACTGGGCCCGCGCTCCTGCTTGCAGATCTTCCAGTTTAACATGGCCCTGGGCATCCTCCAGTTTCTCACCCCGGGTCAGAAGGCGCGACAAGGTATCGATATGGGCATCAAAAATGAACACTGTCTCAGCCTCCCAGCTTCAGCCTAGTAAAAGAGCCCACCCCTGTGGGATGGGCTGTCCGTCGCTTTTACTTCTTGCGCCGCTATCTTGGTTCCACAATCAGTTTGATGGCAGTTCTTTCTTCGTTGTCAATTATGACGTCGGTGAACGCCGGAATGCACACTAGGTCCACTCCGCTAGGGGCCACAAAACCTCTGGCAATAGCCACCGCTTTTACTGCCTGGTTCAAGGCACCCGCGCCGATGGCCTGAATCTCCGCGCGGCCTTCTTCGCGCACCTTCCCAGCGAGCGCACCGGCGACTTTGTTGGGGGTGGAGTGTGCCGACACTTTCAATACTTCCATGTTCGTGTGACCTCCTTAGGTGAAAGCGCTACTACTTACGTGGTATCCTCAAATATCTTATTAGATATATACTGGGAAAATCCTCCTATTATACGCATTTATTGAAGATTCAGGCGCAAAATTCCTTCTGCCAGTCCGTTTTCAGTTAACGAAATCACAACGCCGTTCAAGGCTGCGGGCCCCTTGGCCACGGCAAACCGCGCGGGCAGCTGGGTTAAGAACTTGTTGATCACAATCTGGGGATCCACCCCCAAGACGCTGTGGATGGGCCCGCACATGCCCAGGTCCGTTATGTAAGCGGTACCCTGCGGCAGGATCTGCTCGTCCGCGGTGGGAACGTGGGTATGCGTACCCACAACCGCGCTCACCCTCCCGTCAAGATAGTGAGCCAGGGCGATTTTTTCCGAAGTCGCTTCCCCATGGAAATCGATGATCACATGGGTTACCTCCGGGGGCAGGGAGGCCAAAATCTGGTCGGCTGTACGGAAGGGACAGTCATAGTCGCCCATGAACACCCGCCCCATGAGGCTGACCACCGCTACAACAGCACCCTGACAGCGGTGCAGGTAAACGGAGTTCCCAGGGACCTGCGGCGGATAGTTGGCCGGGCGCAAAATGCGGGGATCTTCGCCGATGTAGGCGTACATCTCTTTCTGATCCCAGATGTGGTTGCCGCTGGTGAGCACATGGATACCCAGGGCAAACAGCTCTTCCGCCACCTTGCGGGTGAGCCCGAAACCACCCGCGGCATTCTCGCCGTTGGCCACGATCAAGACGGGTTTATACTGCTCCACCAATTCTGGCAGGTACTCCGCGACGATCCGCCGCCCGGGGCGGCCGTAGATGTCGCCTAAGATAAGTACATTCATCGCCTATCCACCCCCCAAATGGTGCTGTACACCAGTACCCTGCCATTTTCCCTGAATCCTGTTAGGCGTTCCGGTCCCACTTCCCCCCGTTCATTGAGGAGGGCCTCGATGAGCAGATCCTGCTCGAAGGCATCCTCTTCAACCATCGCGGGCCCGTCCTGAACCAGGCATTCGCCGTAATAGTCCCGAAACAGCTCCACGATGAGCTTCAACTCCGCCAGGGAGATGTTTGCCAGGTCACGGGTGACTTCCACCACGGTGAGCTGTCCGTTCTCCTTTTGGCTCAGCACCGCCTCCGGGGACCCTTTTCTCCTGAGCCTGTGGAACAAAGCCAAATGCGCCTGGAAGCGCCTGGCAAAATCCTCGAAGTCCTGCTCAGCCCCTCTAATCAGAAAGACCAAACGCAGCGTCCCCGTCTCAGGTTCACAGTGGATGGTTCCTATGGCTGGAAAACGTACTAGAATGGCAATGAGTAGATCTACCTGAGTGCCGCCGATGTCCAAGCTCTCTCCTCCATTTTCCCCTCAACATCTGGAAAAATAGAACCAGGCAGCTGCCTGGTCCTATTTGGCATACTCCACCGCGCGGGTTTCGCGAATCACGGTCACCTTAATCTGACCCGGGTATTCCAGCTCAGACTCGATCTTCTTCACAATTTCCCGGCTCAACTGAACCGCAGAAGCATCACTGACCCGCTCGGGTTTCACAATGATCCGCACTTCCCGGCCTGCCTGAATCGCGTAGGACTTCTCCACCCCATCGAAGGAAGAGGAGATCTCCTCCAGCTTCTGCAGGCGCTTGATGTAGCTTTCCAGAGTCTCCCGCCGGGCACCTGGTCTCGCTGCGGATATGGAGTCCGCGGCAGCCACCAAGACCGCCTCCACGCTTTGAGCTTCATAGTCCCCGTGGTGGCAGGCCACGGCGTGGATGACATCTTCATTCTCTCTGTACTTACGCAAAAGCTCAATGCCGATTTGGATATGGGTACCTTCCACTTCATGGTCTACGGCCTTGCCGATATCATGCAGCAGACCGGCCCGGCGAGCCAGGCGCTCATCGACCCCCAACTCGGCGGCCATAATCCCGGCCAAATGAGCTACCTCAATCGAATGTTTCAACACGTTCTGGCCATAGCTAGTTCGAAAACGAAGTCTGCCCAACAACTTAACCAGTTCAGGATGCAGGCCATGCACATCTGCTTCGAGTGTTGCCTGCTCCCCAGCATCGCGGATCGCCGCATCAACCTCTTTGCGCGCCTTTTCCACCATTTCCTCAATGCGGGCCGGATGGATGCGTCCATCGGCAATGAGGCGCTCCAGAGCAATGCGGGCGATCTCCCTGCGCACCGGATCGAATCCAGACAGGATAACGGCTTCAGGCGTATCATCGATGATCAGGTCGATACCTGTGAGCGTCTCCAAAGCGCGGATGTTCCTGCCTTCCCGGCCGATGATCCTCCCCTTCATGTCATCATTGGGGAGCGCCACCACAGAAACGGTGGATTCGGCCACATGATCCACAGCGGTGCGCTGAATCGCCAGGGAAATGATATCACGGGCCCGCTTTTCGGCTTCCTCCCGTGCTTGATTCTCCAGGTCACGGATCAGCATTGCAGTTTCGTGCTTGACTTCTTCCTCCACAGCCTTAAGCAGCATATCTCTGGCTTCTTCCGTGGTCAGCTGGGATATTCTCTCCAGCTCCCCCCGCTGCTTGGCCAGAAGTTCGCTCACCTCATTTTGCCGCTGTTCCACTTCCCGCGTTTTGCGCTGCAGTGCTTCTTCCTTGCGCTCCAGCGCTTCGGCCCGCTTGTCGAGGGCCTCTTCCTTTTGCGAGACCCTCCGCTCAAACTGGTTCAGTTCAGCCCGGCGTTCCCGAGCTTCCCTTTCCATCTCCGAGCGGAGTTTGTGGATTTCCTCCTTGGCCTCCACCAAGGCTTCCCGCTTCTTGCTTTCCGCATCACGTTCAGCTTCCTGCACGATCCTGCGGGCTTCTTCCTCGGCGGAGCGGATGGTGGCCTCAGCTGAGAGTTTTCTCACAAAGTAGCCAGCCACCAGGGCAACCACTGCCACTAATCCGTACTTAATCAACGCAATCAATAGCTCGATAGCATTCACCTCCTTCGTTTCACACCCTTAGAAAAGAAAGCCGAGCCGCAACTCAGCTTTCCCCAGTGTTCAAGTTCCTTTTCAGCTCAGACTTCTCATTTCGTTTTCGAATACCTAGGCTAGCACAGCCGAACAACTCGCTTTAATTGTATTCTTTTTCTGGATCCCTGTCAAGGAGTTCCCTAATCACTTTCCTGGCCACCGCGCCGGGAAATCCCCTGCGCTGCAGGAATCGATAGACTTTAGCGCAGCGCTCCAGGGCATCGGCCCTCTCCAGGCGGCCCAGGCGCTGTGCCGCCAGATTCAGGGCTAGTTCATATTCCTCCTCCGGCGAGTTGAGCACCTCTTCGATGTGGCTGTCGGGGATCCCTTTGCTGCTCAGCTCCATGCGCAGCAGGTAGTTGCCGGTGGGTCGGTTCCGGTTCCGGTAGTCTACGTAGATGCGGGCAAAACGCAGATCATCTAGATAGCCGATCTCCTGCAGATACTTGATGGTCTTTTCCACTTCCGCCGGGGCAAACCTGCGTTCTAGACGGATGCGCAGTTCCTGGGTGCTGCGGTCCCGCGCCGCGAGAAGGCGCAGTGCCGCCGCCTTGGCATCCTCAGCCTTGGTCTCACTCACTCTTTTCTGCAACCTCCTGGGCGCCTGCCTTGATCAAGCCCTTGGCTATCCTGATCTTCATCTCCAGCTCGTCCGCGAGCTCGGGATGCTGCGTTAGATACTCTTTAGCGGCTTCGCGCCCCTGACCCAGGCGCACATCGCCGTAGGAGTACCAGGCGCCACTCTTGTTGACCAGATCTAAAGCGGCTGCCAAGTCCAAAATGTCGCCAACCCTAGAGATTCCTTTACCGTACATGATGTCGAATTCCGCTTCTTTGAAGGGGGGCGCAACTTTGTTCTTCAAGACCCGCACCCGGGTACGGTTCCCCACGATTTCGCTTCCCTGCTTCAGGGAGTCGATGCGCCGCACATCGAGCCTGATGGATGCATAGAACTTCAGAGCTCTGCCGCCAGGGGTCACTTCGGGATTGCCGAACATGACGCCGACCTTCTCCCGCAGCTGGTTAGTGAAGATCACCGTGCAGTTGGACTTGCTGATGGCCCCGGTAAGTTTCCTGAGGGCTTGGGACATCAGGCGCGCTTGGAGGCCCACATGGGCATCCCCCATTTCGCCCTCGATTTCTGCCCTAGGCACCAACGCGGCCACCGAATCGATCACCACCACATCCACCGCACCGCTGCGGACCAGGTGTTCAGCGATCTCCAAGGCCTGTTCGCCGTGGTCCGGCTGGGAAATGAGCAGATTATCGATGTCGACCCCCACTTCCCGGGCGTAGCTGGGATCCAGGGCGTGTTCCGCATCCACCATGGCCGCGATGCCCCCGGTTTTCTGCACTTCAGCCATGACATGCAGGGCTAAAGTGGTTTTCCCTGAAGCCTCGGGCCCGTAGATCTCCACGATCCGGCCCCGGGGAATGCCCCCCACGCCCAGGGCAATGTCTAAAGACAGGGAGCCGGTGGGGATGACCTCCAAATCTAAGCTGGTCTGCTCGCCCAAGCGCATGATCGAGCCTTTGCCGTACTGCTTTTCTATCTGCAAGATGGCTCTATCTAAAGCCTTTTGCTTCTCTTCCACTGCAGATTTCGCTCCTTTCTCTTAAAACACATGTTCGCCCGCGGCTCATAAAAAGAGGAGAAACTGCCCAACAAGACGCACAGTGGTCCCATTAAGCCCAAAGCGTTTCCCCGAGCAAAGCACAAGTAACCAAGACCTTCTCCAGAACTTCAGAGTGATAGTTCTACATCGCCTCCCCTATTCCTGCCGGGCTCCACAAATGTTCTCTGCAGGGAAAAACTCTGGCCCAGTCCCGCCACATGGACCCCATCAACCGCCTCCAGCCGCAAGCTGCCATCCTCCGAGCGCACGAAGTAGAGCAGGGAAAGGCTGTAGGGCAGCGGCTCTTTAGCCTGGAAACCACGGATGCCCGCGGCACCTGTGGTGCCGGCGTTGCTGTACACGGTGGTACCCTCCTGCCTGACCCCCCAAAGATGGGTATGACCGTAAACCACCACAGGGAAAAGGCCGGGAGTCAACGCTTCAGCCACGCGGTGATTGTGCACCATGAAAATGTGGGGTCGATCTGGCCTAGCGGCCCAGAAGGCGTTGATCTCCTCGGCAAGGGAAGCCAGTTCCCCAGGGGAAGCTGGAGTGGGCAGGTAACTGCCTGCCACCAGATCGCCCGTGCCCGCAATGTGGAGCCCGGCGATGACCACCGGTTCCCCCAGCACCACAGCGTGGGAGGTCTCCAGAAGACGCTGCACCACCTGGGGTGAATCATGATTGCCGGAAACAAAGACATAGGGCCGGCCCAGCGCCTCAATACGCCTGGTGATCTCCGCCTCCAGGGCGGTCCCCCAATCGGTGAGATCACCCGTGTCCAGGATCAGATCCACATCGAAGCTTTCCACCACCTGCGCGGCGAAGTTGTAGGCCACGGGGTTGTTGTGGATATCGGAGACATGCAGTACCAGCACATCCGCTTCCACCAGGCCCACGGGTCCGATCTCTTCCAGCCGCTGCAGCGCGGAGTAGAGGTTTGCCGCCAGGGTCTGCACCCGCATCCCCAGTTCCTCCACTTGGTCCAAAGCGTCCCGCACCACTGTGAGCAGCCACGGTGCCGCCTCGATCATCCCTTCATATTCCACCTCCTGAAAGGCGTCAGGCTCGTAGGTGATATAAATCAGCCCGGCGGCGGTCAAGACCACCAGTATACCCAGGAGCCCTCCCTGGAGCAGCTTGCGGCCGCTGCGTACACCCAAAAGCAAAAGGCCAGTCATCGCGCCCAAGAAAGCCAGGAGGACCAGTTTCAAAAGGAAATGAAAGATGATCCTGGATGCTGCTGCCTGCACCTGATTCAGCACCTGGTCTGCCTGAAATTGGGGGGAAAACACCGTTTGGCGCAGAGCACCCAGCTCCACGCTGCGCAGTTCGGCACTGATTCTCACAGGCAGCCAGTGGGTGCGGGCCCTGACCTCTCCCACCGGGGGCAGCACCAGGCGGGTTTGCGCCGTACCGCCCACCAGTACCTTCAGGTTCACCACCACCGCGAAGAAGCGGTAGTCGGTGCTGGAGAACAGATTGAGGAAGAAGATGAGGCCCAAAACAACAAAAAGAACCGGCAGATGTCTGGTCCGGTTCTTGGTCCGCTGCTCCATGGGCACCCCATCCTCCCCTAGTCAGATTCCAGTGTTGATGGTCTTCCACAGAAGCTGCAGGGCGGCGCAGGCCAGCCTCTCCTTGATCTGCTCCCGCGTGCCCTTCCAGAAATGCCTCTGCACGATAGTATTGTCCCCGCAAGCTAAGCCGATATATGCAAGGCCAACTGGCTTATTGGGAGCAGCTCCCCCGGGGCCGGCAATGCCCGTAACCGCCAGGCCGTAATCGGTTCCGGCGCGGCTGCGCACACCTGCCGCCATTTCCCGGGCCACTTCGGGGCTGTAGGCAGTGAAGGCGGCCAAAGTGGCCGGCTGCACACCCAGATCCTCAATCTTCGCTTGGTTAGTGTACACCACATAGCCCCGCTGGAAGAACCCTGAACTGCCGGGTATGTTGGTGAGGCGGTGGGCGATGAGCCCGCCTGTACAGGATTCAGCCACCGCCAGGGTGAGTCCCCGCTCCAAGAAAGCCTTGGCTACAACCTCTTCCAGGGACTCTTTGTCTACCCCGTAGAAGTAATCCCCGGCCCGGCGCTTGATTTCCTCCTCCAGGGGGGCGATGAGCGCCAAGCCCTGCTCCCTGCTGGCGGCCTTCACCGCTAAGCGGACCCGCACTGTGCCCCCGGAGGCATAAAGGGCCAGGGTGGGATTGGTCTGTTCCGCGATGAGATCGGCCAGGAGCTGAGCCAGGCTGGACTCGCCAATGCCGGAAAAGTGCAAATTGCGGATGATCAGGGCTTCAGGGCCAGAGAGCTTCCGCAGTTTGGGCAGAACTGTCTCGCTGAACATAGCCCGCAGTTCCTGGGCCACTCCCGGCAGGGCCACCACAATCCTCCCCTGTTTTTCCAACCAGAAACCGGGCGCGGTACCCACGGGGTTGGGAATCACCTCACTCCCCTGGGGAAAGAGTGCCTGTTTGCGGTTGAGGGGGCTCATGGCGCTGAGGGAGCCGTAGCGCTCTAAAAAGCGGTTTTCGATCCAGCGCAGGGCCTGGGCATCCTCCTCCAGGGGGCATCCGGCGGCCAGGCTCACCGCTTCCCGGGTTAGATCGTCTTCCGTTGGCCCTAAGCCTCCGCTGATCAGCACCAGGTCGGAGCGGCCCAGGGCGCGGCTGAGCACTTCTTGCAGCCTAGTCAGATTATCTCCCACGGTGGATTTATAGTAGACATCGATGCCCAGATCCGCCAGATGGCCGGCGATGAACGGCCCGTTGGTGTCCACGATCTCCCCCAACAGGAGCTCCGTACCCACTATAACCAACTCTGCCCGCATGGCCCTCACTCCATTTTCAGAATATTATCTTTTTCTCTTTACTTTTCTGTATGCCTATGTTATACTAAAAGCGCGCCCAGGGAGAGCAAGGAGGCTCACCGTGAGGAAAAGCAGCGTACCCAGTGTGCTTCTCCTGCTGGCAACTTCCCTGGCGCTGCTCACCAGTGCCTGCCTAACCGCTGCACCCCTGACCCCTCTTTCGCCCCTCACAGTTGTGGGCAGCCTAGACTCCACACCGGTGGAAGTTGTGGAAGCCCGCATCATCCTCAGCCGGGGCAAACACATGGTGGAAACCACCGTTCCTGTACAGAACAACGAATTCCAGGGCGTCCTGCAGGTGCCCATCGGCAATTGGGAACTCACCGTGTTTTTGGTTGATGCCGAAGGAATGGTGCATTTCCAGAGCAAACCCCAGCCCGTCGAAATCACCTACGGCCGCCCCACCACGGTTGAGCTAGTACTCCAGCCCGCGGCCAGCACCGTGCATATCACCATCGATCTGGACGGTTACATCTTCCGCAAAGAAGCCCTGCGCGCCCGTATCTACTTCAACGACGATCTGTATGAAGTAATCCGAGAAGATGCGGACGCTCCCTTCGAAGCAACCCTGGAAATCAGCCCCGGAAGCTATGAGTTTAAGATCGAGCTGTACACCGAAACCTTCCACGTGGGCAACAGACTAGGCGTCGGCATCTGGCAGCTAATCGACATTGCGGAAAACGAGGAAGTGTCCATAACCTGGCGCCCGGAAACGGAGGACCTCTTTATCACCGGACGGGTGGACACCCTGCTTCCAGCCCCAGCTTGGCTCAACGTGAACGGCAGCGGCCCACAGGTGGAGATCACGTGGGCACCAGTTGAACACCTCAACCTCCAGGGCTACATCGTCTTAGCCAAAAACAGCCCTCTAGAACGCTTCCAGCCCCTAAATTCTATACCCATCCCTACAACATCTTTCCTCCATACTCTAGATCCCGAGGACCTCCCCTCGGAAATCAGGTATGTAGTGGCCGCGGTGAGCATGAACGGCTTTGTTGGCTACTACTCCACCCCCCAGATCTGGAGTCCCTGAAGGGCAGAAAGGCACAGGAATCCCCTGTGCCTTTCTGCTAAAGCCGCCAGATAGCGACAAGTACGCCTAACAGTGCCCCCGCCACCACTTCCACCGGGGTGTGCCCCAAAAGTTCCCGCAGGCGTTCGGGGTGCAGCTCCCGGCGGTTGAGATCTTCAATAATGGCGTTGAGCACCCGGGCCTGCTTGCCCGCCGCGCGCCGCACGCCCGCGGCATCGTACATCACAATCAAGGCGAACACCGCGGCCAAGGCAAACAGCGTAGAGTCAAACCCCTCCACAAGGCCCACACCCGTAGCCAACGAGGTGACAAAGGCGCTGTGGGAGCTGGGCATTCCACCTGGCTCCACCAAGCGCTTGAAATTCAGCTTGCGCCGCATCACTGCCCAGGAAACGATCTTCAAGAGCTGGGCAATGGCCCAAGCTAACAGAGAGGTCATGAAAACAGAGTTGTCTGTAATGAATCCCAAGTGAGATCGGGCGTTGATAGCCATCATCCCTTTCATAGCGCGCCGAGTTGGGAATAGGATGATCCAAGGGGGGATGAAAATGCACTCCTCGCTGCCCTTGCTGATCATTTTTGTCGCGGCCATCCTGTCCAGGAACAACCTCTTGGGTGCGGCCGCGGCCATCGTCTTTTTTCTTGATCTCATGCGCCTCAACAGGTTTTTCCCGCTGATTCAGACCCGCGGCCTGGAAGCAGGACTGCTGTTTTTGACCATTGCCCTCATGGTACCCTTCGCTTCTGGACAGGTCACCCTGAAGAGCCTGGTTTCGTCCTTGCTCAGCCCGGTGGGCATCATGTCCATCGTAGGCGGTCTGCTGGGGGCGTACCTCAACAGCCAGGGCCTGGAGTTCGTAGCCGCCGAGCCTTCCATCGTCCCCGGCATCCTGATCGGCGTGATGATCAGTGTTTCCTTCTTTGGCGGGGTGTCTGTGGGCCCCATCATGGCCGCCGGCATCACGGCGCTGCTTGCACGTCTTCTGATCCGTTAGTCTGGACCCCTTTGATTATAGCAGGTTCGAATTGGGCGAACAACCAAGAAGTGTTGTCCGCTGCACTGCGCGCCGGCTAACAGGGTTTCTATTCGTCTCTGGCGAATTTTTTCGCGCAGGAAAGACAGAATCCCTCAAGGGCGGTAAAGGTGGTTAGATATGGACCGGATGCGGCTCAGACTCTGGAAACAACGCGCGGCTGTTCAAGTAGAATGCTTGCTGACCTTCTGCGAACCGCCTGCCGGCTTCTTTTCCTTTGAACTGGCTCGCGGTTATCAGGTGGAAAAAATAGTCGACAGCAGCGGTAGAAGTCTCGAGTTTAAGGTCGCGAGAGAAGACAGCCGTGGCTCTCCCTATCGGGCAGATCGGAAGCGCTATATAGTCCAAGATTCCCTGGGCACAGAATTCTCCGTATTATACTCTGGTGCATCCCGCGCCCAGCACACGATATTCACGGACGACATTTTGGCAGTCAACGCGGCAAGCGGATGGTATCCAGGCCGCATCTCTCCGGGTGGGACTTGGTGGGATGCGGAAGTGTTCATCCACCTTGGCCAGGATTACGTGGTTTTGAACTCTCACTTCGTACCCAACGAGAACGCCTGGCATTATCGTCCACAAGAAGACGAGCTCTTTATTATCGCCCTGAAAAACTGCAAACGCCAGACGTCGAGGCGTGGAGTTATCTACTACTATCCCCAAACTGAAATGGACGACCAGAAGGCGGCGGTGTGCGTGCACAGTCTGGACAAGCTGCTCCCGTACTTCGAGAGTTTATATGGCTGCAGCACCGCAGGTGAGGTGCCCATTGTCTTGCTGCCAACAGATCTCAACGCGGGAGCCTACAACATAGACCGCACCATAATCCTTAACCGATTTTTGAGTACAGAGACACAGCTGATCCATATGCTAGGGCATGAGCTGGCCCACAACTGGTGCTGTGGCGCCCCCGGCAACTGGGAAGATTGGCTAAATGAAACAAGTGCCGAATGGTCGGCCTTAGCCTTTCTGCTGGAAAACGGCCAGGAGAGTTATGTGCACGACACTATACTCGGCTACTGCACTGAAGAAAAGCCGGAGCCGATTCGAACTCGCGACGGTCAAAGGCCTCAGCAGGTGCACCTCAAGGGAACGCTTCTCTTTCATGGCCTCTATCGGAAACATGGGCTGGCTGTAATCAAGGACTTCCTCAGGGCTTTTGTGGAGTTGGAGGACAAGAACACCGAGAGTTGGCTCAAGTACTTGAGCCGGCGCTATCCACACATCGTTCCCGAGATCATAGAAGGGCTCAATGCTGAACTTCTGGGAGTAAGGCTCTAGGCGCGCAAGGGGCCGGGTTCAGACCGTTCCCCAGCCCCAATTCAGGAAGCTTGTTTCGCCTCCAGGAGCAGGCGGAACTCATCTCCGTTCATTGTCTCTTCCCGCAGCAGATGGGCGGCGATGCTTCTCACTTCATCTACCCTGCTGGATAGGATCTTCCTCACCTGCTTTTCCTGTTCCTGAATGATCTGCACGACAGCAGCGTTAAGTTCAGCCGCGGGCAGATCGGAACTGACAATGCCCAAGGGGGACAGGCCCGCAAACACCATGCGCTTGGCAAGGCTTACCGCCTGTTCAATGTCGTTTGCGGCTCCAGTGGAACGCTGGCCGAAGATGATCTCTTCCATAACCGCCCCCGCCACGCATACCTGGATGGCCTGGAGCAGCTGATCTTTTGTATAGAGATACTGGTCATCTTGGGAGGCCTGCCTGATGTAGCCCAAGGCTCGGTTACGGGAGACAATGGTAATGGAGGCCACAGAACCGGGCCGCACCAATTCACCTATGACGGCATGCCCCACTTCGTGGTAGGCCACCCGCTCCCGCTCTTCTTTCTGCAGCAGGCGGCTTGATTTCTCGCCCAGCATTACTTTCTCCACAGCCTCCCGCAGATCCGCTTGCGTGATCTCTTGCCTGCCGTCTCTCAGCGCAGTGATGGCCGCTTCGTTCAAAAGGTTTTCCAGGTGGGCCCCGGAAAAGCCGTGGGTTTCTGCGGCAATCTGCTCCAGGCAGACATCGGCAGCCAAGGGTTTGTTCGCTGCGTGGATGTTCAGGATATGGAGGCGGCCCGCCTTGTCCGGCAGCTCCACCTGGACAATGCGGTCGAACCGCCCCGGCCTAAGCAGCGCTGGGTCCAGGAGATCAGCGCGATTGGTGGCGCCCACCACCAAAATCTGCACATCCTCGCCGCTTTCTATCCCGTCCATCTGGGTGAGCAGCTCATTGAGGGTCTGGTCATACTCCAGGTGGCTTACGTTCTTCCCCCGCTTTGCACCTAAAACGTCGATCTCGTCGATGAAGATGATGGCACTGGGCTTATTGGCCCTTTCAGCCATGGTTCGGGCCTGCTTGAACAGCTGACGCACCCTGCTGGCACCTACTCCAGCATACATCTGCACGAACTGGGAGCCTGAAGCAGCCAGGAAAACGGAAGCCGTGTAATTGGCCGCGGCCTTGGCCATGAGTGTTTTGCCTGTGCCGGGAGGGCCCACAAGGAGAACGCCTTTGAGCGGCCTGATCCCCAGCTGCTTGGTGCGGGAACTTTCCTTAAGGAAGGTGAGGGCTTCCAACAGTTCCCGTTTGGCCGTTTCCTGTCCTCCGATCTGGGAAAAGGTAACCGCGGGCACGCTGCTCTCCTCGCCGCCCAGCCTGGCCGGGGCGAAGCGGGATGTCAGCCCCCCGCGGCCGTGGATCAAAAGCGCTCCCAAGGCCAAAAGGCTCAAGGGAAAAAGAAGTATCGTCATGTCCAGGCCGGAGAGCACAGCCAGAACCAGAAGCGCCAATCCCCCACCGAGGACCAGCCCCTTCGCCCACGCTTTCAACCCCAAGCACCTCCATCCACATGAAACTCAAGCTCCTGACCTTCCGGGGCGCGGCTGATCACCCGCCGGAGCATGTGTTCCCCATCAGTTAGGGAGATATAAATGAAATTTCGATCCACAGACAGCTCCCATCCGGCACCGCGGCTTCCCGCGAGCTGTCCAACCCGCTCCGCCAGCAGAGTGAACTTGCCAGTGATAACCGCCTCTTCTGCGGCCAGCTGCACCTGTTCATACAACTGCAGGAGCTCGGGGCTGGCCGAATCCCGCAGATGGATAACTAGGTTTTCGCCGAAGTCTGCCGCGATCTGCCGCACCCGGCCTAAGGCGGCACCGAGGGGCACCTGGGCATCCAGATCCAGGTAGATCTCCAGCACCGATCCCCATCCACCCCGGGAACGCTGTACGGCCACCTTCTTAACGCCCACCACCTGCTGAAGCTCTGCCTCCAGGGGAGCGATGATTTGGTTCTGTTCATATACGTGTTTTCCCAACAAGCCGACAGCCAGAACTAGCACAAAGGCCAAAACGGCGGCCGGCAGATGCAGTCCGCGATATGACATGGGTACCTCCCCACTTGCAATCAGTTCACA
>DGEY01000022.1:0-4859 GCA_002391385.1 Firmicutes bacterium UBA3914 | reverse complement strand
ATTCCAGCGAACTCCGTAGTACATCTTGGGCCTTCTGGAAGTACCTGACACCGGAGAGCACCGTGGCAACGGCTGCCACCCACATGAGCACTGGAGCCCAGGAGATCCCGAGAAAGAAAGCCATGACGGCCACAATTTGGCTGACGGTCTTGATTTTCCCCCACAGGGAGGCGGGAATAACCTTCCCCTCTGCCGCGGCGAGGATCCTCAATCCCGAAACGGCAAATTCTCGCCCCAGGATAATCAGGGCTACCCAGGTGCTGACCAGGCCCGCTTCCACCAGAGCCAAAAGGGCAGCGGTGATCAGCAGTTTGTCAGCGATGGGATCGATCAGCTGACCGAAACGGGTGATCTCCCTGCGGCTGCGGGCCAGATAGCCATCTAGGGCATCGGTGGCCGCCGCCAGGAGAAACACCAGGGCCGCGGGCAGGTTCAGCTCCCCGGGGTTGAGCAGATACAGGTACCCAAACAGCGGCACAAGGGAAATGCGCAGCAGCGTCACAAAATTAGGGAGATTCATTGCTCTCTACCACCTCTCCGGCCAGGTCGTACGCCTGGGCCTGCGTAATGCGGACCGTGACCAAATCTCCTGGTTGGAGATGACCCCTGCCCACATAGACCACACCATCAACCTCAGGAGCCTGCCCGCGGTGCCGGCCCACCATGACCAGTTCCGACTCCTCCGACGGATACTCCATGAGCACCTGCAGTTCCCTGCCCACCAGCTGCTCATTCAGGGCGGTGGAGATTCTCTGCTGCAGGGCCATGGCCTCATGATAGCGGCGTTCCTTGACCGACTCAGGCACCTGGCCTTCATAGGCATAGGCCGCTGAATTTTCTTCACGGGAATACTTGAAGATGCCCACATGGTTAAGCCGCGCCGCTTCCAAAAACTTCAGCAGCTCCTGGAAATCCGCCTCCGTTTCGCCCGGGAAGCCGACGATAAAGGAGCTGCGAATCACCACCCCGGGCACATGGTCCCGGATCTTGTTGATCAGGTCCAGGCTGGAAGTGTAGCTCCCCGGCCGCTTCATCCGGCGCAGTACATTTGCGGACACGTGCTGGAGAGGCAGATCCACATACTTTACCAGGCTCGGTTCGTGGGCCATGAGATCCAGCAGCTCAGCGCTGATGGAGCTGGGATAGGTGTAGAGCAGGCGAATCCAGGGAAACTCCAGGCGGGCAAGCTCTTGGAGCAGCTCCACGATATTGGTCCCGATATCCCTGCCGTAGGCTGTGGTATCCTGGGCAATTACGGCCAGTTCCTTCACCCCTGCCTCCCGCAGCAGCTTGCCCTCGCTGAGAATGGACTCCACCGTGCGGCTGCGGTAAGGACCGCGGATCTGGGGGATCACACAAAACGCGCAGCGGTGCGAACACCCTTCCGCGATTTTCAGGTAGGCCATGTGCGACCCGGTTGTGGCCATCCGGGCGTAGGGTTGGTTGTAGTCGAAGTAATGGCTGCGGCGCTCCCTAACCCGCTCCCCGGCGGCTACCCGTTCAATCACTTGGGGAACGAGGTCCAGCTCATTGGTACCCAAGAGGGCATCTATTTCCGGAATCTCCTCCCACAGCTCCTGGGCGTAGCGCTGCGACAGGCAGCCCATGACGATCAAGCCCCTACATGATCCTTGCTCCTTGAGCGCTGCCATATCTAATATGGCCTCGATAGACTCTTCCTTGGCTTCAGTGATGAATCCGCAGGTATTGACGATGATTATTTCAGCCTGGCGCGGATCGCTGACAAGCTCATGCCCCGCATCCGCCAGAAAGCCAAGCACTATTTCCGTATCAACCAGGTTCTTGGCACAACCCAGTGAGGCAACTCCGATCTTCATTCCACATCTCCTCATGTCAGATAAGGTCCTGGATTTGGATATCCTGTCCATGATATGTTATCATACATATGGAGCTTCTTCAAAGCAGCGTTTCGCTGAGTGAAGAAGGAAATCGATCCTTTGTGTGGAACATGTATAAAGGTTTGGCGGCAGGAAAGGAGCAGCGATGAAAGATAGCCTGAAATACCTGGCGCTGGTTACCCAGGTGGGAGTGACCGTTATAGTCAGCGTGGGCCTGTGCACCGCATTGGGGCTATACCTCGATCGCCTGCTCGAGACGGGGGCCATCTTTACCCTGTTCTTTTTGCTTGTTGGTTGCTTTGCCGCCCTCTGGAGCGCCTATCGACTGATTGTGGACACGTTGACGGCGAACTCGGAGCGCAAGTGATGTTTAGCGAAGATGATGTTCTCCGGACCACCACCATACTGACGCTCCTGCTCACGGCCGGCCTTCTGGTCTATAGAGTGGAAATCGGGCTTGGAGTGCTCTTGGGCGGGCTCATGAGTGTTCTCACCTTTAGGCTGATGATCATCGATGCCACCCGCCTGCTGCACTTGGCCAAGACCGTGCAGCTCTCTTCACGAGACGTGTCCCGCTTCAACCGCAGGTCGTTTGCCAAGCGCCTGTCGCTCTATGCTGCCACCCTCGCGGCGGCAGCGGTGAACCCATACGTCAACTACCTGGCGGCCTTCTGCGGGTTGCTCCTGCCGAGGCTGGCCATCTACTACCACATGCTGCAGGGGAGGATTAAGCGTGGAAGCTGAAGTCCTATTCTACATCTATTCATTCCCAGTCAGTAAACCGCTCTTGTTCACCTGGATCATTATGGCGGTGGTCTCCCTTACCTGCTTTTTCCTCACCCGCAACCTGCAGAAGGTTCCCCGGGGAGCCCAGCATATTCTGGAAATGTCCGTAGATGGCATCGAGAAGCTGGTAGTGACCAACATGGGGCCTGAAGGGAAGAAGTTCGTCCCCCTGATCCTCACCATCGCGGTCTACGTTGGGATCTCCAACCTCATCGGCATTGTCCCCGGCGCTTATTCTCCCACAGAGAACTTGACCACCACACTTACTCTAGCTTTGATCGTCTTCGTGGTGGGGCATGTGGCCGCGATCATCAAGAAGGGGTTTTGGACTTGGTTTAAGGGGTTTTTTGAACCTTACTTTTTCATGTTCCCCATTAACATCGCCGGTGAAATCTCCCAGGTCATCTCCCATGCCTTCCGTCTGTACGGCAACATCTTCGGAGGTGGCATCTTACTGGGCATCATCTACATGCTCGCGCCTTACGTGCTGCCCACTCCACTCATGGGCTGGTTTGGCATTTTCTCGGGGATCATCCAAACAGCAGTGTTTACTCTGCTGGCAGTGATTTACATCCAAATCAAAATCAGCTAAGATTGACAGCAAGGTCGCGAAGGGAGGGAAATTCATGCTAGAGGTTGCCATTATTGTCGCTGCAATTGCCATCGGCTCCGGCGTTGCTCTTCTGGCCGGAGGATTGGTTGGTATTGCTGAAGGTTATGTAGCCGGTAAAGCAGTGGAGGCCATGGCCCGTCAGCCCGAAATGGAAGGACCGATCAGGACCACCATGATTCTCGGCCAGGCGGTGTCCGAATCTGGTGCCATTTACTCTCTTGCTGTGGTGCTGTTGTTGATCTTCACAGTTGTGCTTCCTTTGGTAAACCGTCTATTGGAGCTGCTGTAAAGCCGGGGCGTGCTGGGAAATGCGGCTCAGCGTTTCAGGCACCGCCTTCGGTTCATCTCTGCGGTAAAGGGTGACAGAAGTTGATCGACCAAAATCTCTTGCTGGCGCAGACTGTAAACTTCATCCTCTTGGTTCTGCTGCTCTACAAACTGCTCTACAAACCGGTGCGCGAGTTCATGGACAAACGCACCGCTGAGATTGAGGCCCAGATCCGCTCCGCCGAGGAGAACCAGAAGGCTGCGGAAGTTCTGCGGCTCGAACTGGAGCAGCAGGTTAAGGAGAGCCGGCAGCAGGCCAGGCAGATCATCGACGAAGCCACAAAGCGCGCCGAGGAGATCCAGACCCAGCTGGTTGCAGAGGCCAAAGCTGAAGCTCAAGCCGTTTTGAACAGGGCTCAGCGTGAAATCCAGCTGGAAAAGGAAAAGGCCTGGGCTGAACTGAAGCAGCACCTTGGCGAACTGTCTGTGCTGCTTGCTTCCAAGGTCATCAACGAGTCCCTTGATGAGGCCCAACACCGCCGCCTGATTGCCGAAACCATCAGTCAGCTTGACACCTTAGAAAAAGGACATCTGCAATGAGCATGAACATAACCCGGAATTCTCAGATTGCCAACCGCTATGCGCGGGCCCTGTTTTTGGCAGCCGGGGAGACCCGAATTGAGCTCGATGAGGAGCTCAAAAAGGTGCTGAAGGTTCTAGAAGACCCAGTGGTCAGCAGGGTCTTCTATCACCCCCGCACGGCTCGGGAGCGTAAGGCGGAACTGATCCGGCTGATGCAGCTCTCCCCGGTACTGCAGAGCTTTCTCCTCTTGGTGGTGGAAAAGGGACGGGAAGCCCTGCTGCCGTTCATAGCCCAGGATTTTGAACGCCTGGTGCTGGAGGAGCAGAACACAACCGTCGCCGAGGTCACATCGGCGGTGGAGATGAGATCCGAGGAGCGGAACGCACTTGAGCGCAGGCTCAGCACCCTCACGGGCAAGAAGGTGCTGCTCCGCACCGCAGTAGACCCTGGCGTCGGAGGCGGCCTGGTGATTAAGGTGGATGGCAAGGTGCTGGATGCCAGTCTCAAACACCGGCTCGAGCTCTTCGCTCAGAGCATAACCAACTGATGAAGGCCCTGGCTGTAGCCAGGGTTTCTTACTGCGCGGCTGCTCTAGGACGCTAGCTTGGATCGAGTAGGTAGCCGCTAGGTGATCAGCCTAGCGGCTTTCCTCTCACAGAACGGTGCGTACGGGCCGCGTACACCGCTCCTGAAGAATCTACCGCCGTTCGTAGAACTGCGACACAATACCAACACTGTACTTCGTTAGGTC
>DGEY01000045.1:43800-44433 GCA_002391385.1 Firmicutes bacterium UBA3914 | reverse complement strand
GAAAATTCTTCTGTCAGATGGTGGAAGGGCTGCCGGCTCGGGCCGGCAGCCCGAGACAATCTATTTGTCCTTCACCACAAAGCCCTTGGGTTTGCCTGTGTCGGCGGAGGTGCCGGCCAGGCGGCCAAGGTACGCGTCGCCCAGGCTCTGGATGTGCTGATCGACGTTGGAGAAGTAATTGTAGTGCTCCTGTTCATGCTCGATCATTTCTTCAAAGAGGTTGGCCGAAATGGTATCCCCGTATTCCCGGCAGAGCTTGGCGAACTCTGTGTAGGCCTTGATTGCTTCTTCCTCTTCCTTGGCATCGAAGGGGAAGATCTCCTTCAGCTCTTGGCCCTTCACGATGGGGCCCGCGAGCTGGCTGGTGGGCTCGCCGCCCAGCTCTTTGATCCTTTCACCCAGGGCTTCCGCGTGGCGCATCTCGTCAATGGCGATCAGCTTGACGTTCTTCGCCAGTTCCCCGAAATCCTGGTCGTCTAGTTCGAAGTGCTGATGCATGTATTGGTGTGCGGACTGAATTTCCATGGCCATGGCCTTTTTCAGCATCTCAATGATCTTGTCCTTGTTTTCCAAGATAATCCCTCCTTAGATCTATTACCAACATTTTACCACAACAGAAAGGGGTGGACTAGG
>DGEY01000045.1:14669-43595 GCA_002391385.1 Firmicutes bacterium UBA3914 | reverse complement strand
TTTCTGCGCACAGAGAGAGGAGACCAAGGAATGCTAGAACGAATGGCGCAATATCTACAGTTACTGCAGCAAATCACAGCGGATGTCGACTTCAATGAGCTGTCAGAGGGCCTGAGGGCGGCCATGGACGATAGCAGCGTCTACATACTGGGCCGCAAGGGCCGGGTCCTCGGTTATGCCCTGGAAGAGGGTTTTGACAGCACTCCCTTTGATGCGGAGTGGCTCTCTGAGGGAACGGCTTCCAACCAGATCCAAAGCATGGCCAACAGAGTAGCGGATATCAGCATCCAGGAAGGACCAAACGGTGAGACGGTCATGATCGTCCCCATCATCGGGGGCGATGAGCGGGTAGGCTCGGCCCTGATTGTGCGCCGCCGCGGAGAGTTTACCGCTGAAGATATGGACATCGCCCATATCGCCGGGGTGACTTTGGGCATGATCATCTCCCGGGTCATCCACGAGCGGCAGGAGGACAAGGCTGCGGAAGCACGGGCAGCCAGGAATGCCATCAACAGCCTATCCTACTCGGAAATCTTAGCCATGCAGAAGATTTTTGAGGAGCTGGACGGCGACGAAGGGCTCTTAGTGGCCAGCCGCATCGCCGACGAAGCAGAGATCACCCGCTCGGTGATTGTCAATGCCCTGCGCAAATTGGCGTCTGCCAATGTGATTGAATCCCGCTCCCTGGGTATGAAGGGTACTTATCTGCGCATTCTCAATCCGGAGATTCGCAAGGAGTTCGAGAAGCAGTGGTTCTCTAACCCCAAGTCCTAAGGGGCAAGCTAAGCGGGCCTGTGGCAAGCACAGGCCTTTTTTTAGTGCCGCGGGCCCTCTTCAGGGCTGGGCAGCGTACGGCCCCTGGTGATGGTGCCGTGGGAGTATTTGCGGTTGATGGCATCCATTGCTTGTGTGATGCGGCTGGCGGAGCTCTCCTCGCCGGAGAACAGGGAGAGCTGGGCTCCTGTGGAGAGGCTGCTCACCGACACCCCCAGAAGCCTTACCGGTTTCAGCTTCACCTGTTCTAAGAGGTGCAGAGCTTCGCGGAAAATGGTATCATCATCATTGAAGGAATAATCCAGGGTGTGGGAGCGGGTGATGGTCTTAAAGTCCCCGAAGCGCACCTTGATGGAAACGGTGCGGGCATACAGCCCCTGCTGGCGCAGCCGCCAGCCCACCTTCTCGCTCATTTTGGCCAGCTGCTGGCGGAGGAAGGGGAAGCTTTCCTGATCCTCGGGGAAGGTGATCTCATGGCCCACCGACTGCACATCCCGCACGGGGGTAACCGGTCGATCATCGATCCCCCGGGCCAGGTTGTACACCTGGGTGCCCAAGGCGGTGCCCAGCTTTTCCTGCAGCCAGCTTAAGGAATGGGGGAGAATATCCCGGATGTAGTAGAGGTTCAGCTGGTGCAGAAGGGCTGCGGATTTTTTCCCCACCCCCCAGAGCTTGCTCACGGGAAGATCCCGCAGGAAGCCCTGGACCTCTTGGGGCCGGAGCACAAACAAGCCATCTGGTTTGCGCCAGTCCGAGGCCAGCTTGGCCAAGAACTTGTTGGGGGCGATGCCCACAGAAGCGGTGAGACCCGTTTCTTCCTTGATCCGCTGTTTCAGGCGCAGGCCCATCTCTTCCAGGCTGGAGTAGAAATGCTCGCAGCCGGTCATATCAAGAAAAGCTTCGTCTATGGACAGGGGCTCCACCACGGGGGAGAACTCCGGGAAGATGCCCATCACCTGCTCGGAAACCTCTTGGTAGCGGTACATGCGCCCGGGGATGAAGATCCCCTGGGGGCAGAGCACCGCGGCCTGCCGCAGGGGCATGGCGCTGCGCACCCCGAATTTTCTCGCTTCATAGGACGCGGTGGAAACAACGCCCCTTGGCGAGTCTTTGTAGCCGCCGATGATCAGGGGCTTTCCCGCGTACTCGGGGTTATCCAGCACCTCCACGGCGGCAAAGAAAGCATCCATGTCCACATGCATGATCGTGCGCATGGTCCTTTCCCCCCCTGTCTTCTTTCCAGATACACAGCGGAAAATCCTTTCCGGACTGCGAGGTGAACCGCACATGCCAGAAATCAACGAAACTCAAAACGCCTATTTAGTAGCACTGCAGCAGAGCTTCCAGAGCGACTGGGAAGTGGCCGACAGCCTGGCGGAACTGGCGGATCTGGCCAGGGATGCCGGCCTAAACGTGGTGGAGACAATCGTCCAAAGGCGCAGCCACCCCGAGCCGGGCACCTTCATCGGCCGGGGCAAGGCCCTGGAAATCGCCGAGATGCTGGACGATAGCAGTATTGTCATCTTCGACGACGAGCTTACCCCCGCCCAGCAAGGCACCCTTTCTGACTTGATGGACGCGCCGGTACTCGATCGCACCCAGCTGATCCTGGATATCTTCGCCCAGCGGGCCCGCAGCAACGAGGGTAAGATCCAAGTGGAGCTGGCCCAGCTGAGTTACCTCCTGCCCCGGCTGACGGGGATGGGAAAGGCCCTCTCCCGGCTCGGCGGCGGGATCGGCACCAGGGGCCCCGGTGAGACCAAGCTGGAGACGGACCGGCGCCGCATCCGCAGGCGCATCTCCGACCTCCGCAGAGAGCTGGAGAAGATCAAGCAGACCAGGGGCCTGCAGCGGCAGCATCGGTCCAGCACCGAGGTGCCCGTGGTGGCCCTGGTGGGCTACACCAACGCGGGCAAATCCACGCTGCTTCAGGCCCTGACCGGCTCGGAGGTGTTCGTAGCCGATCAGCTCTTTGCAACCCTAGACCCCACCATCCGGCGCTGGGACCTCACGGAGGGGCGCTGGGTGTACCTCACCGACACCGTGGGCTTCATCCGCAAGCTGCCCCACACTTTAGTCGCGGCCTTCCAGGCTACCTTGGAAGAGGTGGTTTACGCGGATCTCCTGCTCCATGTGATCGACGCCAGCCATCCCCAGTCCAGGGAGCAGAAGGAAGCGGTGGAAGAGGTCTTGAAAGAAATTGGTGCGGCGCAGCCCATCATCGCGGTGTATAATAAAGTGGATTTGGTGGACCACCCCCTGGAGGTGCGCCCACCGGACCAAGCGGTTTCCGCCAAAACCGGGTACAACCTGGATCGGCTCACGGCCGCGGTCTATGAGTTTTTTGCCCAGCAGTACTCCGTAAGGGAATATTTCTTCCCCTTCAGCGAGCTTGGCCAGGCCAGCATCCTCAGGGCCCACGCCACGATTTTGGGCGAAGAGTTCACGGATCAAGGCGTTGCGATCAAAGCGGAAGTGGATGCCAGGCTGGAGAGCCTCCTGCAGCCTTTCCAGAAGTAGCCAGCGGCAGGATTTCCCCCCGGCATTAGAGAAAACAACTTTGTTGTCTTTTCTGCCATAATCGATAGAGGTGAGATCATGCCGCAACGTGAAGCATCCTGGCTGGAAGTAGTGGTGGGTTCCATGTTTTCGGGGAAGTCGGAAGAGCTGATCCGCAGGGTCAAGCGGGCGCTCATTGCCAAACAGAAGGTGATGGTGTTCAAACCCGCCCTGGACCACCGCTATGGCGTGGAAAAAGTGGCGGCCCACAACGGGCTTTCCATCGACTGCATTCCGGTTCAGCAGCCGGAAGAGATTCTCGAGCAGGTTGACCAGGCCACAGACGTGGTGGCCATTGACGAGGTTCAGTTCTTTCCGCCCAGCATTGTCGAGGTCTGTCAGCAGCTGGTTAAAGACGGCAAGCGGGTGATCGCGGCCGGGCTGGATCTGGACTTCCGGGGCGTGCCCTTCGGCTCCGTGCCTGTGCTCATGGCCCTGGCGGAGCAGGTCACAAAGCTCAATGCCATCTGTGTGGTCTGCGGCCGGCCCGCCAGCCGCACGCAGCGCCTGATTGACGGTGCGCCCGCCAACTACAACGATCCCATCATCCTCATCGGGGCCACCGAGAACTACGAGGCCCGCTGCAACCGCTGCCATGAAGTGCCGGGTGCGCCTGAAGGTGGGGGCCTCGGTGGCTAAGCGGATCACGGTGCTGTTTATCCTGGCCATGCGGGCCATTGTGGTGGGCGTTGCCTACTACCTGGTGCGCAACCTGCCGGGTCTGACTTCATCATTTGTCTCTATTTTTGTCGGTTTCTTGTCCTTTGATCTTATAGTGGCCATGCCCAAGTTTTCCATCCGCCTGGCCCACTTAAAGGATCTGCTGCTGGTGCTGCTGCCCCGCATGAGCGCCACCGCCTTGAGCTTGGCGGGGGGCCTCTTGGTGGGGGTGGTGTTCGGCGGGTTGACCAAGGTGGGCCTGCCGGTTCTGGCCGGGGCGGTTCTGACGGTGGGCATCTCCTACAGCTGGGCCTCCCAGATCAGGGGAAGCATCTCCAGCTATGTGGGCCTGGTTTCCGCGGTGGAGATGTTTGACCGCATCCGCACCCTCAGCATCTTTACGGACGAGTGGATGCAGGATCTAGGCGGCGTAGCCGGGCAGCTGGTGTACAGCACCTTCTTGGCCCTGCTCCTGGGCTGGCTGGTGGGTATCGTCATCGGCGTTTTCACCAGGCTCTTTCTGCCCCGGGGCTTTAGGACGGTAAAAAGCAGCGCCTACGCCCAGCCCCTGTGGATGCGCTCCTTCAAGGATGTGACCCACTTTGGGGATGATAAGGTGCTGCTCCAGATTGAACTCAGCGAAGATTCGCCCCTGGCCTACCATACCCTGGCGGAAGCGGCCCTGGGCAGGGACCTGGGCGTGCAGGTCATCTCCATCATCCGTTCGCCCAAGGAGATCATCTCCCCCCGGGGCGATGATGTGCTGCTGCCCCTGGATCAGCTGGTGGTGGTGGCACCATCGAATCAGGCGCAGAATCTAATCTCGCTCATGAAAGGACGCGTGCTAGGTGAGTAATCAGTATAACTACGGCGGCCAGGCTGTCATCGAAGGCGTGATGATGCGCGGCCGGTATTCCGCGGCAGTTGCCGTGCGCAAACAAGATCAGAGCATCTCCATCCTCCACCAGGACCTCAAACCCTGGTCCGACCGCTTCCCCCTGCTGAAAAAACCGGTGATCAGGGGAGCGGTGGCTTTGGTAGAAACCCTGATCATGGGGATCAAGAGCCTGAACTACTCCGCCAGCGAATACGGGGGTGAAGAAGAACAGCTCACCGCCAAGGAGCTGGTTCTGACCATGGGCTTTGCCCTGGTGCTGACGGTGGCCTTGTTTATTGTGCTGCCCGCGTTTTTGCTGCGCTTTGTGCAGAGCTATATTTCCTCCAACATCATCTTAAACTTAGTGGAGGGTTTGATTAAGGTGTCCTTCTTCGTCCTTTATATCGCCGGGATTTCCTGGATGGAGGACATCAAAAGGGTGTTTGCCTACCACGGGGCGGAGCACAAGGCCATTAACTGCTACGAGGCCGGGGAAGAGCTCACGGTGGAAAACGTGGCCAAGCACAGCCGGGTGCACGCCCGCTGCGGGACCAACTTTCTGCTCATCGTCCTCTTCACCAGCGTGTTTGTCTTTTCGTTTTTCGGGCGGCCCCCCTTTCTGCAGCGGGTTTTGACCCATGTGGCCATCATGCCTTTGGTCGCGGGGCTTTCCTACGAGCTGATCCGCAAAGCGGGCCAGAAAGACTGCCACCCCATCTTCCGCTGGCTGGCCAGGCCTGGAATGCTTCTGCAGGGACTGACCACGAAAGAGCCCGACCACAGCCAGATTGAAGTGGCCATTTCCGCCCTTAAGGCCGTTTTGGCCAGGGACATGGCCCATCCAGAAGGGAAAAAGGTGGTTCCCTTCCCCAATAACGAAACCACCGCCTAGGAGGAAAGGTTTAATGCTAGAGAAGCTGCAGGCGCTGGAAGAAAAATATGAGGAATTGACCAGGCAGATGAGTGATCCGCAGGTGCTGGGGGATCCGGTCCGCTACCGGAAGCTGGCCAAGGCCCACTCGGACCTGGAAGAGATCGTGGCCAAATTCCGGGAGTACCGCCAGGTGCTCTCCGCTTTGGAGGAAGCCTACCTGCTCCAGGAGGAGCCCCAGGAGGAGGAGTTCGCCGAACTGCTCCGGGAGGAGATCGACGGCCTGAAGGAAGCCAAGGAGAACCTCGAAAACGAGCTGCAGATTCTCCTTCTGCCCAAGGATCCCAATGATGAAAAGAACGTGATCATGGAGATCCGCAGCGGAACCGGCGGGGAAGAGGCGGCCCTGTTTGCCGCGGACCTCTTCCGCATGTACTCCCGCTACGCCGAGGAGAAGCGCTGGAAAGTGGAGGTTTTAAGCAGCAGCCCCACTGAATTGGGGGGCTTTAAAGAAGTGATCTTCATGATCGAAGGGCAGGGCGCTTATTCGCGCCTCAAATTCGAAAGCGGCGTACACAGGGTGCAGCGCATCCCCGTTACAGAGGCGGGGGGCCGCATCCACACCTCCACCGCTACCGTTGCGGTCCTGCCCGAGGCCGAGGAAGTGGAGGTGCACATCGATCCCGCTGATCTGAAGATCGATGTCTACCGCTCGTCCGGCCCAGGTGGGCAGAGCGTGAACACCACCGACTCCGCGGTGAGGATCACCCACCTCCCCACGGGCATGGTGGTCTCCTGTCAGGACGAAAAGTCACAGCACAAGAACAAGGAAAAGGCCCTGAGGATCTTAAGGGCCAGGCTGCTGGAGAAAATGCAGGAGGAGGCCCTGGCGGAGCAGGCGGCTGTGCGCCGCAGCCAGGTGGGCACCGGGGAGCGCAGCGAGCGCATCAGGACCTACAACTTCCCCCAGGGGCGGGTGACGGATCACCGCATCGGCCTCACCCTCTACAAGCTGGACCTGGTTGTGGACGGAGATCTGGATGAGATCATCGAGGCCCTGATCACCGCGGATCAGGTGGAAAGATTGAAGGAGACAGCAGACATTCACCATGGCTAAGCAGTATACCATCGGCGAACTGATCAACCTCAGCGCAGGTTACCTTCAGGAAAAGGGCTGCAGCTCACCCCGGCTCGATGCGGAGCTGCTTTTGGGCCACGTTCTGGGGCTGGACCGCTTGTCCCTCTACCTCAACTTCGACAAGCCCCTGACCAGCCAGGAAGTGGATGCCTACCGCAGGCTCATCGGGCGCCGGGGACAGAGGATCCCTTTGGCCTACCTCACCGGGGAGCGGGAGTTTTACTCGCTGCCTCTGCTTGTGAATGAGGCGGTGCTCATTCCCCGGCCGGAAACGGAGTTTGTGGTGGACAAAGTCCTGGAGCTTCTGGAGCCAGGCCGTCCTGGCCGCATTTTGGAGCTGGGCACAGGCAGCGGGGCCATTGCCGTGGCCCTGGCCTGCCAGGACCCGGATATCCAGGTGACAGCGGTGGACATCTCCCCCGAGGCCCTGGAGGTGGCCCGGGCCAACGCGCAGCGGCTGGAGGTGGCCGGGCAGATCACCTTCCTGGAGAGCGATCTTTTCCAGCGTGTGTCCGGCACTTTCCAGGTGATCTGTTCCAACCCTCCGTACATAAAACGGGACGATCTTGGCAAACTGGCTCCAGAGATAGCCTATGAGCCGGCTGTTGCCCTGGATGGCGGCGCCGATGGATTGGACTTTTACCGCCGCATTTTCCGCCAGGCCGCTTCCTTTTTGGAGGAGCCTGGTTTTGTAGTGCTGGAAATCGGCTGGGATCAGGCCCGGGAAGTGCGGGCCTTAGGGGAAGAGGCGGGCTTAACCTGGCTGCAGACGGTGCAGGACTACGGCGGCCGCGACCGGGTGGTGGTTTTCCAGTGGAAAAGCTGAAGACCGAGGTGCTGCTGCCGGAGGAAATCGACAAGGCCGCGCAGCTTTTGGCGGAGGGGCAGGTTGTGGCCTTCCCCACTGAAACCGTATACGGGCTTGGTGCCAACGCCCTGGATCCGGAGGCGGTGGCCAGGATCTTTGCGGCCAAGGGCAGGCCCCAGGACAACCCCTTGATCGTGCACTGTACAGGCAGGGAGCAGGTGGAAGAGCTGGTGCGGGAGATCCCTAAGGAAGCCCGCCTGCTCATGGAGCGCTTTTGGCCCGGCCCTTTGACCCTGGTTCTGCCCAAGAATGAAGTGGTTCCTGGGGAAGTGACTGCAGGATTGGATACAGTGGCGGTGCGGGTTCCCGCCCATCCCGTGGCTTTGAGCCTGCTGAGGGCGGTGAATTTCCCTCTGGCCGCGCCCAGCGCCAATCTTTCCGGAAAGCCCAGCCCCACCAGGGCGGAGCACGTGCTCCGGGATCTGGGGGGCCGCATCCCCGCGGTGGTGGATGGAGGAGAAACGGGCTTCGGAGTGGAATCAACCGTTTTGGACTGTACCCGCAGGCCCTTCCGCCTGCTCAGGCCCGGCGGGGTCACCCTGGAGGAGCTGCAGGAGCTGGTGGAAGTGAGCTTGGCACCCGGGCACCTGGAGGAGGGGCCACCCCCTTCGCCGGGGATGAAATACGAGCACTACGCGCCGGAGGCCGAGGTCTACCTGGTTTCCGGGCCGGGAGCCGCCGCAAAAATCCTGGAGCTGAGCGAAGCTTTGTTAAGGAAGGGCCAAAAGGTTGGTGTGATGACCTGGCAAGAAAGGGCGGGGCTCTATCCAGGGCTGACCGTTCTTTCCATGGGCCCTGAAGGCGATCTGCCCGGTCTGGCCAGCAGGCTCTACCACCTGCTCCGTCAGGCGGATGATCTGGGGCTGGAGGTGCTGTTTGTGGAAGCCGTAAGCGAGCGGCACCTGGGCCTGGCGATCATGAACCGCCTGCGCAAGGCGGCCCGGGGCCGGGAGATCAGCACGTAGGGAGTTAAAGGAGGAAGCATGGGGAAATCTATTCTGTTCATCTGTTCCGGCAATACCTGCCGCAGCGTCATGGCTGAGTACCTGTTGAGGCACAGGGCCAAGGAAGCGGGCCTGAATCTTGAGGCCACCTCCGCCGGACTCTTTGCCTTCACGGGAGATGCGGCCACCGAAGAGGCTCTTCAGGCCCTCTCGGAGCTGGGGATCGATGCCCGGGAGCACCGCTCCCGCAAGCTCCATCCCCGCCTTTTGGAGGAGGCCGACCTGGTTCTGGCCATGACGGAGCGCCACAAGGAGGAGCTTTTGAGGCTCGCTCCTGAACAGGCTGGCAAGATTTTTCTGCTCAAGGAGTACGCGGACATCTTGACTTCCGGGCAGGAGGCACAGCAGTCAGCGGAGAAAGAATACGAGATACCCGATCCCTTTGGGCAGTCCTTAGAGGCCTACCGCCGGGCCCGCCAGGAGATTGACCGGGCGGTACAGGCCATCATTGCCCAGAGCATGGGTAAAGGAGGAAAGAACATGCGTATTGCCGTGGGTTCCGATCATGGTGGTTTCCAGGCTAAGCAGGTGATTATCGAGCATTTGCGCTCCCGGGGGCTGGAAGCGGTGGATTTCGGCACCGATTCCGAGGAGTCTTGCGATTACCCCGACATTGCCCAGCCCGTGGCTGAGGCAGTGAGGAGCGGTGAATGCACTTTCGGGATTCTGATCTGCGGGACAGGCATCGGCATGTCCATCGCCGCCAACAAAATCAAGGGCATTCGCGCTGCCCTGTGCAACGATACCTTCTCGGCCCGCATGGCCAGGGAGCACAACGATGCCAACATTCTCTGCCTGGGGGCCAGGGTGTTGGGGCTGGGCTTGATGCTGGACATAGTGGATGTCTACCTGAACGGCAGTTTCGTCGGGGGCAGGCACAAGACCAGGGTCGAAAAAATCGACGCATTGGACTGAAGGCAGACCAAGATGGGAGATGATCAGATGAGTTCGGTGCACCTTATTGACCACCCTTTAGTACAGCACAAACTAACCATTATTAGGGACCAGGCCACCGGCCCTAAAGACTTCAGGGACTTGGTGGAAGAGATGTCCATGCTCATGGCCTATGAGGTAACCAGGGACATGCCTTTAGAGGACCTGGAAGTGGAAACCCCAATCGGCCGCACCACCGGCAAGGTGATCGCCGGGCGGCAGCTGGGCATTGTGCCCATTCTCCGGGCGGGCCTGGGGATGGTGGGCGGTGTTTTGAAGCTCATCCCCGCAGCCAAGGTGGGGCACATCGGGGTTTACCGGGATCCGGACACGCTCAAGCCTGTGGAATACTACTGCAAGCTGCCCGTGGATGTGGAGGAGCGCCAGGTGATCGTGCTCGATCCCATGCTGGCCACGGGAGGTTCCGCGGCCGCTGCGATTAAGTACCTCAAGGAGAGGAACGTGACCTCCATCAAGTTCATGTGCATCGTGGCGGCTCCGGAAGGAATTGAGTTCCTGCAGAGGGAACATCCAGATGTGAATATCTACACAGCCGCCATTGACCAGCGGCTCAACGACCACGGCTACATCGTCCCCGGACTGGGCGATGCCGGCGACCGCCTCTTCGGTACGAAATAAGCCGGTGGGGGAGGCGGCGGCAGATGGGCAGGCCCTCGTGGGATCAATATTTCATGGACATAGCTGTCTTGGTTTCCAGCCGGTCCACCTGCCTGCGCAGGCAGGTAGGTGCTGTGCTGGTGCGGGACAAACATATTATCGCCACAGGTTACAATGGGGCTCCCCGGGGCGTGGCCCACTGCTTGGACGTGGGCTGCCTGAGGGAACAGCTGAACATACCCTCGGGCGAACGGCATGAGATGTGCCGGGGCACTCACGCGGAGCAGAACGCCATCATCCAGGCGGCCCTGCACGGGGTGAGCACCGCCGGGGCCACTTTGTACTGCACTCATCAGCCCTGTATCCTGTGCGTTAAAATGTTGATTAACGCCGGTGTGAAAAGAGTCGTCTTCCAGGGCGATTACCCCGATGCTCTGGCCTTGGAGCTTCTGAACGAGGCCGGTCTGGAGATTGTCAGGCGCAGCGGGGGGGAGGGGAAGGAATGAACGCAGCGCAGTTTATCTTGGCTTTCTTGATTTCCACAGCGGTTACGGCCCTCTGCAGCCCCGCGGCACGGCGGGTGGCTCTGCGCTGGGGTTTGGTTGACGAGCCCAATCCCCGCAGGATCAACCGGGTGCCCATGCCCACAGGGGGCGGTTTGGCCATCTTCGTTGGTTTTGCCGCCGCTTCTCTGGTGGGGGACCTTCCCCACTTGGGCGTAACCCTCAGCGCGGCATTTTTCATCCTGGTCCTTGGCGTTGTGGATGACCGCTATCAGCTCTCAGCTGGCGTGAAGTTCGCGGGTCAGTTTGTCGTGGTGCTCATCTATGTGCTCTTGGGCCCCCGCATCGAGTTTATCAGCAATCCCTTTGGGGGCATGTTCTACCTCGGCTGGCTGGCCATTCCCCTGACCATGCTCTGGGTGCTCACCTTGGTCAATATCATGAACTTCATCGACGGTATCGACGGGCTCACCACCGGGATCAGCTTCATCGCGGCGGCAGCCCTGGCCACTTTGGCGCTGCTTTTGGGGCGCTTTGATGCGGCACTTATGGCCGTGATCACCGCGGGCAGTGCCCTGGGCTTTCTTCCCCACAACTTCAACCCCGCCAAGCTCTACCTGGGCGATGGGGGGGCCATGCTGCTGGGCTTTCTCCTGGCGGCCATTTCCACCGAAGGTGCCCTCAAGGGCGCGGCCACCATCAGCATCGCGGTGCCCATTTTGATTCTGGCAGTACCGGTTACGGATCTCCTCTGCGCGGTGGTGCGCCGGGTGCAGAACGGAGTCCCCGTCTACCAGGCGGACCGCTCCCATTTCCACCACCGGCTGCTGGATCTGGGCCTCAGCCAGAGGCAGATCGCTGGCCTAGCCTATCTGATCACCGTCCTTTCCGCAACCGCGGCGGTGCTCACTGCGCAGTTAACCCGGGCCCCTTGGCTGGTGGCCCTGCTTTTGGGCCTCCTCTTCTGGTATGGTTCCATGCGGGTGGGCATGATCCAGCCCTTCGGATCCCATAAGGGAGAAAACAAAGATGTTTAAGCTGGCGCTGGTCTTTGGCACCAGGCCCGAGGCCATCAAGATGGCCCCCCTGGTTAAGGCCTGCCGGGGGGTTGGGCACTGGGATACCAGGGTGATCATCACCGGCCAGCACCGGGAAATGGTGGACCAGGTGCTGGAGCTGTTTGGTATCGAACCGGATTACGACCTGGACATCATGAGCCACGGGCAGACCTTAACGGATATCTCCCAGCGCACCCTGCGGGGCATGGCAGGGATTTTGCGCGAGTGGCGCCCGGATCTGGTTTTGGTTCACGGGGATACCAATACCGCCTTTGCCGCGGCCTTAGCCGCCTTTTACGAGCGCATCCCCGTGGGGCACGTGGAGGCGGGGCTGCGCACTCCTTCTGTGCAGAGCCCCTTTCCCGAAGAGGCCAACCGGCGCCTCATTGATGTCCTGGCCACGTGGTATTTTGCCCCCACCGAGCGGGCTGCGGAGAACCTCAGGCGGGAAGGGGTGGACCCCCAGCGCATTTTTGTCACGGGGAATACGGTGATCGATGCCCTGCTTGCGGTGGTGGAAGAGGATTACCAGTTCAAAACGCCTGAACTGAGGGGCCTCGATTTCAGCCGGCCCATTCTGGTGGTCACCGCCCACCGCCGGGAGAACTGGGGAGAGCCCCTGGTGGGGATCTGCCAGGCCCTTTTGGCCATCAGCGCGGCCAGCGATCTGCAGATCGTGGTGGCCATGCACAAAAACCCCGACATCCAGGCGGTGATGGAGGAGCTTCTGGGGGCCGATGAGCAGATCATCTTGGTGGATGCCCCTGGCTACCAGGAGTTCGCCAACCTTTTGGCCAGGTGCACCCTGCTTTTGACCGATTCCGGAGGGCTGCAGGAAGAAGCCCCTGCCTTACATAAACCTGTTTTAGTCATGCGTGAAGTCACGGAAAGGCCCGAGGCCCTGGAAGCCGGGACGGTAAGACTTGTGGGTTCCGCGAAAGATAGTATTGTCCAGGGCGTGCTGGAGCTTTTGAGTGATGCGGAACTCTACGCGCGCATGTCCTCCGCGCCCAACCCCTACGGGGATGGGAGGGCGGCCTTGAGGATCTGCGGGATACTGCAGGAGAAATATAAGTAATTGGGGGAACGCTCTATGGCAATGAGACCGGATGAGATCGTAGCGATACTGAGGCGCCAGATCGAGGAATTCGAAACGGAGCTGCAGGTGGAAGATCTGGGTTCCGTCCTCATGGTGGGGGACGGAATCGCTCGCGTCTATGGATTGGAAAAGGCCCTAGCCGGCGAGCTCCTGGAATTCCCCGGCGGCACCTACGGTATGGTGCTCAATCTGGAGCAGGACAACATCGGCGTGGTCATTTTGGGTCCCTATGAGCATATCAAAGAGGGGGATCCCGTAAGGCGCACCAAGCGGGTGGTGCAGGTGCCCGTGGGCGAAGCCATGATCGGCCGGGTGGTCAACCCCCTGGGCCAGCCCATCGACGGCAAGGGGCCCATCAAGACCGACAAGTGGCGGCCCATTGAGACCAGGGCCCCGGGGGTTGTGGACCGGGTCAGCGTCAACCAGCCGCTGCAGACCGGGTTGAAGGCCATTGACTCCCTGGTCCCCATCGGGAGGGGGCAGAGGGAGCTGATCATCGGCGACCGCCAGACCGGCAAAACCGCCATCGCGGTGGACACCATCTTGAACCAGAAGGATCAGGACGTGATCTGCATCTACGTGGCCATCGGCCAGAAGGCCTCCACCGTGGCCGCGGTGGTGGACACCTTCCTCAAGCACGGGGCCATGGATTACACCATCGTGGTTTCAGCCACCGCCAGTGAGCCTTCTCCCCTGCTGTATATCGCCCCCTACGCGGGCTGCGCCATGGGCGAGGAGTTCATGTACCAGGGGAAAGATGTGCTCATCGTCTACGATGACCTTTCCAAGCACGCCGCGGCTTACCGGGAGATGTCCCTGCTTCTGCGCAGGCCCCCCGGGCGGGAAGCCTATCCAGGCGATATTTTCTACATCCACTCCCGCCTTTTGGAGCGGGCTGCCAAGCTCAACGACGAGCTGGGGGGCGGCTCCCTGACGGCGCTGCCCATAATTGAGACCCAGGCCGGAGACATTTCCGCCTACATCCCCACCAACGTGATCTCCATCACCGACGGGCAGATCTACTTGGAGTCGGATCTGTTCTACGCGGGCATCAGGCCAGCGATCAGCGTGGGCCGCTCCGTATCCCGTGTGGGCGGGGCCGCGCAGGTGCCCATGATGCGCAAGGTCGCGGGCACCCTGCGTCTGGAGCTCTCCCAGTACAGGGAGCTGGCTGCCTTTGCCCAGTTCGGCTCGGATCTGGACCGCCAGACCCAGGCCCTTTTGGCCAGGGGCGAGCGCATGTATGAAGTGCTCAAGCAGGAGCAGTATAAGCCCATGCCCGTGGAGGAGCAGGCGGTATCCCTGTACGTTGCGGTCAACGGCTATCTGGACAGCATTGCCGTGGCGGATGTGGTCCGCTTTGAGCGGGAGCTGCTGGAGTTCCTCCGCAAAGAGCGCCCCGCCCTTTTGGCAAAACTCAGGCAGGAGAAGAAGTTCACGGAAGCGATCGAGGAAGAACTGAAAAAGGCCATTGTGGAATTTAAGAAGGAGTTCATCAGTTAGGGGGGTGCAGCATGGCACGGACGAGTCGGGAGATCAAGCGGCGCATCGCCAGCATCTCCAGCACTCAGCAGATCACCAGGGCCATGGAGATGGTCGCCGCGGCCAAACTGCGCAAGGTGCAGGATAGGGTGGCCAGCACCCGCCCGTACTACGAGCGCCTGGCCGGCTCCCTGGCGGTGGTACTCCAGGCGGTGGAGGGGTCCGGCGTGGAGCTCCCGGAAATTGCACAGCGCAGAACCGGTGAGCGTCACTGCCTTGTGGTCTTATCCTCTGACCGGGGGCTGGCGGGGGGCTACAACACCAACGTAATTCGGCGGGCGGAGGCCTTCCTTCAGGAGCATCCCCACACGGAGCTGGTGATCGTGGGCAGGAAAGCCCGGGATTATTTCCGCCGCCGGAACCGCACCGCTTTGGCCGAGTATGTGGGGCTGGGGGACGAGCCCCAGTTCAGGCAGGGTATGGATATCGGCCAGGTGATTTTAGATTTTTACCTCCACGGCATGTTTGATCAGGTTGCGATTTTATACACCCAGTTCATCAATACACTGACCCAGCGGGTCCGGCTGCGCCCCGTTCTGCCCATCCAAAGCGAGATCGCCTCCGGCAGCTCCGGGCCGGAACCGGTGTACATCTTCGAGCCCTCTGCCACTGCAGTGCTGGAAGAGTTGATCCCGCTGTATGTCAATGCCGCGATCTACCAGTCGCTCATCGAGGCCAAGGCCAGCGAGATGGCGGCCAGGATGAATGCCATGGCTCAGGCCACCGACAACGCGGAAGAGCTCATCGAAGAGCTGAACAAGACGTTCCATCGCATGCGCCAGGCGCAGATCACCAAGGAAATTGCGGAAATCGTGGGCGGTGCAGATGCACTGCAAGCGTAGAGACAAGAGGGGGTTTGACCATGAGTGCTAACATGGGGAGAGTGGTTCAAGTCATCGGCCCGGTAGTGGACATTGAATTTCCGCCGGAGCGGCTGCCGGATCTGCTCACCGCCATCCGCATCGAAGGGGAAGCGGAGGGCCAGAAGATAGATTTGATCGTGGAAGCTGCCCAGCACCTGGGGAACAACATGGTGCGCTGCATCGCCATGGCCTCCACAGACGGCCTGCAGCGGGGCATGCAGGCGGTGGACCTGGGCGGACCCATCACGGTGCCTGTGGGCCCGGAAACTTTGGGCAGGCTGTTCAACGTCTTGGGCCAGCCAATAGACGGCGGTCCCCCCGTGGATGGTGTGGCCCGCTGGCCTATTCACCGCCCCGCGCCCAAGGTGGATGAAGTGGAACCGGCCACGGTCATGCTGGAGACGGGGATTAAGGTTGTGGATCTTCTCGCTCCCTATCCCCGGGGAGGCAAGATCGGCCTCTTTGGCGGCGCAGGTGTGGGCAAGACCATTTTGATCATGGAGATGATCCGCAACATCGCCTACGAGCACGGGGGCTACTCGGTCTTCGCAGGTGTGGGCGAGCGCACCCGGGAAGGGAACGACCTCTACTTCGAGATGAAGCATTCCGGAGTTATAGAAAAGACGGCCATGGTCTTCGGCCAGATGAACGAGCCGCCGGGGGCCCGTCTCCGGGTCGGGCTGGCGGCGCTCACCATCGCCGAGTATTTCCGCGATGAGGAGCGCCAGGATGTGCTCTTGTTTATCGATAATATCTTCCGCTTTACCCAGGCCGGTTCGGAAGTGTCGGCGCTGCTGGGGCGGATGCCCTCTGCCGCCGGTTACCAGCCTACCCTGGCCACGGAAATGGGCCAGCTGCAGGAGCGGATCACCACAACCAAATACGGATCCATCACCTCCATCCAGGCCATCTACGTGCCTGCGGATGACTACACGGACCCCGCGCCCGCCACGGCCTTTGCCCACCTGGATGCCACCACCAACCTGGAGCGGAGCATTGCCGAGAAGGGTATCTACCCCGCGGTGGACCCCTTAGCTTCCACCAGCCGCATTCTAGCGCCGGAAGTTGTGGGCCAGGAGCACTATGAGGTGGCCCGGGGCGTGCAGCAGGTCCTCCAGCGCTACCGGGAGCTGCAGGATATCATCGCCATTTTGGGCATGGACGAACTGTCGGAGGAAGACAAGATCATCGTGGCCAGGGCACGGCGCCTGGAGCGCTTCATGTCCCAGCCCATGTTTGTGGCGGAGGCGTTCACCGGCATGCCCGGCAAGTACGTCCCGGTGAAGGAGACGGTGCGGGGCTTTAAGGAGATCCTGGAGGGCAAGCACGACCACCTGCCGGAGAACGCGTTCTACATGGTGGGCACCATCGACGAGGCGGTGGCTAGAGCCCAAGCCCTGGCGAAGGAGAATGCCTGATGGCGGTATTCAGCTTGGAGGTCTTGACCCCGGAAAGGACTGTGGTCAGCACGGAGGTGGAATACGCGCTTCTGCCTGGTACAGATGGGCAGTTCGGCGTTTTGGCCAATCACCAGCCCCTCATGGCGGCTCTGGGCCTCGGCATCGTGGAGTTTGGGCCCCTGCGGGGCAAGCGGCGCAAGATCGCCTTAGGCGGCGGTTTTGTGGAGATGCACGGGAACAAGATGGTGATCATAGCCCGCACCGCCGAACTGGCGGAGGAAATCGATGTGCTGCGGGCCCGGGAGGCCAAGCGCCGGGCGGAAGAGCGGCTGCGCTCCCAAAGGTCCGATGTGGACACGGCCCGGGCGCAGATCGCCCTGCAGAAGGCCCTGCTGCGCCTGAAAGTGGCCAATGATGAGTAAAAGCCAGAAGGTCATATGTCCCGCGAAGAAAGCTCCCTCAGGGGGGCTTTTTTGCATAGAATCCAGATTTTAGGAGCATACTAGCGCCAAGGCGGTGATAGTATGCAAGTATGGCGGAAACTAAAAGACAGGCTGCGGACGGCCTGGCAGAAGCGTACCAGCCGCAGGGTGCTCATGGCCATCGTAATCGGCTTGTCCCTCTTGGCCGGTATGGGTCTGGGCATTTACCGGGCCTGGCCCCAGGAGCAGCCCGCGGCCGCGGTGAACCCGGTGACCCGGGAAGAGCTGGATGAACTGGTGGAGGAGAAGGTGCAGAGCGTGATCGCCTCCCTGTACCCTTGGGTGCTGGAGGACCCCACCCAGGTGGTGATGGTGGAGCCGCCTGCCAACCCCCGGCCGGAGCCCGTGGAACCTAGGCCCGAGCCCGAGCCGGAAGTGGAGCCGGCGGTCTCCTTTGAGCGCTTGATCTGGCCTGTGCAGGGGGAAATCGCCACACCCTTCGGCTGGTACCGCCACCCGGTCTACGGCGATTGGCGCTTCAACGCCGGTTTGGAGTTTAGGGTGACCGGTGATGCGGTGCGCACCGTGCTGCCGGGCAAAGTTGCCGCGGTGAACTCCAACGGCGTGGAGATGGAGCTGATCATTGACCACGGCGGCGGCTGGGCCAGCATCTACCGCTCCATCACAGGCATCAAGGTATCCCCAGGTGAACAGGTGAAGCAGAACCAGAACATCGCCTCGCCGGACAGCACAGGCCGCATCTTCTTCGGTCTTACCTACAACGGACAGCCCGTCAATCCCCAGGCGTTTCTCCACTAGCCGCGCATATTGCAAGCCCTGCGGCATATACATGTAAAAAAAGTGCTAGGGGGAAGCGCAGATGAGAGACTATATCCGCAAGCGGGTAGTGGATGTCAGCCTATACATCGTAAAAACCAACGCCACTGTGCGGCAAGCGGCTCTGGTTTTCGGGGTGAGTAAGAGCACTGTGCACAAGGACGTGACCGAGCGCTTGCCACGCATTAATAAGGAGCTGGCCGAACAGGTGAAGAGGGTCCTTGAGATAAATAAATCGGAAAGACACATCCGCGGCGGTGAGGCAACCAGGCGTAAATACGGGGTGAAAGGGGCCAGTCGAGCTTCCTAGGGGGCCTGGCGAAAAAAGGATTTGTCCCATCGGTGGCGAACACTATGGCATTGCAGTTTGTGCAGCCAGTGTTTGCAGAGGGGGACAAAAGGTGTTTGGCAAAGATATCGGGATTGATTTGGGTACTGCTAATGTTCTGGTTCATGTGCGCGGTAAAGGCGTTGTCATCCACGAGCCCGCTGTGGTGGCCGTTGATGTGAATACACAGAAGATCTGCGCAATTGGTCAAGAAGCCCGGGAAATGATCGGGCGGACCCCTGGCAATATTAGGGCCATCAGGCCCCTGAAGGAAGGGGTTATCGCGGATTTCACCATCACGGAGGAGATCCTTAAGCACTTCATAAGAAAGGCGGCCGGCTGGGGCTTCCGGCCCCGGGTGATGGTCTGCGTTCCCTCGGGGATTACCACAGTTGAAAAAAGGGCTGTGATTGAGGCGGCGAATCTGGCCGGGGCTAAGGAAGTCTATCTGGTGACCGAGCCCATTGCTGCGGCGGTCGGCTGCGGGCTGGATATTGCCGCGCCCAGCGGCAGCATGGTGGTGGATATTGGCGGCGGTACAACGGATATCGCCGTGATTTCTTTGGGGGGCGAGGTTACAGCCCAATCTCTGCGGGTGGGCGGCATCCACATGGAAGAGGCCATCAGCCGCCATATCAAGCGGGTGTACAACCTGGCCATCGGCGACCGCACCGCGGAGGATATCAAAATTTCCATCGCCAGCGCTTACCCCACCCCCGATAAGCGCATGAGTATCCGGGGGAGGGATCTGGTTACCGGGCTGCCAGCCACGGTGGAAATCAGCTCCGTGGACATCTACCCAGCCCTGGAGGAGCTCCTCATCAGCATTGTGGATGCCATCCGGGGCGTTCTGGAAGTGACCCCGCCTGAGCTCGCCGCCGATATCGTGAACAAGGGCATGGCCCTCACTGGCGGAGGGGCCCTTCTGGACGGGATGGCCCGCTTGATTCAGGAAAAAACGGGAGTGCCGGTTACCCTGGCCGAAGATCCCTTAAGCTGCGTGGTGCGGGGGACGGGCGAGATTTTGGATTCCCTGGACCGCAATCCCAACCGCAGCCAGTTCATCCACAGCTACACTAGGGCGCGCTAAAGCGCCCTAAAGTTTTTTTGGGGCGGTGCCGATAAGGGAAGCAGAAGCGGCAGGGAGGTGATCGTATACTCCGCGGCATCTATACAGCAGCATCGGGTATGCTGGTGGAAACAGTGCGCATGGATGTGGCCAGCAACAACCTGGCCAACGTGGATACAGCCGGCTACCAGCGGCAGACCGCCCACATCTACGCCTCGCCCCAGAGGCCGGTGTTCCGCTTATTCCAGGGACAGGCCCAGGCGTTGGGCACCTTGGGTACGGGAGCTCTGGTGGAGGGCAGTCACACTTCTTTCGCCCCAGGCGTGCTGCGCACAACCGAGAATCCCTTAGATGTGGCCTTGGTTGGGGCGGGCTTTTTTGCCATCATGACACCAGAAGGCCCCAGATACACCCGGGATGGGCGGTTCACCGTGAACCCCAGCGGGCTTTTGGCCACCCTCGACGGGAACCTGGTGCGGGGTGAAAACGGCCCCATCTATGTGGGGGAAGGACCCGTCTTTTTCAGTGAAACGGGGGAGGTGCTGGTGAACGGCCAGGTGGTGGACAGGCTCCTCATTGTGGAGTTCAACGACAGAAGCGGCCTGATCAGAAGGGGGGCCAACCTCTTTGAGGCCACGCCGGAAGCCGGGGATCCCTTCCGCTACCGGGCGGTGGTGGCACCCGGGATGATCGAATTGGCCAACGTGAACGTGGTCAGGGAGATGGTGAACCTGATCAACATTCAAAGGGCCTATGAAGCCAACCAGAAGGTGGTGCAGGCCTTCGATGAGACGCTAGGCAGGATCATCAATGACGTTTAGTGACAGGTAGTAAGCGGCAGGAAGCGAGAGCCTGAGGGGAAAGAGGCTGGACTGGCAACAGAAGCCTGGAAGCTATTGACCGACTGAGATAGCTTCACACACCCCTCTCTTAGGCTGTGCTCGAGTTTGGACAGCAAAAGGAGGGTTTTTTGTTATGATGCGCGCTTTATGGACGGCAGCCTCCGGCATGACCGCCCAGCAGACCAAGATCGATGTCATTTCCAACAACCTGGCCAACGTGAACACCACAGGTTTCAAAAAGAGCCGGGTGGACTTTCAAGACCTGCTCTACCAGACGGTGAAGTACGCGGGGACACCTTCCACCACGGGGGCGCAGATCCCCACAGGCATCCAGGTGGGCCACGGGGTGAGGACGGTGGCCACCCAGAAGGTGTTCTCCCAAGGCATGTACCAGCAGACGGACAATCCCCTGGATGTGGTGATTGAAGGCGACGGGTTTTTCCAGGTGCTCCTGCCCGATGGGACCATCTGCTACACCCGGGACGGGGCCTTCAAGATCGATGCCTACGGCCGCCTCACCACCTCCGATGGTTTTCCCATTGAGCCGGAAATTCAGATTCCAGAGGAAGCGGTGGAGGTCAGCATCAGTTCCGATGGGACGGTGGCTGTCATGTACCCCGGCGTAAGCGATCCTGAGGAGAGGGATACGATCATGATTGCCCGCTTTGTGAACCCCGCGGGGCTGCAGAGCGTGGGCCGCAATCTCTACCGCGCCACCGCCGCGAGCGGAGCACCCATTGTGGGTCAGCCCGGCATGGACGGTTTCGGCACCTTGGCCCAGAACTTCCTGGAGATGTCCAACGTCCAGGTAGTGGAAGAGATGGTGAATATGATCGTGGCCCAAAGGGCGTATGAGAGCAATTCCAAGGCCATCCAGGCTTCAGATGAGATGCTCCAGGCCGCCAATAACCTGCGCAGGTAGTTTGTGATGACCGCTAGGAAGCTGGTGGCGCTGGCCGTGCTTTTGGCAGTGCTCACTCTCTGTCCCGGTCCCGGGGCCTGGGGGGCTGAGCAGGAGAGGGCGGTGGTGTTCCTGCCGGAGACGGCCAACGTGTCCGGTAAAGATCTGCTGCTGGGCGAAGTGGCTGAACTTGAGGGTCCCCCTGAACTGGTGCAGCAGCTGGCCGAGGTCGTAGTGGGAACCGCTCCCAGTCTGGGGAGTTCCCGGGTGCTGCTCAGGGGACACATCGAGGTCCGCCTGCGCCATGCCGGGCTGCATCCCAGCCTGGTGGAGTTCCAGGGGGCCGAGAGCGTGCGGGTGTTCCGGGTGCCGGCCGCTGCAGCCGCGAGCTTGCGTGAAGACGGGGAAGGCCGCCCGGTTCAGGAAGTGGTGGTGGCGGCCCGGGACCTTAAGCGGGGAGAGATCCTCAGTGCGGACGATCTCCGCCTGGAACTGCGGGAAGTAAGGGGTGCTGCGCTGGAAAGCCGGAGCCTGGAGGACTTTGTGGGACTGCGGACCACCAGAATGGTGCCCGCGGGAACTGCCCTCACCCAGCTCCATGTGGAGGTAGTACCCCTCATCGAGCGGGGGGATGCGGTCACCATCCTGGTGCACACGGGCAGCGTCACTGTCACCGCACCGGGCGTGGCCCGGCAGAGCGGCGGGCTGGGCGATCTGATCGAAGTGGAAAACACCCTCTCCCGGCAGAGGGTGGCCGGGGAGATCGTCGATGCCCACACAGTTCAGGTGCACACAAAGGGGGCAGCTATGCCGTGAAAAGACCTTGGTACTTAACCATTACCCTGCTTTCGGCGGTGGGGCTGCTGTTGGGCAGCACCACCTTGACCGTGGCAGAATCGTTGTTTCCTGTGGATCAGCCTGCGTCCATGTTCGCGGATCGCAAGGCCAGGCGGCCCGGGGACCTGGTCACGGTGATCATCGTGGAACAGGCCCAGGCCAGGCAGACGGCCACCACCAGCACTGGTAAAGACTCGGAAGTGTCCGTGGGGCCAGGCGGCGGTGTGCTGGCGGATCTCATTCCCCTGCTGCGCCTGGGGGGAGGAGACAGCTTCTCCGCGGACGGGGCCGTGACCAGGGGCGGCAGCTTAACAGCGAAGATCACCACCAAGGTGGTGGAAACCTATGCCAACAACACCCTGCGCATTGAAGGCCGGCAGAAGATTGTGGTGAACGGCGAAGAACAGGAGATCGTGCTCACCGGCCTGGTGCGGGGTGAAGACATTGCCCCGGACAACACTGTGCTCTCCACCTTTGTGGCCGATGCGGAGATCTCCTTTGTGGGCACAGGCATTGTCGGGGAGAAGAACAAGCCCGGGCTGCTCACGCGCCTGTTCAACTGGCTGTTCTAGCGGGATGAGGAGGAAGGCAGATGAAGAGGAGACTTGTTTGGCTGGCCTTGGGGATCATCCTGCTGGGTGCAGGCAGAGCCTGGGCCCAGACGGTGGAGCCCCTCCGCTACGATACCCCCATTGTCCGGATTAAGGATGTGGCTCGGGTCCAGGGCGTGCGGGACAACCAGATCTACGGCCTGGGCCTGGTGGTGGGTCTGCAGGGTACGGGAGACGGTTCAGGCTCCCGGGCCAATGTGCAGATGATCGCCAATATGCTGGAGAATTTCGGGATTTCCGTATCCCCAGATGATCTGCGCATGCGCAATATTGCTGCCGTCATGGTGACCGCGGATCTGCCCACTTCCCTCAGGGTGGGGGACCGCATTGATGTGACGGTCTCCTCCATCGGCGATGCCCGCAGCCTGCAGGGCGGGTTCCTTCTCCAAACTCCCCTCCAGGCCGCCAACGGGCAGATCTATGCCGTGGCCCAGGGTCCTGTGTCCATTGGCGGGGCTGCGGGGCGGGGATCAGGGGCCCAGAGCATCCACACCACAGTGGGTACCGTACCAAGCGGCGCCATCGTGGAGCGGGAGCTGCAGGCCAGAGACCTGGCCGCGGAGGGCTGGGTTTCCCTGGTGCTCATGGAGCCGGACTTCACCACCGCGCAGCGCCTGGTGGAAGTGGTGAATGCGGCCTTTGGGCAGAGCCTGGCCAGAGCCAGGGATCAGGCTACGGTGGAAATCCAGATTCCCGGCAGCTACCTGAACAACGTGGTGGCCTTCATTGCCGAACTTGAGGAGCTGCCCATCCGCCCTGACAGCAATGCCCGGGTGGTGATCAACGAGCGCACAGGCACAGTGGTCATGGGCGCGCAGGTCCGCATCGCCCCTGTGGTGGTATCCCACGGCAGCCTCAAGGTGCAGGTGGGTACCGTTGAAAATGCCGGCCCGTTTGGAGGAGACGGAGGGCTGTTTGGCGAATTCATGGGTTCAGAACCAGCCTTTGGAAATACCACTGTTTTGGGCGGTTCCCCCAGCGTGCAGGAACTGGTGGATGCCCTCAACGCCGTGGGCGCGTCCCCCAGGGACATTATCGCCATCCTGCAGGCTGTGAAGGCGGCGGGGGCGCTGTTTGGCGAGCTGATTATTCTTTAGGAGGATCCCTATGCGGGTGAACTGGAGCCCCGGCGATCTGGTGGCCGGCAAGGCCGAGGAGCTGGGCAGAACGAAGCAGTCTTCATCCCGGGAAGCGCTGCGGGAGGCCGCGCAGGAGTTTGAGGCCCTGTTTTTGCAGATGCTCCTGACGGAGATGCGCCGCACCGTGCCGGACAGCGATCTGCTGGGCGACCGGCGGGCGGAAAAGCTGTTCCAGTCCCTGCTGGATCAGGAAATGGCCCTAAACAGCTCCCAAGCCCAGAGCCTGGGGCTGGCCAAGCTCATCTATGAACAGATGTCCCGCTATCTTCCTGAGGATGAGGGTTAGAGAAAGGCAAGAGCTCAGTAAACTCCACACAAATGGCGTTGTGGAGTTTATTTTGTGGCAGGAAAACACATCGGTGTCAAGAATTGTAATTAGGAATATGAAGGGGGATTGTCTGTGCAGTGGAGATGGGCCCCGCTAGTTTTCTTTTTATTGACACTTTTCACTGTCTTCAGCCCGGCACAGGCCAGCACTGCAGCGTTGAAGGTCTTAACTGTCCTGCCGCAAGAGGTTCTGCTTACCCTGCCCAAAGGAGAGGGCCAGGAGTTTCAGGTCAGCTACACTTCCCATCCCATGAAGGTGATTATAGATTCTAATCTGCCCATCCCGGATCTGCCGGAAAGGCAGAAGATCGACGATGTGGCCCTGCGGGAGCTCCGCTATTCCCAAGAACCGGGCGGTGCCTCCCGGCTGGTTTTGGAGTTCAACTACTGGCTGCCGGAAGGTGTGGTGCAGGAAGATGAGCACCTTTTCCAGCTCACGGTTCCCAAAACCTTCGTTGAGACCACCAGACGCATCGTGGAACTCGGCCTGGTTTACGGTCATCAGCGCAGGGCTGACAGTTTTGGCCCCAATGTGGTAAACTACCTGGAGATAGATCTCAGGCGCAACTACGAGGTGAAGCTGGTCTTAGCGCAGGATCGCATCTACGGAGCGGAACGGGTCAGCGAGATGGCCAAGCGCACCGGGGCCCTTGCGGCGGTCAACGGTGCCTATTTTGCATCGACCGGGCGGCCCTTGGGGGTGTTTGTGATCGATGGGGAGCTGATCACCGAGCCCTACAATAACCGCACTGCGGTGGGCCTGGGCCCCGGGACAGCGGTCATGGGCAATGTGGACTTTCAGGGTGAGGTCTATCATGAAGGGCGCCTTTTGGCGGCGGTTTCCGGCATCAACCGCCCGCGACTTCAGGATGAGCTGATCATTTACACCCCTGCCCACGGGACCAAGACCAACACCAATCCCTACGGCCACGAGGTTGTGGTGGCGGGGGGCGTAGTGGTGCAGGTGCAGCCAGAGGGCAACAGCACCATACCTGAAGACGGTTTTGTCCTGTCCGCCCACGGGGAGATGCGCCAGTATCTAGCCGCTTTGAACCCGGGCGACCGGGTGGAAGTGAGCCTGCGGCTGGAGCCCGACTGGCGTGAACAGGGCTTTTCCCAGATCATCGGCGGCGGCCCCAGGCTGGTGCGGGCCGGAGTGCTGGACATCACGGGGGAAGAGGAAGCCTTTAAGGATGATATCCTCAAGGGGCGGGCCCCCCGCACCGCCATCGGCATTACAGCCGATGACAAACTGCTTTTGGTTACCGTCAACGGAAGACAGCCCAATGTGAGTGTAGGTATGACTTTGGATGAGCTAGGGAATCTTCTCATAGAACTTGGAGCGCTTGAGGCCATGAATCTAGATGGAGGCGGTTCCACAACCATGGTCATCCGCAACCTGGTGTTGAACTTGCCTTCCGATGGAAAAGAGCGAGCAGTAAGTAATGCCATAGTCGTTGTGGCAGGATCTAGGTAGAGGGTAGTGAAGGGGTGGCTTCATGCGAAAACTGCCGTTGTGGTTAGGAATGGCCGTGCTGGTGATTATCTGTGGTATCTCCGCGCAGGTGCTGGCCGTCGAACTCTTCCCCCCCGAGGAGGTGCGGCCGGGCCTGCGCGGGATCGGCAAAACGGTCTTTTCTGGAAACGCCATTGAGACTTTTGACGTGGAGGTGCTGGGCATTATTCCCCAGAGCCCCCCGGTGAGCAGCTATATCATGGTCAAGGTAAGCGGAGAGGCCATTGAGCGCTACGGGGGCATTGCCCGGGGCATGAGCGGCTCCCCCGTGTATATCCAGGATCGCCTTTTAGGTGCCATTTCCCATACATACCCCTACACGGATCACCGCATCGGTTTGGTCACCCCCGCGGTGGACATGTTCAGGCTCTTTGATGCGCTGCCCACCCCCGAGCCGGCCCTGCCTGAAGAGGTTGTGGCAGTTAGTTCCCCAGTGATTGTCCAGGGCATGAATGAGCGCAATCTGAGCTACCTGGTGGAGGCCCTGGGTCTGGAGCGGACGCAGGTTCTGCCCTCCTTTGCTGCAGCGGCTTCTTCCACGGGCGCGGCGGCCTTCGAGCCGGGCAGCATGGTGGGTGTGCAGCTTTTGAGGGGCGATTTTGTGGTGGCCACCTACGGTACCGTCACCCATGTGCGGGAGGACGGGCGCTTTATTGCCATGGGCCATCCCGTCTTCCACCGGGGCGCGGTGGACTTTTTTGCCTCCGCCGTCTATGTGCATCAGACCCTGTCCAACTTGGAGGTGCCGGTAAAGATCGCCTCCCTGGGGGCAACTGTGGGCAAGGTGGCCCAAGATCGGGCAGCCGGCGTGGGGGGCGTCCTGGGAACCGCGGTGGGTTACGTGCCCATCAGCATCACGGTTACAGATACGGAGCGCGGTGTCCGGCAGAGCTACTACGTGGAGGCGGTGAAGGATGAGCAGTTCCTTGCTCCGCTGATCATCGGCAGTGCCTACCAGAGCATCGATGCCGCTTTGGACCGCATCGGTGATGGAACTGCCTATGTCCGGGTGGAGTTCGTTTCCCAGGATTTCGGCCAGCGGATGATCAGGGAAAACCTCTTCTACAGCGACTCGGACATCGCCGTGTGGTGTCTTGTGGATCTCCTTTCCGGCTTGGAACTGCTTCTAGGCAACAACCTGCAGGCGGTGGATCTGCAGCAGGTCAAGATCGAGGTGGAGGTGTCCAGGGAGCGGAAAACCGCGACCATCGAACGGGCCACCCCCTCAACTTCCCATGTGCGGGCAGGCGACAGTGTGGACGTGGAGGTCCTGATCAGGCCCTTCCGGGGGCAGGTGGAGACCCGGACCCTGCGGCTGCAGATCCCTGCGGATACGGCAGCGGGGCTCCTCACGGTCACGGTGCGCAGCGGGGCGGAGGGCTATTACTACACCAAGCCGCCGGTCCACACCAGCATCCTGGAGCCCAGCGAGGAAGAGGATGCAGAGGAACCCATGCGGACGTTTATCTCAGATGCGGACACTTTGGATGACCTGATTGAAGAATATATGGATAGGGAGAGGAATAACGAGTTAGTGGCCGAGTTCTACCCCTTCCGGGAGAACCAGGTGGAGGACGAAGCAGCTGAGGATGGAGAAGAAGAGGAAGCCTTTGATCCCTTGAGCTATTATCCGTGGGCCGAACCGATGGATCCGGTGATGGCGCGCCTCTCCACGCAGTTCGTGCTGGACGGCATGGCCACCTTCGACCTGAACATCTACCACTGAGACTTTGGTTTTTTCTGTAAGGTGTCCCCGGAGTTGGCAAGAGGAATCTGCCCAAGGTGCTCGAAATAAGGGAGATAGATCGAAAACTACTGTGTGGGAGGCAGGACAATGAGGCAAAGTTCAGCCAAGGTGGTTCTGGCACTGGTCGTTCTGGGTTTGCTCGTTTCGGCAAGCGGTATTGTGCAGGCCCAGTCCCAGGATCTCGGTATCGTGAGGCTGATTACCATCAAAGGCAACGTTATGATTGATACCGAGACCATAAAAGCGGCCATCTTGAAGACGCGGCTCGGCGAACCCGCGGTGGAGCAGAAGATTATCGACGACATGCGGGCCATCTACGATCTGGGCTACTTCGAAGATGTGCAGGCCACCATCGACCCTGCTTTAGGCGGAGTGGAAGTGGTGTTCCACGTTTGGGAAAATCCCGTTGTACGGGAGGTCACCTTTTCCGGCGTGCCGGGCGTGCCCTTTGGCGATTACGCCAAAAAGATGAAGACCCAGCCCGGGTATATCCTCAACGCCCATGATATCTGGGAAGACCTGCGCGGTTTGGTGGAATGGGTGCTTGACGAGCACGGCTATTGGGTCCGGGTTACCGCGATCAGTGCCGATACGGCTGGACAGATCCACATTGAACTGACCCAAACCACACTTAAGGATATCATCATCGCCGGCAATGAGAAGACCAAAGACTTCGTGATTGAGCGCGAGCTCTCCTTTGAGGTGGGGGACCCTGTCAATATCATCGAGATTGACCAGAGCCTGCGCCGCCTGCTCATGCTGGGCTACTTCGACGAGATCAGCCGGGAGCTCACCGAGGAGGAGGAGCCGGAAACGGTACTCACCATCAACCTGAAGGAGCGCAAGACCGGTGCGGCCACTTTTGGCGTGGGCTACAGCACCACAGATGGCCTGGTGGGCTTTGTGCAGGTGTCCGATGACAACCTCTTCGGACGTGGTCAGAGGATTAAGGCCAACGTCAGTCTGGGCCGGAAGCTTACCTCCTACGAGTTTGAGTTCTACGAACCGTATATCACCAAGTCCGGTATCTCGCTGGGCACAGGCCTTTACCGGCAGACCAGTGAAGTGAAGACCATCAAGCCCGACACGGACCAAGAGTTCGAGAGCAAGCGCACCAGCATCGGGGGCAATCTGACCCTGGGCAAACCCTTAAGCGAGTTTACCAGGGGGCGCCTCACCTTCAAACTGGAAAACAACACCTACCAGCCCACGGAAGAGGGGCAGGAGTGGACCCCAGAGGATTCCAAGAGCAGAAACGTGGGGATTGGCTTGAACACCAACACGGTGGATCATCCCTTCTTCCCCACGGAGGGTTACAAGAACGATGCCTACCTGGAGCTGGGTACCACCCTCTTCGGAGGCAGCAGCGCCTACGCTAAGCTGCGCCTGGAGCACAGCCGCTTTTTCGAAGTGCGGGATGGCGGCTACGTGTTGGCCGTGCGGGGTTTGGGCGGCAGGCTGCTGGGGGGCACCCTGCCGGACAGCGATAAGTTCAGGATCGGCGGGGCAGAAACCCTCCGGGGTTACAGTTACGGAGATCCTACCCTAGGCCTGGTGGGCGACAACATGCTGGTCTTTAACGC
>DGEY01000045.1:0-14458 GCA_002391385.1 Firmicutes bacterium UBA3914 | reverse complement strand
GAGTTCCGCTTCCCCATCGTGGAGAAGGTCCAGGGTGTGGTCTTCACCGATTGGGGTACCGCCTGGGATCAGGGCCAGTCGCTGCAGCTGCAGGATCTGAAGAACTCCTTCGGTGTGGGCGTGCGCCTGGATACGCCTTTGGGCCTGCTGCGCCTGGACTACGGCCTGGGCAAGGACGCAGAGAACAACCGGAAGGGCCAGTTCTACTTCGGCATCGGGCAGGCCTTTTAGGCATGCTGCCATGAATTGAGCCGGCGGGCTTCCTTGGGGAAGTCCCGCTGGTTTTTTTTGCATTTGTGCTCCTTTCCAGCCCCTGGTATAATGGGCGGCAGGAAAAGGGGTGAATCTATGCGTCTAGCAGGCATGATCTCTCTGATTTTAGTCTTGAGCATGCTCACGGGCTCGAGCCCCTGGCTGCTGCCCCAGGCGGGCGCTGCTGGGCCTGTTGAAGATACCCCGGGGGCAGAGAAGCTTCTGGCCAGGCAGGAAGAGAAGCTTCTGGCCTACGAGGCGGAGCTCCTCCAGGCGGCGGAGGAACTGCTCAGCGCCAAAGCGGGGGAGATCCGCCGGGAGCAGGCCCAAGAGCTGCACGACGCAGCGGCGGATCTCCGCAAGGAGCTCCAGGATACGGCAGCCCAAGGCCAAAGGGAACTGGAGCAGGAGCTTTTAGGCCTGCAGCTGGAGCTGGTGTTCGTAACCCTCACCCCCGAGGAACAGGAAGCGAAGCTGAAGGACATTGAGGCCCTCCAGGAGGAGCTCCGGCTTTACCAGGAGGAGCTGGAGGAGGAGTTCCAAACCAGGCTCCAGGATCTCCAGGCGGAGCATGAAAGCCTGGCCCAAAAGCGCCTTGAGGCTTTCCACAGGGAACTGGACCAGGCTGTCCGGGAGGAGCTGGCCGCCTATCGGCAGCAGCTTCTGGTGGAACTTGACGGGCAGCTGTCTAGGGCCCTGGCCAACGGGCCATACTAAGGTAGAAGTACACTTGCAAGCCGCGATAAGGTGGTGACAGCCGAGTGAAGTATCTACCTTGGGCTTTGGCGGGCCTTTTGGCCGCAGCTTTGATCTGGGCCCTCCTGGCCGGTTCCGGGGGCGGATCGGTGGGCGTGGTGAACCTGGTAAGGGTGGTGGATGAGAGCCCCCGGGCCCAGGAGCTCAACGAGCTTTTAGCCCAGCGCTACCAGGAACTTCTGACCCGCTTTGATCTGGAGGAGGCGCCCAGCGAGGAAGACGTGGACAGGGCCGCCCGGGAGCGGCAGGCCTACGGGGAATACCTGGCCTACCGCCAGGAGCTGGAGCTGCAGCTGGAAAAGGAAGTGAATGCCGCCGTGAGGGAGGTGGCTGAGGATAAAGGGATTTCTGTGGTACTGGACAGCGACGTGATCCGCTACGGGGGCATTGACCTGACCGATGAGGTGATCCGCAAGCTCAAATAACCAATCGCCGCCAGGCGGTTTTTAAAATTCCACCATCTGCCAAGGGCCCTTTGCAGGTAATCGTTCCGCTAAAGGCGAATAACTAGGGTCAGAGTAAGGGAGATGAGGTCAAGTATGGACAAGATACGCAGCATGATCTGGAGCATGGTTGTGGTTATTATCGTAGTCGCAGGCAGCTGCCAGGCAGAGCGGGTTGCCGCCATGCCCACCGCGGATGGGGCTGCCCCGGGTACCTTGGAGCTTGACTACCTCTTTCACCGCGGCGGCCACAGCGTTGGGCTGGAAGTGGGGCTCCATCCCAATTTTAGTGCCGGCGTGAGGCAGGAGGTGGGGGGCCGGCTGTATGCCACGGTCAAGGCCGTGCTGATGCCGGAGACGGAAGAGTGGCCGGGGCTGGCCCTGGGGGGCGAGTTTTCCTCAGCCCACCAGCATCTTTACGCTGTCCTTTCCAAGCAGCTGGGCGCGCCGCATCTCCGGGGGCACCTGGCCTTCGGACTGGGCCGCTACGCACGGGGCATGGCGGGGTTAACTGTCATGCTCAATCCCGTCAAGGTCAGCAACGTGCCCACCACGTCCCTCTTTGTGGAGTACGACGGCCAAGGCCTGGCGGGAGGAGTGACCGCCCAGTTCAGTCCGGAACTGGGGGCGAAATTGGGTTTGACGCTTGGACACGGGCTGAGTATGGGCCTCCATCACAAACTGGCCTTTTAGTCCAAGCTCACCGTGGGGTGCTTGTGGATGAGGATTTTTGACCGCTATTTGACCAGGGAACTTCTGGGACCCTTTTTGTTCTGCGTGTTCGGCTTTACGGTGGTGCTGTTGAGCGGACTGCTCTTCCAGCTCACCGATCTCATTTTTGTACACGATGTGGCAGTGTCCACGGTGGCCAGGATGCTCCTCTACCGCATTCCCGCCACGGTGGTAATGACGCTGCCCATTGCCACGCTGTTTGCCACCCTGCTGGCGGTGGGGCGTTTGGTGCAGGACAATGAGATGACGGTTATGCGGGGAAGCGGCATTGCCTATCCCCGTTTGATCGTGCCCATTTTGGTCTTGGGCCTTTTGATCAGCATCTGCACTTACCTGGCCTCGGAATACATAGTGCCTCCGGCCAACACCAAGTTTGAAAACGAACTGCGGCGCATCATCTTCTCCGAGGGCGTTCCCCTGGTGGAGGAGAATGTGTTCTTCCACGGTGGCGATGACCGCTATTTTTACATCGGGGAAGTGGACACAAAAACCCGCGAGCTGAAGAAGATTCTAGTATACGAGCTGGCCTCGGACAGGTTCCCCAGCATCATCAGCGCCCAAACGGGGATCTTCCACGACTACGTGTGGGTGCTCTTTGACGGTGTCTACCAGGAGCTGGATGCGGAAGGTTTCGTCCAGTTTGAAAGCCGCTTCGAGCGCATGGAGATCGTCACTGAACAGAAGGGCGATATCTACCTGGGCAACCAGCGCACCGTCGACGAGATGAGCCGGCGGGAGCTGGGGGAATACATCGAACGCTTCCAACGGGGGGGCCTCAAGGTGCGTTCCTGGGTGGTGGAGCACCACATGCGGCTCGCGCTGCCCATGTCGTCCTTTGTTTTTGCCCTGTTCGCCGCGCCGTTGGCCCTGATGGGCCGGGGCGGGCGGGCCTACGGGATCATCCTCAGCCTGACCATTCTCCTGGTCTACTATGTGGCTGTTTCCGTGTCCCGTTCCCTGGGCATTAACGAAGTGCTGCCGCCTTTTGTAGCGGCTTGGTTGGTGAACACCATCTTCGCCGCGAGCGGCTTTGTCTTTTTGGCCCTGTCCGATCGCTGGTACTAGAATTGGGGAGATACTATGTGCCCGTGGAAGCGCACTCCGCTTGCCGTTTTGGCTTTGATCATCATCTTGATTCTCCCGGCGCCTTCTGCTTTTGCTGCGGAGCAGATGGTGCGCATCGTCGCGGGCAAAACCGGGTCCTACGATCTCAAAAGCCAGGTGTTCACAGCCGAGGGCGATGTGGAGGTCCATGTGGACGATGTGGTGCTCTACGGCGATGTGCTCCATGCGGATCTGGTCGAAGGCCTGGTCACCTTGGAGGGTTCGGTCCGGGTGATCCGGGACGGGCAGGAACTGGGCGGGGACCGCTTGGTGTACAATCTGGAGACCGGGGAGGGCACCTTTGAGGAGCTCAGTGCCCAGCTGACGGTGCCCGACGGTACGGTCTATGTCACCGGAGACAGCGTGCTCTTCGCTGGAGATAACTACACCGTCTCCCGCGCCGCCTTCACCACCTGCGATCTGGAAGAGAGCCACTACCGGCTGGTGACCAGGGAAATGGAGTTCGTCCCCGGCGATAAGGCCATCATTCGCCATGTGGTTTACTATGAGGGCAGCATTCCCCTCTTTTACTGGCCTTATCTGGTCGTTCCCTTGAGCAAGGATCTGGAGGATATCCTGGTCAGCCTGCCCGCCTTCGGTTACAGCGAACATGAAGGCTATTTCATGAAGAGCACTTTTAACTACTATATCAACAGTAGGGCCTACGGCAACATCTACGTGGACCTCTACAGCCGGCTGGGCCTGGGCGTGGGGATGCGCCACAACTACCGGCTTAAGGATCTGGGCGAGGGATTTCTGTACCTCTGGGGCGTGCCCACCAGCAGCGAAACCGCCTACAAAGGGGCCTGGGAACACACCCTCTCCAAAGACAGCTGGGATCTCACCACCAAGAACAGCGTGGAGAAGACCTGGGTACGCGAGCAGACCAGCTCCGACACGCGCCTTGATTTCCGCACCGAGGACCTGCGGGGAAGGGTCTGGCTCACTTACAAAAACAACCCGGGGGAAACCGCCAAGGAGCAGACGGATCTGGGTCTGGAGTGGTCTAAGGAGCTCACAGACCACTTGGTGCTCAACCTCAAGGGAAACTATGTCCAAAAGCGCACCAGCGAGGAGGTGCGCCTCATGGACTTTCTCATCTCCTCGGTGTACAGCCGGGGCAAGCACAAGCTCACTTTGACCTTGGAGCAGCAGTTCAATCCGGACCTTCTGACCTCCGGTTCCCAGGAGTGGCGCAGCGTCCAGCGCCTCCCAGAGCTGAAATGGGAGGTGAGCGATCTGGGGCTGAAGAGCCTGCCCCTCCGCAGCCAGCTGGTGGTGGGCCACTACCAGGAAACCCCGTCCATGGTGAGCAAAGACCGGGTTTACGGCCAGCTCACCCTGGCCTCAAGGACCTGGCGGCCCAGGACCGGGACGAGCATCAGCTACCGGGGCGACCTCAACGGCGCCCTCTACTCTGAAAGCGGAGGACAGGCCTGGCTCTACGGCCGGGCGGTGCTCAACCAGAGCCTGGGGAGCAACCTGTCCCTGAGCAGCACCTACCGGCGCAGGGATGTGTGGGGGGAATCACCTTTCAAATTCGACGCCCAAAAGCCCCTGCAGGACCTGAACGTGCGGCTCAGCTACAACCGGAACAAGTTCCGGGCCAGCGCCAGCACAACCTACGACTTCCTCACGGAGAAGTTCAGCAGCCTGACCTTGAACACCGGCCTGCGCCCCAATGAGCGTTGGAATGTGGATCTCTACGCCAGCTATGATCTGAACACCAGTACTCTAACCCATGTGGTTCCCCTGGTGGAGTACAAGCGGGATGAGCTCAGTTTGAAGTTCGGCTTCCGCTACAAACCCAATCTCCAGGAGCTGGAGCGGGTAGATCTGCGCGTGGCCCTGCCCCTGGGCTCCACCTGGTATGTGAGCTACGACAGCATCTACACTCCCCCGTCGGATAAGTTCACCAAGGGTGAGATCTCCATCAAGAAGGATCTCCACTGCCGGCAGCTGGCCTTTTCTTACGACCATGTTGCGGGGCGGGTGGCGGTGCAGCTCACCATCAACGCCTTCCCCACCCTGCCCATCGGCTGGGACAGCGAAGGCGGCCTGAGCTTGTTTGACTTTGAAGATGTGGCCGACATCATTGATGATGCGAAGGAGTGATGAACCTGTCAACCAAGGCAAAGTGGATCGCCGCGGGCACCGTTGCGGTGGCCGTGCTCCTGTTCATCACTTTTCGCTACGCGGCCCAGCCGCCTCCACCCGCGGTGAGTGTGCCCCCCAGCGTGCAGCTGCAGGAGTCGCGGCTGGTGGGGAGGAAAGACGGCCAAAGGCAGTGGGAGATACTCAGCCGGAGCGTGCTGCAGGAAGGGGATGTGGTGACCCTAAGGGAGCTGGAGGAGATGGTGGTCTTCCAGGATGAAGAGCCGTACCTCACCATCCAGGCCCCCGAGGCGGAGTGGGAGCGGAAAACGGAGCTGCTGCGCCTGTTCGGCCCCGTATTGGTGGAGGGGGAAGAAGGATTCCGCCTAGAAAGCGATTACCTGGAGTGGCAGGGCCGCAGCTCGAAGCTGCTTTCGCCAGGCCCTGTGCAGATGCTCTGGCGGGGTATGGAGATCTCCGCGGATACCATGACCATGGACACGGAGGGGGAGATTGTCTTCCTCCAGGGGAATGTGGAAATCCGCGATGGGGGTCTGGTGTGGAAGCTGGAGGAAGCGGTCTACGATCTGGATGCGGAGTCAATGGACTTCTACGGAAACGTGGTATTGGAGGGGGAAGCAGGCAGTGACTAAAAGGTTGACTTTACTGTGTTTGCTCGCCGGCATGCTGGCCTTGGCACCGGCTGTTTGGGCCCAGGGCCAATCCGGGACGCTGGAGATCACCGGTGTGCCCGCGGATGTACCCGCCGGGCGCTATGACCGCCAGGCAGGGGTGTTCTCCGCGGATGTGTCGGCCATTGAGGGAGCTTTAGTCCACGTCACCTTTGAAGAAGTGAAGATCGTGGGTCAGACCATGGAGTGGCGCACCGACGATGACTACCTGATCTTCACCGGCGGCGCTACCTTGACCAAGGAGGATTTCACCGTCACCGGCGATACGCTGGAGTATTTCGGTAAGGAGAAAAAACTCCACGCGGTGGGCAGCGTGGTGGTGGTGACCGATGATGCCACCGTTTACGCCAACGAACTGGTCTACGATGAGGAGACCGACGAGGCGGTTTTCACCGGCCAGGTGAAGGTGGTCTTTGATGATGGGGTGCTGGAGGGTGAGAAGTTTGTTATGTTCCTGGAAAAGAGCGAGCTGCAGTTCTTCGGCGCTTTCCAGGGAACGTTTGAGACGGATTGAAGTAAGTAATATATGACAGTATTGACGGGCATTACCACTTAAGACCCAGCTAGAGGCATGTTATAATGAATGCACTGGGTGAGGAGGAAGGGTAATGCTCGATTTTTTTCGAGATGGATTTTATAAAGACCTGGCACTTTTGCTGGTGATCACAATCCTGCTGGGCGCCGCCTTTTCCCAGGGCATCGCCTGGGCCATCGACGCCTATTTTGGCGATACCCTCGATCAGATGCTGGGCGAGTATGGAGAGTATGACCTGATCCTCCATATCCGGGAAGAGGCCAAAGAAGCGGCCCTGCGTGAACTGCAGCGCATCGGTGAGCAGTCCTTCCCCGGCTATAAACTCAACGAGACCTTGACCATCGCCGGGCAGGCCAATGTCTTTTTTGGGCTGCCGCCGGATTGTCGCACCAGGGAGGTTCTGGAGAGCATAACCTCCTATTTTGGCGCGGTTCCCGGGCTGAACGGTTACACCTTGATCGTACAGCCCAGCGTGCTCATTCGGGGAGTGCATCCCGGGGTGCGGGAGGAGCTGCGGGCGCTAATTGAGGCCCTCCCCGGGGTGCGCTTTACCGTGAAGGACGGCAATAACTTGGTGGTACTGGCGGACGGCGAAGGCCGGCTCGGCCAGGTTAAGACCGCCGTCGAGCAGATTCTAGAGCAGTATCAAATTCTGGAGCTGCGCTTTCCCATGGGCTTTGAAGTGGATACCCAGGAAGTGGGCAGCCGTGCTCTGGAAATTCTGCGCGCCCGGAACCAGGGGGCGGGGAGCCGCTACGCCAACGTCACTTCTGCCCAGTATGGTGAGGATTTGGACGTTTTCCTCAAGACGCTGGTGGAAATGCGGGATTTCTTAGGCAGCTACGCCTCCAAGGTGCGCATCACCCCCTCTGAGGGAGTGCAGCTGGCCGTGGGCGAGCGTCTGGTGCTGGAGGGGCCGGTGGAAGCCGGCCAGGATCTGATCGTGGAAGTGACGGGCTTGTTCGGCAGCCTGGCGGAGGGCATGATCGTCCAGGGTTCCCCCGTCCAGTCCACGGATCGCGTGTTATACCAGGGGTTCCGCCTCCAGGGGGAGGGGGAGCGCGGCGCTTTCGTGGGCGAAGTGGAGATTGAAAACGAGCGCTATCGGCTGGCCTACGCGGTGGATGAGAGCCTGAGGCTCCTCGCCGAGCTGGAGGAACTGGCGGTGCAGGCCAGTGCCGCGGTGGACAACGCGGAAGGGGTGCTCACCACCTTCCAGGAGGCCCTTCTGCAGCTGGAGGTACTGCAGGTGCAGATGCGGCAGCTCAACGAGGGTATTGCCAAGGGCGATGCCAAACCCTCCGGCGAGCAGTTTCTGGTTACCCTGCTCCTCAACGGCCTGCTCCAGACGCTGGCCCAGGGTATCGTCCACAGCGGTGAGGAGTCCCTGGATTCCCTGGAGAACCTGGACATCGAGGAGATGCGGCGCAGCCTGGACGGGATCAGCAAGCAGATCGCCAACGTGCAGCAGATCGACGTGGCCGCGATCATGGAACAGATCGGTTTTGTCCGGGATACGCTGCCCGACTTAAGCGATGCGGAAATCGGCCAGTCCATCCGTTTGATCAACACCTACCTGGGAGGCCAGGTCATCCCTGGGGAGCGGGTGCAGCTGCTGATCCAGGGAGAACCGGTGAACGAAAAGGAATTGGAGAAGGTCTTCCAGGCGGAGCTGGAAAACCCCTACCTGCACACCTACTCCACCTCAGCAGGCATGGTTTCGCCCGATGCCCGGGGCGAGATTTTCCGCATTCTCAAGGAGGTACGCTCCATCGTAGCCGGGCTTTTGGCCATTATCTTCACCATGATCGCTTTAGTTTTGGACCATGCCACCATCTTCAGCACCCTCAAACACCTGCGGGCAGGACGCCGGGCGGCTGCCCGGGGCTGGCGGCGACTGGTCGATCCCCTGCTGCTTTTGGGCGGCGGGGTAGGGTGCACTCTTTTGAGCAGCATCTACCATCTGGCCCGGGGTGGGATTCCCCTGGTCAATCCGGCGGTCGTTGCCGTGCTGGGCTTCGCCCTAGGCGTGCTGCTGGTTCTTTTGGCCGAGCGCTTCAGCCCGGTGGATGGCATGGAGCTCATGGCCGCTCAGGCCTTGGGACTATCCAATGTGCAGATCATGCGGGAAGTGGTCATCCCGCCCAGCCGGCCTGGACTTATGAACATGCTCAACCGCTTAAAGCAGCAGTTTTGACCGAGGGTTTGAGAGAAACGGGGAGGTGTGAGTGCATGCTGCAAATCAGGGATTTATACAAGTCTTACGGTAAAACCACGGCCTTGGACGGGGTGGATCTGCATGTGGCCAGGGGGGAGACGGTGGTGATCATGGGCCCTTCGGGCTGCGGCAAATCCACCCTGATCCGCTGCGTCAACCGCCTGACCGAGCCCGACGGCGGTTCCATCATCCTGGGCGGCCAGGATGTCCTGGCCCTGCAGGGTCCTGAGCTTCAGGCGTTCCGACGGAAAGTTGGCTTTGTCTTCCAGCATTTTAACCTGATTGCCCGCCTCACCGTGCTGGATAACGTGATGTTTCATCTTGTGTTGGCCGGCATGGACCGGGAAGAGGCCCGCGCCAGGGCCCTGCTCGCCCTGGACAGGGTGGGGCTGAAGGCAGCCGCGGATCGCCGGCCGGCACAGCTCAGCGGTGGCCAGCAGCAGCGGGTGGGCATTGCCCGGGCCCTGGTGACCAACCCAGAGATCATGCTCTGGGATGAACCCACCGCCTCCCTGGACCCCATCCTGGTCGGAGAGGTGCTGGAGGTCATGGAAGAACTGGTGAAGGAAACAGGGACAACCATGGTCATTGTCACCCATGAGGTGTCCTTTGCCCTGAGGGCCGCCCATCGCATCGTGTTCATGGATCGGGGCAAGGTGGTGGAGGAGGGAGAGCCCCAAGAAGTCTTTGCCCAACCCCGCTCGGAGATAGCCAGGCTGTACAGGAAACTGCTGATGAACTAAGGGTTAAACTTGGAAAAAGAGGAAAAGCTGGAGTGATGCAGAACCCTCTATAGAGCTAAGGCAATCGCGGGATTCTTAGCGGCAAGGAGTGAGATGTGGTGACGGATACACCGGGAGAGAAGCTCCCTACGGACCAAAGGCGCGAGGGCCCAAAGGAAAAGGTGGCTGCTAGCCCCACCGTCTTGATCATTGGCGGCGACAACACCAGCGACCGTTTTGGGGCCGCCCTTACTGCCAAGATTCACGAACTTTGCCCGCAGGCAACCGTCTATGGGGTTGGGGGCCCGCACATGAACGATGCCGGGGTGCGCCTGCTTTTTGATATTTCCGAGATGGTAAGTCTGGGTGCCTTCCAGTCTGTGAAGGGCGCCACCGTGATCAAACGCTTGATTGCCCGGGTAGTGGAGACCATGGACCAGGAGGAGCCTTCAGTGGTGCTGCAGATTGGCCTGCCGGTCTTTGGCTTTAAGCTCTTGGAGATTGCCCGGGCCCGGGGGATCCCCGTGATCTATTATTACACGCCCTTCAGCCGGGGGCTGGCCCATATGAACCAGCGCCAGTTCTGCAGCGTGGTCACGAAAGTGGCGGCCATCAGCCGCACCGAAGCATCCCTCTGCCAAGAGGCGGGCCTGGATGTGGAGTTTGTGGGCCATCCCTTGATGGACCTGGCGGATCGCTCCGCAACTCCCGAGCAAGCCCGGGAGAAGCTGGGACTTGCCCTGGAGGGCAAAGTGGTGGCCGTCTTGCCGGGGCCCAGGGAAGTGGAAGTGAAAAACGTTCTGCCCCCTGTTCTAAAGGCCCTCTGCCAGGTAACCCAGGACCATCCTGAACTGCAGGTTTTGATTTCCCTGGCGCCCACCATTCGCACCACCTTGGTGGAGGAAATCTTGGGGAGTAACCCCTGCGCCAACGTGCGCTTAGAGCGCGATACTTACCGGGTGCTCAGCGCTGCCGATGCGGCCATCACCTCCATCGGCACAGCTTCCCTGGAGGCCTCCCTCTTGGGTGTGCCTTCCCTGGCTGTTTACCGGGTGCCCCGTGCTACTTATTTTGCGGAGAAAATACTGGACCGCAAACCCTATATGTCCATAACCAACAAGATCCTGCGAAGGAATGTAATACCCGAGTTCATCCAAGGCCATGTCAATCACCAGAAAATTGCCAAGGCAGTTGAACAACTGCTGTATGATGAAAAAGCCCGCCAGGAAATGCTCACCGCCCTGTCTCAGCTGGAGGAAGAACTGGGGGAGCCAGGTGCTGTGGAGCGGGCGGTACGCGTAGTTATAGAAATGGCTGGATGTGGAAACGATGGGACAACTCGAGGCTGAACGGCTGGTCAAAGTGTACGGCCGGCGCACCGTGGTCCAGGGCGTGGATTTCCAGGCCAACCGCGGGGAGATCGTGGGGCTGCTGGGCCCCAATGGAGCAGGCAAAACCACCATTTTCAGCATGATTTTAGGGCTGACCAAGCCCAACTCCGGACGCATTTTCCTGGATGGGCGGGAGATCACCCAGCTGCCCATGTATAAGCGTACCCGCTTGGGTTTGGGCTACCTTCCCCAAGAGCCCTCGGTTTTCCGCAAGTTAACCGTGGAAGAAAACCTGCGGGGGGTTTTGGAGCTGCGCCGGGATCTGAGCAAGGCGGAGCAGGCGGAAAGGCTGGAGCACCTTTTAGCAGAGTTTAACCTCCGGGAGGTGCGCCACCAAAAGGGCTACCAGCTCTCCGGCGGGGAACGGCGGAGGACGGAAATTGCCAGGGCTCTGGCGCTAGATCCGGCGTTTATCTTCCTGGATGAACCCTTTGCCGGGGTTGACCCCATTGCTGTGGGGGAGATCCAGGACATCGTGGCCCACCTGCGTTCCAGCAATCTCGGCATCATTATCACGGATCATAATGTACGGGAGACCCTGCGCATCACCGACCGCGCCTATATCATCCATCTCGGCAAAGTCCTTGTAGCTGGCACTACCCAAGAAGTGGCAGCAGATGAACTGGCCCGGAAGTACTACTTAGGGGCGAACTTCACGCTGTAGAGAAAGAAGGTGCAGCCCATGTATGGTTTTACCCTGATCCTCACCCTAGCGGTTGTGGGCGGTGCCATCGCTTATATCGGCGATCGCCTGGGGATGAACGTGGGCCGCAAGAAACTAACGCTCTTTGGTCTGCGCCCAAAACACACCAGCATATTAGTGACAATTGTCACAGGAGTCCTTATTGCCACGGCTTCCATCGTGGTTTTGAGTATTGCTTCCCAGGATGTGCGCACCGCGCTGTTCAACATGAAGGAGATCCAAGAGGAACTGCGGGGCCTCCAGAGGGACTTCGCGGAGATGAGGCGGCAGAGGGATGCTGCCCAGACCGAGCTCCAGGAAGCCGAGTCCAGACTGGCCCTGGTGGAGGAAAGCTACGCCCAGATCACCGCGGAACTGGAGCTGGCCCAGCAGTCGGTGGAGGCCTTGAAGGAAGAGCGTGCCTTTTTGGAGGCTGAGGTTGCCGAACTGATGGTCACGGCCGAGCAGCTGAGCTGGCTGTACGATCTGGTGGAAACCGCCTTCGGCCAGATCCGCTCCGCGGACATTGCCTTTTACGCCAGTGAAGTGATTTTGAGCACAGTCATCGAAAAGGGGTTGAGCCGGGCAGAGGTGCGGGCAGCCCTGGAAGACTTCCTGCGGGAAGTGGATGATGTGGCCTACCGGCGCAGTGCCCGAGCCGATGGCGAGCCGTACCGCGCTATCTTCCTGCCCCCCGGCGTCCTGGATTTGGTGGTGGAAGATGTGCTTCTGGCTCCCGGTAATGTGATCGTGCGCGCCGTAAGTGAAGCCAACAGCATCCCGGGGGTACCCGTCCGTGTCTACCTGGAAAACTTCCTCGATCAGATGGTCTTTTCCCAAGGGACGGTATTGGCCGCCGGCACCTGGGATCCCCACAGCGGCATGGAAATCGACCTGGTCATCCTGCAGCTTTTGAACCAAGCCAACAACGCAGCCCTCAATGCCGGAGTAGCCCTGAGCCCAGAACGGCGGGGTGCGGTTCTGCTCCCCGGCAACTACTTCTTCGATGCCATCGAAGCTTCCCGGGCTATAAAGCAGCCGGTGGAAATCCGTTTGGTGGTGGCGGAGGACTCCTGGCGCTCCACCAGCCCGGTGCTGCTTTACCTGGAGATGTTCCCCTAGAAGAAAATCCCAGTCCTTACCTAGCAGGAATTTCTCTCCCCTTATGGAAAACTTTTTGTCGAAACCACCCCTGTTCTGTGGTATAATGCAGGGGGAAAGTTAGATTCTTCCAGGGAAGCGGTCCGAAAAAGATCGCTTGCCAGGAGGAATTGGGAAAATAGTGGAGAAATAACCACTATTACAATGTCCATTTTCAGTATCTTAAAGCCGGGGCGGTTAGAAAGGAGGTGCCCGAGGTTACCGCCAGCTGAAGATACTGGAAGATGAAGGCGCTCTTGTATCTGCGGAAATCTGAGGGAACAAGGACACTCAGGGAGCGCGGACAAGAGGGTTTTCATCGAGTGAAACATATCCCATCTGATGAAAATCTCGCGTAAACCAAGGGGGTTAACATGAACATGAAATTCAAGAAGTTTGCCCTGGTATTAGCCATCGTGCTTTTGGCTAGTACACTAACACCGGCATTCGCCAGCCCGTTCGCGGATGTCCCTGCCGATCACTGGGCATACGACGCAATCGTACAACTAGCCGCAGCCGGTTTGATCGAAGGGTATCCCGATGGAACCTATGGCGGCGCCCGGATGATGACCCGTTATGAGGCTGCTATGGTATTTGCCCGCGCTCTGCAGCGTCTCGAAGGCCAGATTGCAGCCATGGATCTCCTGCCTGAGCTCGACAGAGTTAAGGCTGAGCTGATGGCTGAGATCGAAGCTGCCAAGGCCGCTGCTGCAGCCGCAGCCGAGAAGGAACCCATCGAGACCACCGTTATCGAGAGAGTTATCGTTGACAAGGATGTAGACGAAGAGACACTCGCCCGCATCCGCGCCAACGAGGTCGCCATCGAGGCTCTCACCGGCGACATGGCCTATCTCGAAGCCAGAATGCTCGGCTTGATCGATGGCATCCGCTATGATCTCAACCAGCTGAAGGATCAGCCCGAAGTGGAAGTTCCTTCCATGGACGAGATCGAAGAGCTGATCGCTAAGAGGATTGAAGAGGCCGTTCTGGAAGCAGCCGCAGCTGCTAAGGAAACCACTATTATCGAAAGAGTAGTGGCCACCACTCCTGAGCTGACCAAGGAAGATGTGGAGTTCATCGCTGAAGCTCTCATCAGGACTCAGGTTCAGAGGTTGGAGCTGCTCATCAACGAGAACCGCGCTATGATCGCTGCCCTGTCTGACTGGGTAGATGAGCTCGACGGCGACGTAGCAGTGTTGAAGGAAGACGTTGCTGGTCTGAAGGAAGACGTAGCTGCTGTTGAAGACAGAGTAACCGCCCTTGAGAAGGTCGGCTTCTCTGGCAACCTGAGCCTCAATGCTGAGAAAAAGGTTGGCCAAGCCGCCATAACCTTTACTCAGAAGGGCAGTGTGGCTCTGAACGTCAAGGCGTCTGAAGCCACAAACGTGAAGGCCGCCATTGACTGGGAGCTCGAACCCTTCGCTTGGACGCAGAAGCTCAGCAACTACTATGTTGAAGTGACTTCCTCCACTCCGCTCAGCCGTCTGCTCGTGGGTAGGATTCACCAGAACAACCTGTCGCCCTTTGGCTATGTGCTGGCTCCGGCCCACTACGGCTTTGGCGGCTTGGCTAAAGTGGACAAAATCGATGACCTGAGCCTGCAGCTGTTTGCCGGTCAGGAGGCCAGTGACAGCCGCATCGACGTGGCCGCGGCCCTGGAGTACAAGTTCATGCCCGAAATCTGCATCAAGCTTAAG
>DGEY01000096.1:11291-25859 GCA_002391385.1 Firmicutes bacterium UBA3914 | reverse complement strand
ACCATCAAGCCCTACGAGATCAAGACCTTTAAGGTGAGACTGAAGTAAGCAGCAGGGAAACAAGGCCCATCGCGCCAGAGCGCGGTGGGTCCTTTTTTCGGGGCTCCCCGCCGCGTATCAGCCGGGCCTTTTTGGGAAATATTAGGACAAACTAGGCTGAAGGGGGTTAAGACATGAACTGGTTGTCCCGGCTGGCTCTGCTTCTGGTGATTATCGGTGCTTTGAACTGGCTTTTGGTGGGGCTCTTCCAGTGGGATCTGGTGGCTTCCGTCTTCGGAGGGGAAACCATGCGGGCCTCATCCATGCTGGCGCGGATCGTGTACACACTGGTGGGCGTTGCGGGCCTGTACTGCCTGACCTTCTTGTTTGGGGGGGGCAGGGTCGGAGCGGAGTAGCCGCCCCAGAATTATCCCGCTTGTACTCAGCTTTCATCTGCCAACTCCCAGAAAGTCTCGGCCCAGGCCGGGGCTTTTGCTGTATAGAGGGGGGTATAATAACCCCAGGAAAAGGGAAGGGGGGTTGCCATGTCCAAGGTAATCGCTGCACCGCTTACCCAAGTTGAGCTGCGCAGGGCCATCCTGGAATTCGCCCAGGGCAGGGATACGGGCTACCTGGGAACAGCGGGCCCCGGCGGTGTGCATGTGAGCCCGGTGAAGTACTTCATCGACCCAGAGCTCAACATCTACATCCATTCCCGGGGGGGAACCAAGTTTGAGAACCTGGCGGTCAATGACCAAGTCTGCCTCTTGGTTTCCACGCCGTTTGCCGATGATCTGCATCAGATCCGAGGGGTGCAGTTTTTCGGCCGAGCCCAGGTGGCCCAGGCCCAATCCCAGCTTTACGAGATGGCGGAAGAGCTCTGCCCCTGGGATCACGGGGAGGAGATGAAGTTGATTCACGTGGCGGTAAAGGCGGCGGTGTACGTGGATCGGCTCCACGGCAGAGACATTAAGCAGAGATGGTTTAGAGAGGGTTAGGTGGGCGCACCTTTGGAGGGTGCGCCCTTCACTGCGCTGAGGATGGGGACAAGCCTTCCCGGCATTTATCTTTGCTTTTGGGCAGGAGTTAATCTTAAGTCGTTGAATAAGATTCAGTGGCCTTGGAACGGGCCTGCATACGCAGCAAGAGATCTGCTGAGGAGGAGAAAAACATGGCTAGGGAATCAACTCGCAATCTGGTTTTGGCAGCGTTCTTTGTGGCCTTAGGGCTGCTCATGCCGTTTTTCACCGCCCAGGTTCCAGCTTTAGGGGCGCGTTTTTTGCCCATGCATCTTCCTGTCCTTTTGGGTGGGTTCATCCTGGGAGGCCCCCTGGCTCTGGTGGTGGGGCTGATCACTCCCCTTCTGCGCAGCTTTTTGTTTGGCATGCCGCCCATGTTTCCCACCGCGGTGGCCATGGCCTTTGAACTGGCTGCCTACGGCCTGCTCACGGGGGTGCTCTACCAGAGGACCCGTCAAGTTTTCCTGGCGCTCATCTTGGCCATGCTCGGGGGCAGGCTGGTCTGGGGTGTGGTGAGCCTTGTCCTTTACGGCTTAACGGGCTCCGCCTTCGGCTGGCAGGTGTTTACCGCCAGCGCGTTCATCAACCCCCTGCCGGGGATCATCTTCCAGATCGTCTTTATTCCCGTGGTGGTCATGGCCCTGCGGAGGGCAGGTCTGCTGAAAAACGATTAGCGGGGCGCTAACGGCGTCTGCTCCTTAAGCTGGGGCCGAGGCTAACATTGACAGAGCAGGAGTTCTCATAATATAATGGAAACAACAGATTTACGTGCGCAGCCGCAGATCCTCCTTGGTCTGGGTGCGCTTTTCTGTCCAAAAGGTTGTAATCGTTTACAATATACAATCAGCTGCCGGTGCCTTCTCAGCTAAGGCCAGCAGTGCAGACGGAGGGGACAGTCATGAGCAGTGAACAGGCAAAGAAATGGGGTTTTGCCACCAAGGCCATTCACGGAGGTTACAGCCCCAATGCGGCCGGGGCCCTGATCACCCCCATCTATCAGACCTCGACCTACCGCTTCTCGTCGGCGGAACAGGGGGCGCGCAGGCACCGCTTTGAAGAGGACGGGTACATCTACACCCGCACAGGGAATCCCAACTCCACGGAACTGGAACAGAAGCTGGCCCTCTTGGAAGGGGGCGAAGCGGCGGTGGCCACCGCCTCCGGTATGGGAGCGATCACTTCCGCTTACTGGAGCATTCTCAAGCCGGGAGACCACGTGGTGGCCGGCAAAGCCCTTTACGGCAGCGTCTATGTGTTCCTTTCCCAGGGCGTAGCCAGCTTCGGCGTGGAAACCACCTTTGTGGACACCACTGATCCGGAGGAAGTGCGCAGGGCCCTGCGGCCCAACACCAAGGTGGTGCACCTGGAAACACCGGCCAACCCCACCCTCTCCCTGGCGGACATCGGGGCCATCAGCAAAATTGCCCACGGGGTTCCTGGGTGTATGGTGTTTGTGGACAACACCTACTGCACGCCGTACCTGCAAAGGCCCTTGGAGCTGGGCGCGGATGTGGTGCTCCATTCCGCCACCAAATACCTCAACGGGCACGGAGATGTGCTGGCGGGTATCGTGGTGGGACCCAAAGCGTTTGTGGACCGGGTCCGGCAGTTCGCGATAAGAGATATGACCGGTTCCGTTTTGAGCCCCTTTGACGCTTATCTCATTTGCCGCGGCCTGAAAACGTTAACAATCCGCATGGAACGGCACTGCGCCAATGCCCAGGTGGTGGCGGAGTTCCTGGAGCAGCATCCAGCGGTGGAGAGGGTCTACTACCCAGGCCTGCCCAGCCATCCCCAGTACGAGCTGGCCCAAAGGCAGATGCGGCTGCCCGGGGGCATGATCGCCTTTGAACTGAAGGGCGGAATGGAAGCTGGCGTCACCCTCATGGATAACGTCCAGCTCTGCACCTTGGCGGTGAGCTTGGGGGATACGGAAACTCTGATCCAGCATCCCGCCACCATGACCCATGCCACCTATACACGGGAAGATCGCCTGGCCTGCGGAATCACCGATGGTCTAGTGCGCCTTTCCGTGGGCTTAGAGGATCCCCAGGATATCATGGACGATCTGCGAGCTGTGCTCGACAGGCTCCAATAAAGGAGGTGAAGCAGCCGCTCTAGGTTTACGGCAAAAGGTATGTTGCTCAGCTTGTTCCATCACTTCAACTTTAAGGGGGAATTGCTATGAAAAAGGCAAGATTAGCTCTGCTGCTCTTGGCGCTGGTTGTGGTTCTGGCCGCGCCTGCCTATGCCCAGGATAATACCCTGCGCTACGGTCTGCGCATGGACCAAACGGGTAACCTTGACCTGCACTACACCACCGCCGCCGGGCCCTTCATCGCTGGCGAGAACATTTTCGAGCCCCTCGTGGCCAAAGATGTGGATGGTACCATCCATCCCCACCTGGTGGAGGACCTGCCGGAGATCTCCCAGGACGGTTTGGTGTACACCTTCAAACTGAAGGAAGGGATCACCTTCCACGACGGCAGCCTGCTCACCACTGAAGACGTGGTGGCCACCTTTGAGCGGCTGCTGGATCCGGAGAACGTCAGCGTGCATTCGGGCGTGCTCACCAGGCTGATCCTTGGCGCTGCCGAATTCGCCGCCGGGGAAGCGGATGAAATCGCTGGCATTACGGTCTATGATGAATGACTACACCTTCTCCTTCACCTTGACAAGTCCCAACGTAACCTTCCTCAACAGCCTCAGCGACCTGGCCTTTGCCATTTACCCCGCGGAAGCCAAGGACATCCCGGGCTGGGGTGTGGAAACCGTGATCGGTACCGGTCCCTTTATGCTTAAGGAATTCAGGCCCACCGAAAAGCTGGTCCTGGAGCGCTATGACAACTACCATGGCGGCGTGAAGAAGCTGCAGCGTATGGAGTTCGTGCACATGGACGAGAACACCGCGCTCATGGAGTTTGAAGCTGGCAACATTGACATCACCGACATCAGCGACGCCCGCCTCATTGCCTGGTATCTGGGCAGCCCTGAGTATAGAGATATGGTGCACCGGGTTGAGCAGTCTGGCGTGATCCTCTTGAGCTTCAACATGCAGATGGAGCCCTTCACCGATCGGGAAGTGCGCCGGGCGATCAGCATGGCCATCAACCGGGAGGAAATCGCCAACCAGCTCCTGCAGGGGCTGTACACACCGGCCAAGAGCATCCTGCCCAACAGCGTACTCGGCTACGACCCAGATCTGGAGCCCATTGAGTACAACCCGGCCAAAGCCAAGGAGATCCTGGCCAGCGCCGGCTATCCCGATGGCCTGCACATCCAAGCCATCACCACCGATACCGCCGCCACAACGGTGATCCTCCAGTACCTGGAGCAGTCGCTGAAGGAAGCTAACATTTTCCTGACCATCCAGACTGTGGATGCCGCTGGCTTCAACGACATCCGGGCTCAGGGGAAGGTACCCATGTTCATCCTGACCTGGGTTGGCGAATCCGGTGAGCCGGATTCCCTCCTCGTTTGAACGGGCCGACTCGGCCGTGGAAAATCGCGCTTCGGGCATTAGCTGGCCTGGCCAGTACCTAGAAGCGCAACCGCCCCATCCTGGTCTTGGGTCCGTGAAACAAGCAACTGCGAGGTCTCAACCTACTAAACGTTGACACTTACGAACCGGGTTGGATTTTTTACAATCTTTGGCGAAACATGTTATAATTGGGTAAATAGGTAGACCAGTTGAGGGGCGATTTTCATGTTGAAGAAGGAACGCAGCAAAGAGCGGAACAACGTCACCATTAAAGATGTGGCTGAGGATGCCGGCGTTTCCACGGCCACCGTTTCCAGGGTCCTCAATAAGAGTCCTTTGGTTACTGAGGACCTGATTGAGCGCGTGCAGAAATCCATCGCTAAGCTGGGCTACCGGCCTAATGCCGCTGCCCGCGCCCTGAAAACCAAGAAGACCCGGGCCATTGGCATTCTCGTTCCCGACATTTCCAACCCCTATTTCATGCACATCATCAAGGGCATTGAAGATGTGATCTCGCCCCTGGAATACAGCTTGCTCATGGCCAGTTCCGACGAGGACCCCATGAAGGAACAGCGCCTCCTTAACGTGCTGGCGGAGGATCGCTGCGACTGCTTGATCTTGGCCACTGCAGGCAGCAACGAGGAAGTGATCGAGGCCGTGCACTTCGGCGGCCTGCCCATCGTGCTGGTGGACCGCCTGCCGGAGGAACTGGCCGATTCCATGGATGCGGTGGTGGAGGACAACTACGGGGCAGCCTATGAACTCACCCAAAGGGTGCTGGAGCAAGGGGTGCACTCTTTGGCTGTGATCCACGGCCCCCAAACGGCCAGCACCGCGCAGCAGCGGGCGGCAGGCGTGCGCGCCGCCATCAGGGACACGGCCCCAAGGGTCGCGGTCACGGAATACTACGGAGACTTCTATTTCAACTCCGGGCTCAGGGCCGCCAGGCGCTTCCTGGAGAAGGGCTGCCCAGAGGCGCTGCTGGCCATGAACAACCTCATGGCCATGGGTGCCCTCTCCGAACTGCTCAAGAGGGGCTGCAAGATCGGTACGGATTTGGTCTTTGGATCATACGGCGCGGTGGATACGCTCATGCTGCCGGGGACTACCATCTACTACGTGAACCAAAGCCCCAGGGCGCTAGGCGCATCCGTGGGCAAGCTGGTCAAGCGCAGGCTACACGATCCAGAGGCGGATGTAGTATACGATGTGGTGAAGCAGCCTGTTTTAGTGCAGCGCCTTTAGGAGCAGAGCAGGAATCGAACTGAGGCTGTTGAAGCAAGGGGTAGAACAAAAGGGAGGGATGAGCTTGGACTTCAGCGGTGTAATCCATTACGCGCAGCACCATGACCGCATCATGGCTCTCTATCTGGTGGGTTCATATGGAACTGGGTACCATACACCGCTAAGCGATATCGATTTTGCCGTTATCTCTAGAGAAAGTCTAGGTTTTGCTGAACAGGCCGCGATCCTCACCGACTTCATGGACATTCTGGGCAGGGACGATGTGGACATTATCTTCCTTCCTGGAGCTGGGTTGGTCCTGCAGCACAAGGTGCTCAGCGAAGGCACGCTTTTGTATAACAGGGACGAGGTTTTCCTTGCGGATTTTGTAGAGTACACGATTAAGTACTACTGCGACTTCCAGATCGATCTCAACCAGTTCTACCGGGATTACGATCTTGGGCTGTTGGAGGAATATGGCCATGATCGAACATGAGAAGATCAGACAGAAAGTGCAGTTTATGCGAGACAGGCTTAAGCAGCTCGAACTAGTTGGTTCCATGAGCTTCGAGGACTTTGCCAGCCACCCCTTCGCCTTTGATGCGGCGGTGCGATCGCTGCAGGTTTTGATCGAAGCCATGCTTGATATCGGAGGGCATATTGTAGCACGTGAGGGCTATGGGATACCCAAGACATATGCCGGTATCATTACCTTATTGGCAGAGCATGGCGTCATTGACCGTGAACAGACAGCCAACTACGTGGCTATGGTCCGTTTTCGAAACAGGGTTGTGCACTTGTACGACGAGGTGGAGCCCGCAATAGTATACCAGATCATCCGTGAACGCCTTGACGACTTCCGGCGCTTTATCTCTGCCATAGTCCGTAGGTATTTGAGTCCGCAAGACTGAACTCGGCTCAAGGCATAGGCTTGAAGTCTGTGCAGGAAGAAGCCTAGAAAGCAGATTAAGCCTTGGCAATGGGATGGCGCAGTACCGTCTTCAGCTTCTCGGGAGCGGTCTTTCTAGGATCGCTGAGATAGATCTCATGATGCAGGCGCTTTGGGGAAAAGTCTATTCTGTAACCGTGCTCTGCGGCGAAGGCGTGCATGCGTTGAACGCTTTGCGGTTCGGTATCGTAAGGACCTACATGCAGCATCTGCACGCACAGCCCCTCGGCAAAGGAGATGAGCTGGGCCTTGGTCAGATCCAGGTCTGGTTTCTTTTTGCCCAGCTTTTCCTTGGCCCAGGCCACGACATCTTCGTTTACGAAGGAAGGCTGCCTGAGCAGCATGGTCCAGAGGAGCCCCTGTTTGTTGGTTACTACCCAAGACTCGGCATCCACATCACCGCCCCACCAAAGTCCCTCCAGAGGCGGGATGACGTAGTCGAAGTACCCTTCGGGAGCACTACCGCTTTTGGGGCTCATCTTGATCGTATAGGACAGGCCGTAGAGTAGTTCCACCGCTTCCCGATACTCTTGGGACGTGTTGGGATCACCCTGCCCGTCCACGGCCAGGAACAGCATTTCGGGAACGTCCACAATGGCTGGAGTGGTTTTGGGCTGATAGAGGTGCTTCTCCTCTTTTTTGAAGTCAAATTTAGCCACTTTGATCCGCCTCCCCCGTTTTCTTGAGTATATTATACCACACGGCTCAGGATCTTCGGAACTTACGTTCGCTTTAGGGGTGGACGGGCACGGCAACATCGGGTAGAATAATACCAACATATCCACATGGGAAGGAGAGAAGCGATGGACAGCTACCAAGTGGTTTTGGAGTACTTCGAGAAAGCCACTGAACCAGCCCGAACTGGGGACATAGTGGAGGCAACTGGCCTGGACAAAAAAGAAGTAGAAAAGGCCATGAACAAGTTGAAAAAGGAAGGCAAGATCGTCTCTCCCAAAAGGTGCTATTGGGAAATCAAGAAGTAGCGGATTTACGAAGTGGTAACGTGGGCTCCCCGGTCGGATTTGGCAGGGGAGCTTTTTTGTCCCTCGACGCCACGGGGCGGCAGGAGAAGGCTCTGCTATCTAAGTTACACTTTTCCCTATGTCGAGAAAGCCAAGATCGCTCTTGAAGCTGGGTATATATCCCGGGGTAGGTATCGACAGCTTCTGATAGAGGCAGGTCTGATGGATCTTCTCTGAGGAAGGTGAACCGTCTGCGGGAGGATAGGCTGGCCCTATGGCCCGGTAGAGCACTGATCGGATGGCTGTTTTTGGCACTTCGCCGCAGGTGGAGTTGTGAAATTTCTTGCGGGATATGCACGGTTTAGGAAGAAAAATGAAACGAGGTGCACTTAGCGTGAATTCTTCTCGTAAAAGGTGCGGCCTCGCCGTGTCGTTGAGCCGACGGTAGGTGAATAGTCTCTTCTACGCCGGCCGAGTTGGTTCGATCTAGCTACCAAAACCACGAATGGAGGGTGAGAAGTGAAAGGCGCTCGCGACTGTAAAACTGTAACTACACTGATCCTTGCAGTACTGGCCTTTTTCGTCTTCCTGTCGATCGCACACATTGTTGAGACAAATGGTGGAAAGGTGGATGTGGACCGACTCACCATCGCAACCAGCGAAGGAGCTGTGTTGAGTGCTAAACTGTGGCGGCCCAAGAACGCATCGGCAGAAAATCCGGCGCCCGCAGTGATCCTGGTCCCAGGTGGGAATGCCAACTTGGAGTATATGTCAGCTACGTCCTTGGAGCTAGCCCGCAGAGGTTATGTCGCCATAGCCATCGATCCTTTCACCATCGGCAGGTCTGATGTAATCCAACCGAGTCCAGACTTGGGGGCGAGCTCGACCCTCGCCTATATCAAGCAGCTGGACTTTGTGGACAAGGACGCCATCGGCATGGTGGGCTGGTCAGCGGGTGTTGGGCGGATGAACGCGGCAGCGATTAACCCAGATGGAAGTCCCAATGGTGTAAAGGCGCTGTTTGGCTTCGGAGCAGGGGCTCCTGGCGACCCTGAGCTGCCCATCAACCAAGGCTTTTTCATCGGCAAGATCGAGACAACCTACGGCTTCGGAGTGGAGAAGCAGAGGGATATCAACACCTCAAGGGCCTTCACTGCCGGTATGCAGACCGACTACGTGGAGTTCGCCACTTGGTATGGCGATCTGGCCAATAACAAGGGCCGCATTCTCTACACCGGGTGGACTGGACATATCCTGGGCCTGATCTCGAAATCCGGTGTCTGGGCGGCATGCCACTTCTTTAATGATGCACTCGCTCCTGCGCCCAACAGCCATGTCACCAACTTCATCTTTGGCTGGAAAGAACTGAGCACTGCCCTGGCCATGGTGGCTTTGGTCGTTGTCATGGTCGCTTTGGGCAGCCTCCTGCTGAAAACGAGCTTCTTCAGGCCGCTCCTTAAGACCGACAAACAAGTGATTCAAGCGCAGGGCGGCCCTGTAATGTGGGGCATGTTGGTCCTTTTCAGCCTCTTTGGTGCCCTCATCGCCAAAACGGCTGTTTACAACGGACAGCAAATCCTGAACAAGACAGGGTTCCTGCAAATCGCCAATGTGAATGGCTTTGTTTTCTGGTTGCTGTGCCTCACCGCCTTTTCCATCGTCCTTTTGGTTGCGCGCATTCTTTTCGATAAGAACCTGGACAAGGCGGCCCTCAAGGACCATGTCAGGACATCTATTCCCGATCTCCTCAAGAGCCTGCTGTTGGGCCTGACAGTCATCCTGTTCGCGTATTTCCTGGTATCCCTGGGCGATCAGTTCCTCAAGATCAGCCCGCGTTTTTGGAAAGTCCAGCTCAACGTGCTGACGCCCAAACGCCTCAGTTTGTGGCTGATTTACCTGCCGCTGTACCTCATCCCGATGGTCGTTTTCAACATCCTGCAGACCTCGGCCTATTACTTCGAAAACAGACCTAGGCTGTTCAGGCTCCTGGTCTGGGCGGCCAACACCCTGCCGGCGCTGCTCTTTGTGTTGTACGTGTACGGGAAGATCATCTTCACCGGTCTCACGCCCATTACCAACGCTGCCATGTCCAGAGCAAACGGCTCGATGCTCGATGCACTGCTCTTAATGCTTCCCGTCAGCTTCATCAGTACCGGCTTCTACCACAAAACCAAGAACCTCTATATCGGTGCGTTCTTGAACGCCCTCCTTTTTGCCTGGGCTGCAGTGGGCACTGACTTGATCACGTTCCTAGGCTAGCACACTCTAGAACAACAAGCGAACAAGCTCCTTTGCTCGGTTTCGGGCAAAGGAGCTTTTTGATCGGCTGTGCCCCGTCCTTCCGCCCCCAGGCAGGGGCCTACATGTGTACCTGCCGAGCGGAAAGCCCCTGCGCAAAACTGCGCAACAGAACCGCACGTAGCGCAATTCCTTGTTAAAAAGTTACACAGTTAAGAGGAAAATGGAAGGCTAGATAGAATAAAGATCGTGCAACTGGCTGATTGGTCAGTTCTATCATGTTGCGCAAATTGCGCAACGGAGCAGGATGGTGAACATGCGGCAGAGCTGCGCTGAGCTTCTCGAGACCTATACCCAGCAGCGGGAAATCCACCAGTCGGAGAAACTGGTTTTCAAAGGCATATCCGGCCTGGATGTGTACAATATCACCGCACCCCTGTGGGATCAGGGGGAAGAGTTCATCCTAGGGCGGGTGGAGCCCCGGGCCTCGGAGTATTCCCAAGTGGTGGCCTTCCGCAAGCGCGATGGCCACTGGTATGCAGCCGAGGACGTACCGGTTCTGAACCTTCAGGACCCCTTCTGGAGCCGGATCCACGGGGAGCTGATCGTAGGTGGTGTGGAGGTGTTTCCCCATCCCACCAGGCCAGGTTTGGGCTGGCGCACCAAGTTCTACCGGGGCAAGACTCTCAGGGAACTGGAGCACTTTGCCACCGGCCCCGACATGATGAAAGATATCCGCTTGGCGCAGCTGCCCAGCGGGGCCATTGCCGTCTTCACCCGGCCCCAGGGCGATCCCGGGGGACTTGGCACCATCGGCTACACCCAGATTTTATCCCTAGATCAGCTGCACCCCGCCACCATCAACGGGGCAGATCTCTTGGAACAGTTCATGCCCGACGAATGGGGCGGCGTGAACGAAGTGCATGTGCTGGCCGACGGCTGTTTGGGGGTACTGGGCCACATCGCCCGCTTCGATGAAGCGGGGGATCGGCATTACTACGCCATGGCCTTCACCTTCGATCCCCTAACGAGAAAGCCTGAAGCCATGCGCATTATCGCCACCCGCACTGACTTTCCCGCCGGGGAAAGCAAGCGGCCTGATCTGCAGAACGTCATTTTCAGCGGCGGCTTGGTGAGGATCGCAGGCGATAGGGCCTGGCTGTACGCCGGCTTAAGCGATGCCGAGGCCGGCCGGGTGCTCATCGCCGACCCCTTTTCCGCTAGGTTTAGGAACAAGGTGCGCTGAGGACAGGAGGCTTACCAGTGAGCGTCACCCTGAAGGATATAGCAGAAGCATTGGGCATATCGGTTACCACCGTCTCCCGGGCCCTAAACGGGCAGGGCCGCATCAGCAGTGCAACCCGGGAAAGGGTGCTCCAAAAAGCCCTGGAAATGGGCTATGACGTGAAGCCCGGACTGGGCCGGCGGGATGACACCCGGCACATCTGCATCGTGTTCAACGCCCGTTTGCAGTCCCTTTCCGGCGACCCTTTTTACAGCACCGTGATGGTGGGCGTGGAAAACGAGTGCCAGAAATACGGGTACAAGGTCTTCCTGCAGACCATCGGCAAGCCCGATGACCGCACCGTCCGGGAGCTGCACCAGGCGGTACGGGTGGATGGCCTGATCTTCGTGGGGGCAGATGTCTACCCCAGCATCGTGCGCCAGGCCAAGCAGTACGGGATCCCCGCTGTACTCATCGACAACTGGATGCCGGAGATGGCCGTGGATGCGGTGGTCACCGACAACCGGGGCGGGGTAATGCGCCTGGTCAACTATCTGGTCAGTCAGGGCCACAAGCGCATTGGCTTTATCGGCGGGCCCCTTTCCCACCGCTCCCTGCAGGAGCGCTATGACGGCTACCGGGCCGCCCTGCGGGAAAACGGCATCACCTGCCAGCACGAATGGGGCTGGATCCACTCCCAACCCGGCCCCCAGGTGGATCAGGGTCGGGAAGGGATGGAAGCACTGCTGGCCCGGGGTCTGCCCGTGACCGCGGTGATCACCGACAACGACAGCACCGCCTTCGGAGTGCTCCAGGCCTGTGCACAGGCGGGGGTGAAGGTGCCCGATGACCTGTCCCTGGTGGGTTTTGACAATGTGGAGCTGAGCGAGTTCGTCAACCCGCCCCTGACCACAGTGCATATTCCCAAACAGCGCATGGGGGCCATAGCCGCCCGTAGGCTGCACGAGCTCATGGAAGGCCAGGATGCCGATGTGGCCATGCGGATCATCTTAGGCACGGAGCTGATCATCCGCCAGTCGGTGACACCACCCCAACAGCAGTAGTGATAACAGGAGGAAAGTTCATGTTCAAACTGCGCCGCCTATCGGACCAACCCATTCTCGCACCCATCCCGGCACACCCGTGGGAACGGGCGGCTGTGTTCAACTGTGCCGTAACTATGTACCAGGACAAAATCCACATGATCTACAGGGCCGCGGACCGTGATTTTTCCGTGCTGCGCCAGGCGCAGCCGGAAGCAGCCCTTCAGTTTACATCCAGCTTCGGCCTCGCGGTAAGCGAGGACGGCCTCAGCTTCAAACGGGAAGCGGAGCCCATCTATGTGGGGGAAGGGCCCCAGGAAGCGTGGGGTGTGGAGGATCCCCGCCTGAGCAAGATCGGCGAGACCTTCTACATGGTCTACACCGCCTTCGGCGGACGAAGCTGGGACGATCACAGAATCGCCCTGGCCTCATCCCAGGATCTGCGCACCTGGCAGCGCCACGGCGTGCTCCTGGATGAGCCCAACAAAGACGGGGCCCTGCTGGAAGAAAAGGTGAATGGCAGATACCTCCTCTTCCACCGGCGGGTTCCCCATATCTGGTCAGCTGTGTCGGCTGACCTGCGCAGCTGGCATGATCACAAAATCATCATGGAAACCATTCCCGGAGGCTGGGAGAGCTTGAAGATCGGCATCGCCGGCCCGCCTCTGCGCATCCGCCAGGGCTACCTGATGATCTACCATGCTGTGGATGGGCGGCGAACCTACCGCCTAGGGGCAGCCCTGCTGGATGGGGAAGATCCCACCAAGGTGGTGCGGCGCCTGCCGGAGCCCATCCTCGAGCCGGAGCTGGAGTGGGAAAGGCAGGGGCACGTGCCCAATGTGGTCTTCAGCTGCGGGCAGGTGGTGAAGGACGGTTTCCTCTACGTGTACTACGGCGCGGCCGACCAGGTTATCGGCGTGGCGGGCATAGAGCTTGATGAGATAGTCTTTTAGCGGCCCGCCGGACTTAATCCAGGCGAAAGGATGGCAAGAAGGTGAGTTGCGGACACAAACTCCGAAGCATCAGCATTACCGGCCTCATCGCGCTGCTGATTGCGGGGGCAGTGTGTCCGCTTTCTGCATTCGGGCGGGAGCTGCGCTACCATGAGTACCTCCAGCTGTGGGAGGGGAAGGAGCGCCCCGATCTCCAGCTGGTGGTGCCAGCTGGCGTCCTCCTCCCGGAAGGGGAGGCCGTGGAGTGGACCGTAGAGGTGCCGGTGGAGGGCCTCTACAACCTAACCTTGGTCTACCTTCCCTGGCCGGGCCGGGGGGCCAGCATGGAGCTGGAGCTTACCATCAACGGAGAGCGGCCCTTTGCGGAGGCGGGGTATCTCCTTTTCCACCGCATCTTCGGCGATGCGGGCCCGGTGGTGCGGGATAGCCTGGGCAACGAAGTACGCGCCCCGCAGGTGGAATTCCCCCAGGTGCGCCGCCAGCCCCTGGTGGATTCCCGGGGTTACACCCAAGCGCCGTTCCTGTTCTATTTGGCCCAGGGGCTCAACACCATCCGTCTCGAGGCCAGGCAGGAGTCCATCTTCATCGAGGAACTGATCGTGGGCCAGACCCAGGAGCCCCTGCCCTACGCTGAGGTCGCGGCCATGTGGCCCCAGGTTGAGCCCCGGGATATCTTCATCAAGATCCAGGGGGAACAGGCCCTCTACCGCTCCCATTCCACCCTCTTTGCCCTGGCGGATATGGGGGATCCCACTGTGGAACCCTATCATCCCGCCCAGATCCGCCTCAACTCCATAGGCGGGTGGCGCTTCAGCCAGCCCGGGCAGTGGATCAGCTGGGAGTTTGAGGTGCCCGAGTCGGGCTTGTATACCATCGCCTTTAAGGCCAAGCAGAACCTGCGCCGGGGCATTGCCAGCAGCCGGCGGGTGCTCATTGACGGTCAAGTGCCCTTTGCCGAGCTGGATGCGGTGGAGTTCCCCTATTCCACCCGCTACCAAATGCACCGCTTGGGAGGCGAGGAGCCCTACCTGATCTACCTGGAAAAGGGCCGCCACGAACTGACCCTGGAGGTGGTCTTGGGCCAGCAGGCCGCCTTGATCCAGGCGGTGGAAGACAGCCTCTACGAGCTGAACAGGATCTACCGCCAGCTGATCATGGTGCTCTCGCCGGATCCCGATCCCCTCCGGGATTACCAGCTGGAAGAGCGGATCCCCCAGGTGCTGGCCGCCATGGGGGAGCAGGCCCAGATCCTCCATGGCCTAGCCGATGAGCTGGAAAGCGCCTCCGGCCAGCGGGGCGGGCACATGCTCACCGTGCGCAACCTGGCCCTGCAGCTGGAGAGCATGGCCGCCAGGCCCGAGACCATCCAGCTCCGCCTGGATGAGTACCGGGATAATCTAAGCGCTTTGGGAACTTGGCTCCTGCAGACGGTGGAGCAGCCCCTGCAGATCGACTATATTCTCATCACCAGTCCCGAACAGGAGCTGCCCCGGGC
>DGEY01000096.1:5882-11033 GCA_002391385.1 Firmicutes bacterium UBA3914 | reverse complement strand
CCGGCCGGGACCAGGCCCAAGCCCTCAAGACCATAATCGAAGATACCTTTACCCCCCAAACGGGGATCCGGGTGGAACTAGAACTTGTGGACATGAACATCCTGCTCCAGGCCACCTTGGCCGGCCACGGCCCCGATGTGGCCCTGGGTGTGGATCCTTCCCAGCCCATGAACTTCGGCCTGAGGGGAGCGGTGCTCGATCTGGCGGAATTCCCCGACTTTCCCGAGATCGCGCAGCGCTTCTACCCGGCTTCTTTGGAACCTTTTACCTTCCGGGACTGGGTGTTTGCCTTGCCGGAGCAGTTGCCCTTCTTCATGCTCTTTTACCGGCAGGATATCCTAGATGAGCTGGGGATCGAGGTCCCCCAAACCTGGGATGAAGTGCTGCAGGTTATCCCGGAGCTGCAGAAGCTGAACATGAACTTCGGCCTCCCCTGGACCGAGATCAAGCGCAACGTGGGGGGCCGGGTGGGGGAAACCCCCGCTGGTGTGGGGAGCCTTTCCGCCAGCCAGGGCGTTTTGACCTTCCTCATGTTCTTAAACCAAAGGGGCATGGAGCTCTTCGGGGAAGATGCCGCCCAGACCAATCTGCACACCCAGGAAGCTTACGAGGCCTTCCAGTTCTGGACGGATCTGTATGAGCTTTATGACCTGCCGGTGGAATACAACGCGGAAAACCGCTTCCGCTTAGGCGAAATGCCCTTGTTGATTGCCCCTTACACCCTGTACAACACCCTCACCGTTTTTGCCCCGGAGCTCAGGGGCGAGTGGGGCTTTGCCCCGGTACCGGGGACCCGGCGGGAGGATGGCACCATTGACCGCACCGTGCCCGCCAGCGGTACCGCCGCGGTGATCTTAAGCGATACGCAGGATAAGGAGGCGGCCTGGGAGTTTGTGAAGTGGTGGACCCAGGCGGAAACCCAGACCCGCTACGCCCTGGATCTGGAGGCCCTCATGGGCGCGGCGGCCCGCTATCCCGCGGCCAATCCCGAGACCCTGCGCAGCCTACCCTGGCCCCTGGAAGATTACCGCAAGCTGGAGGAGCAGCTGCGGTGGGTGAAGGGTGTGCCGGAGGTTCCCGGCGGCTATATGGTGGGGCGCCACCTGGATAACGCCTTCCGGCGGGTGGTGGAAAAGCAGGCGCCGGTGCGGGAAACCCTGTTGGATTACAACCGGGTAATGAACGAAGAGATCCGGGCCAAAAGGCTGGAGCTGGGTCTGGACACAGAAGGGGGGAGCAGGCCGTGAAGCTGCGGGCTTTTTGGAAGAAGTGGGGCATCTCCTACCTCTTTGCCGCGCCCTATGTGCTCCTCTTCCTGCTCTTTACCGTGATCCCGGTCCTGGTGGCCATGGGCTTAAGCTTCACCTCGTACAACATGCTCCAGCCGCCAGTTTGGGTGGGGTGGGCCAACTACGTAAAGCTGCTTTTCGCCGATGACGTGTTCCTGATCGCGGTGAAGAACACTTTGCTCTTTGCCGCCATCACCGGGCCCTTGAGCTACATGCTCTGCCTGCTTTTGGCCTGGTTCATCAACGAGCTCAAGCCCACCTGGCGTACCATCTTGACCCTGCTCTTTTACGCCCCCTCCATTTCGGGGAACGTGTTCATGATCTGGACCATCCTCTTCAGCGGGGATATGTACGGCTGGGTGAACAGCGTGCTGCTGCGCCTGGGTATCATCTACGAGCCGGTGCGCTGGCTCACCAACCCCGATACCCTGCTCTGGGTGACCATGCTGGTCACGCTCTGGATGAGCCTGGGGACCTCCTTTCTGGCCTTCATCGCCGGGCTCCAGGGCATCGATGAGACCCTGTACGAGGCGGGGGCCATCGACGGGGTGCGCAACCGCTGGCAGGAGTTGTGGTTTATCACCCTGCCCGCCATGCGGCCCCAGCTCTTGTTCGGCGCCATTATCAACATCACCAATGCCTTTGCTGCCGGAAGCCACATTGTGGCCCTGGTGGGCTTTCCCAGCACGGACTATGCTGGGCACACGGTCATTACGCACCTGATGGACTACGGCAACATCCGCTTTGAAATGGGCTACGCCTCCGCCATCGCCACGCTGCTCTTTGCCGTGATGCTCATTACGCAGCAGGCGGTGCAGCGGATGCTGCGCAAGATCGGTTGAGGGGGGAAAAGGCATGCAGCTGCCCATCTACCGCAAAAGGGTTACACGTTCGCCGGGGGGCGATCTGGCGGCCCTGGTGCTTTTGGTGGCCTTGGGGTCCTTTACCGCCCTGCCCATGGTGTATGTGATCAGCAGCGCCTTTAAGCCCCTCAATGAGCTGTTCCTCTTCCCGCCCAGGTTTTTCGTGCGCAACCCCACTCTGGATAATTTCAAGGACCTGGCGGTGCTCATGGGGGAATCCTGGGTGCCCATTTCCCGTTACCTGCTCAACACCTTGCTCATCACCTGCTTGGGGACCGCGGGCCATGTGCTCTTTGCTTCGCTCTGCGCCTTTGCCCTGGCCAAGCACCGCTTCCCTGGGTCCCGGCTGGTCTTCAACCTGATCGTGATCTCCCTCATGTTCGCTCCGGAGGTCACCGCCATTCCCAACTACCTGATCATCGCCCGCCTGGGCTGGCTGGACACCTACCGGGCGGTAATCGTGCCCGCCTGGCAGTCCAGCCTGGGGCTCTTTCTCATGAAGCAGTTCATGGACCAGATGGTCCCCGACAGCCTCCTGGAGGCGGCCCGCATTGACGGGGCCAACGAGTGGCAGGTGTTCCGCAAGGTGGCCATGCCCACCGTGCGCCCGGCCTGGCTGACCTTGATTATCCTGTCCTTCCAAAGTCTGTGGGGCAACACCGGGAGCAACTTCATCTACAGCGAGAACTTGAAAACCCTGCCCTACGCCTTGAACCAGATCGTGGCCGGGGGTATCGCCCGGGCCGGAGTGGGCGCCGCTGTTGCCCTGGTGATGATGATCGTCCCGGTGACCGTGTTCATCCTCAACCAGCGCAATGTGGTGCAGACCATGGGCACCTCGGGCCTGAAGGAGTAAAGGGGGGAAGCGCCGTGGGCAAATTCCGCACCTGGCTCGCCATTGCCATGATCCTAGCTGGGGCACAGCTGGCCTGGGCTGCCCCCTATGCTAGTTATACCTTCGATTTTTACGGAAACCCGGTGCCGGCACCTCAGGCTTACACCGCCCGGGGCATCATCGACGGGCCCAGTCTGGGCACCTTGCCCCTGCGGGAGCCCCGGGATCTGGCCGTGTCCCCCGCGGGGGAGATCCTCATCGCCGATACGGGGAACAACCGCATCCTCAGGCTGAACAGCGATTTCGAACTGATCCAGATCATCGACGGTTTTTGGCACGGCGATACCTGGGACACCTTCGCCGCCCCCGTGGCCCTGTATGTCACCGAGCGGGAGCGCCTGTACGTTGCCGACCGGGATAATGCCCGCCTGGTGGAGCTCACCACAGACGGAGAGCTGGTCCGGGTGATCGGCCCGCCGAAGGCGGATCTGCCCGGGACTCTGCCGGAGAATTTCAACTACCGCCCCTTCAAAGTGGCGGTGGATCAGGGCGGGCGCATCTACGTACTCGCGGACGGCATTTACGAAGGCCTTTTGGAGTTTGACGTGGATGGCAACTTCCGGGGCTTCCTAGGGGCACCGCCTGTGAGGCCCACCATCCTGGAGCGCTTCTGGGCGAAGATCGCCACCAGGGAGCAGCGCAAACGGATGGCGCTCTTCCTGCCCACGGAGTACACCACTGTGGATCTGGACGAGCGGGGCTTCCTCTATGTAGCGGAGTTCAACCAGATCCGGCGCCTCAACCCCAGCGGCACCGATGTGCTGCGCCGCAACGGCTTTTTCGAGCCCATCGGTGATGTGCCCACCGCGCCGGAATACCGTGTGTCGGAAGAGATCCCGTCCACCTCGTTCATTGATATAGCGGCCAGGCCCGGGGGGCTCTACTCGGTGCTGGACCGCCAGCGGGGCCGCATTTTCACCTACGAGAGCGATGGCCACCTGCTCTATGTCTTTGGCGGGCTGGGCACCACCGAGGCCACCTTCCGGGTGCCTGTGGCCCTGGATGTACTGGGGGAGACCATTTTGGTGGTGGATCGGGGCGCCAACCGGGTGGTTGTGTTCGAGCCCACGGTCTATGCGCAGCTGATCCACGCGGCCATCCGGGAGTACCAGGGGGGTCACTATGACCGCTCCGCGGAACTGTGGGGGGAAGTGCTGCGGCTCAACCTCAACTACGATTTGGCCTACACCGGGATTGGCAGCGCGCTGCTTCGGCAGGACCGCTTTGCCGAGGCTATGGCCAACTTCCGGCTGGGTAATAACCGGGAGCAGTACTCCAAAGCCTTCAGCCTTTACCGCCGGGAAGTGATGGCTAAAAACTTCGGCAAGGTGATGGCGGTCCTTTTGGTGGCCCTGGCTGCGGCCCTGGTGGGCAGGGGGCTCCGTCCCCGCTTGGCGCGGGTGGAAGCGGCCGCGACCCGCCCCCAGCCGGTACCCAACCGCCAGAGTTTTTGGCCGAGCCTGCTCTATGCCAAACATGTGATCTTCCATCCCTACGACGGCTTTTGGGATCTGAAGCACGAAAAGCGGGGGACCATGGGCGCGGCCTTGACCATCGTGGGCCTGGTGGCCCTGACCTACGTGGTGATGCGGCAGTACACCGGCTTTATCTTTAACCCCAGGGACCTATCCCGGCTCAATGTTTTAGTGGAACTGCTCAGCGTCCTTGTACCTTTCTTCCTCTGGGCGGTGGTGAACTGGGCCTTGACCACGCTCATGGACGGCAAGGGCACCCTGCGGGATATTATCATCGCCACCGCCTATGCCCTGGTGCCCTTTGTGCTGATCAATCTGCCGCTCACCTTGGTGAGCAACTACCTCACCATGGAGGAGGGGACGTTTTACCACTTTTTCCGCATCGCCGCGGCCCTCTGGACCGCTTACCTGATCTTCATCGGTATGGCGGTCACCCACGACTACGAGAAGGGGAAGAACTTCTGGACCTGCCTTTTGACCATCGTGGGTATCGGTGTGGTGCTCTTTATTGGACTGCTCTTCATCCATGTGATCAACGTTGTGGTGGGCTTTATCTCCTCGGTCTACGCCGAGCTGGTCCTGCGCTTGTAAGGGGGTGAAAAGATGCGCCGCTTGATCCCAGCGTTCCT
>DGEY01000096.1:0-5663 GCA_002391385.1 Firmicutes bacterium UBA3914 | reverse complement strand
CCTGTGCGCGGAAAATGAGCATTTGGCCCTGTACATCCACCCCGAGACCACGGAAATAGCGGTCTACGATAGAGCCGCGGGGGAAACCTGGTTTTCCAACCCCCAGGGGCGCAGCATGCGCCACGGCGTGGGGCAGGATGTGCTGCAGCTCCGCTACGATGCCCCCACCAGCCCCGACAAGCTCATGGACAGCTGGGCCCACAGCGTGCAGCTGGGCCAGGCGGAGATCATACCCCTCGGGGACGGGGTGCGGGTGGAATACCTCTTCGGGCCGGAGTACCCGGAAAGCGCTGCCCTCATACCCCAGCTGATCAAGGCGGGCATCTTTGAGGAAGAGGTCCTGGCCAAGGTGAGCCCAGGGGACCAAAACACCCTGCTGCGCTACTACACCCCCATCTATCTGCGGGAGCCTTATCCCTTCGAGCTGGGGGTGACCAGCGCGGCCCGGGAGCTGGAGCGGCGCCTCTTCGGCGAGCTGGTGATCGTGCCCCTCACGGAAGAATACCAGTCTCTGGTGGCGGAAGCCAAGGAACTGGAGGCGGGCTCCCAGGAGCTCCGCCGCCTGGAAGAGAGAATCGCCAAGGAGCGCATGGATGTTCTCTACCTCCTTTTGGAAAAGTTCACGGGGTATCTCCTGGCCAGCGGGGAAGGGGCCAGATCAGTGGGCTTCCGCCAGGACATTACCAGCACTTCGGATTTGACCAAGGATGATTTTTCCCATCTGAAGGAGGAGCCAAGCTACCTCCTGGCCCGGTTGGCACCGCTCATCCAGGAACAGGTGGTCCGCATTTTCGCCAAGGTGGGCTACGGGGTGGCGGAGCTGACCAGGGACCATGTGCAAAACCGCCTGGATCCCCCCATTCCGTCTTTGGAGCGCTTCTTCGTCCCGGTGGAATACCATCTGGACGGAAGAGAGCTTGTGGTGCGCATCCCCATGGCGGAAGTGGTCTACCCCAAGGACCGGCCCACAGCCTTTGAAGTGAACTGGGACGGCTCCTTAGGGGAGGAGGTGGTCATCTACGACCACAGCAAGGAGCTGGCCACCTATCCCTTGACCAGCATCACCCTGCTCCGCTACTTCGGTGCCGCGGACAGCCAAGCGGAAGGCTACATCTTCGTCCCAGATGGCAGCGGAGCCCTGATCTACCTGAACAACGGGAAGACGGGCCAGACGCTGTACAGCGAGTCCGTTTACGGCCAGGATGGGGCCCTGCCCTTAAGCGAGCGGCGGCCCTTCGACAGGGAAGTGAACCATCTGCCCGTCTTCGGCCTCAAACAGGGGGGAAGGGCGTTTTTCGCCGTGATTGAAGAGGGCGAAGCCATCGCCCAGATCCGGGCGGACATTGCCCGGCCCACCGGCCAGTACAACATCGCCTACCCGGTCTTCCAGACCATCCCCAAGGCCGCGCGGCGCCTGGATCAGTTTACCCAGATCAACCTCTACCAGAGCCGGCCCTACTTGGGCGATCTCACCGTGCGCTATGCCTTCCTCTACGGAGAGGAGGCGAGCTACAGCGGCATGGCCCGCTATTACCAAAACTACCTCCTGGAACGGGGCCTTCTGTCCCAGCGCCGCCAGGGGGAGGGGATTCCCTTCTTCCTGGAAGTGATCGGTGTGGTGCCCAAGGTGCAGCCTGTCTTGGGCGTGGCCCGGGAAGTGCAGCTGCCCCTGACCACCTTCAGCCAGGCCGGGGCCATGGTGGAAGAGCTTTTAGACCTGGGGATAACTAACCTCAGTCTGCGCTATTCCGGCTGGCTCAAGGGGGGCCTGGAGCATCAGTACCCCGCAGGGGTCAAGCTCGCCCCGGGGCTGGGGGGAAGGAAGGGCCTTGTGGAGCTGGCCCAGTTTCTGGCGGAAAATGGGGTGCCCTTTTACCCCGCGGTGGAGTTCTTGAAGGTGCAGCGCTCCGGAGTGCTGCAGGGCTTTCTCCCCGCGCGCCAGGCGGCCCGGGCGGTGAACGGGATGTATGCCACCTGGCCGGATTTCGATCCCGTAACCTATCAGGCCTTGGCCAAACCCGTGCGGTATATCCTATCCCCCGCGGTCCTGCCCCAGCTGGTAGATGGGTTCCTGGAAGACTACCGCGCTTTGGGCCTGACGGGCCTGGCTGTGCCCAGCATGGGCAGGGAGGTGCACTCCGACCTGCAGCGGGATGAAAGGCGGGTGGTGGACCGGGTGCAGGCCGCGGCCCAGATCCAGGCTCAGCTGGAAAAGATCCAGGCAGCGGGCCTTGCCCTCCAGATCGATGGGGGCAATGCCCTGGCCCTGCCCTATGCCAGCTCGGTGCTGAATGTACCCCAGACCAGCACCGGCTACAACTTGGCAGATGAGTCCGTGCCCTTCCTGCAGATGGTCCTGCAGGGGCTGGTGGATTACGCGGGGGGACCTATGAACCTTGCCATCGATCTGGAGGAGCACATCCTGCGCTCCGCCCAGACCGCGAGCGGCCTTTACCTCCTGCTGATCTGGGAAGACGCTTCGCTCCTCAAGGAGACGGAATACGCGCGGCTTTTGAGTGTGCAAAAAGACTACTGGCTCCAGGAAGGGGCCCGCATCTACCGGCGCTACAACGCTGAACTTGGGGATCTGGCGGGGGAGCGCATCGTGGACTTTACCCGCCTCAGCCCCGAACTTACCGCAACCCGTTTCGCCAACGGCGATCTGGTGGTGGTGAACTTCGGCTTCAGCGAAGCACAGTACAACGGGGTAACCGTGCCAGCCAGGGATTTTGTGCGCCTGAGGGGAGGGAGTTAGATGCGGCGGCTGCGATTATCCTTAAGCGCCCAGAAAAGCCTTTTGGGGCTGCTCTTCACCCTGCCTTTTATCGTGGGCTTTCTGGCCTTTTTGGCCTATCCCTTTGCCCAGTCGGTGATCTTCAGCCTGAGCAAGCTCACCATCGTGCCCACAGGCTATGAGCTTGATTTCGTGGGCCTGGATAACTACCGGCATGTGCTCACGGTAGATCCCCGCTTCCGCCAGGTCTTTGTGGAAACGGTGGTCACCATGGCGGCCCGCATCCCGGTGGTCCTCATCTTCAGCTTCTTCGCCGCCAACCTGCTCAACCAGAAATTCCGGGGGCGCATGCTGGCCCGGGTGATCTTCTTCCTGCCGGTGATTATGGGGGCGGAGATCAGCCTCAAGATGCAGCAGGCCGATTACATGCAGCAGGCGGTGAGCTTCAGCGAGTCGGGCTTGCTCTCTTTGAGCACCCTCCAGCAGCTGCTCACCACTTTGAAGCTGCCCCAGGGCTTTATCGGGTTCATCTTCCAGGCCATCAACGAGGTGCCGTTGATTATCCGGGCTTCGGGCATCCAGATCCTGATCTTTTTGGCCGCGCTCCAGTCCATCCCCAAATCCCTTTACGAGGCGGCCCATATGGAAGGGGCCACGGGCTGGGAGGCCTTTTGGAAGATCACCTTCCCTTTGGTATCGCCGCTGCTTTTGGTGAATGTGGTCTACACCATCGTGGATTCCTTTACGGCCGCGGATAACGCCCTGTTGGAGCTGATTCAAAACGCGGCCTGGATGGGGGCGGGCTTTGGCGTGAGCACGGCCATGTCCTGGATCTATTTCCTCGCGGTGTTAGGCATCTTGGCTGTAACCATCATCCTGCTGGGGCGGAGGGTGCACTATGAGACTTAATAAGCTGTTGGCAACGGGTGCAAAACTGGTGCGCTTCGGCCTTTTGGTGGGGATTGGGTTTATCATCCTCTATCCCCTCTTAAGGCAGCTTTCCGCGGCGGTGATGCATCCCGATGATATGTACGATCTCACCGTGAACTGGATCCCCCGGCAGCTCACCAGGCTGAACTTCGAGGTGGCCTGGAAGATGCTGGACTACCCCCGGGCCCTGGTGAACACCGTGGGGGTGACGGTGCTTTTGAGCACCTTGGAGCTGGCCGCGACCATGATCATCGGCTACGGCTTTGCCCGCTGGCGCTATCCCGGCTCTAACTTGGTCTTTGCCTTGGTGATCCTCTCCATAGTGATCCCGCCGCAGATGGTGATGGTGCCTTTGTTCCTGAACTTCCGCTACTTCGATCTTTTCGGGCTCATCCCCGAGCCGGGGCTGAACTTGATCGGCAGCTTCTGGCCCCTGGTGCTCATGGCCCTCACGGGAACGGCCAAGCGCAGCGGACTGTTCATCTTCATCACCCGCAACTTCTTCCGAGGCATGTCCACCAGCCTGGAAGAGGCGGCTTACGTGGATGGGGCGGGGCATTTGCGCACCTTTTTCCAGATCATGCTGCCCAATGCCAAACCCATTGCCATGATCGTGTTCCTCTTCTCCTTTGTGTGGAACTGGAATGATCTGTTTTACACCAATCTGTTTCTGCCAGGCGCGAAGCTGCTGCAGCTGGGCCTGGCCACCATCAACTCGCAGTACAACTACCCCTGGGCCAATAAGGCGGTGGAGGGGACGTACATCCAGCTGGTGAACAACGCCGGCATGCTCCTTTACGTTCTGCCGGTGCTGATCCTCTATGCGTTTTTGCAGAGGTACTTCATTGAGAGTATTGAGAAGACAGGTTTGGTTGGGTAAAGGGGGGATGCGTTCAGAAGGCAAGAACAAGATGCAGGAAGCAGGATGCAAAAAATAGAGAAGGAGGAATCAAAGAGTGAAACGCTTGGTTAGTGTGCTGTTGGTTGTTCTGCTGTTCAGCGTGCCGGTTCTGGCTGCTGAGTACGATCTCGGCGGGCAGACCATCAAGATCGCCAGCTACATGGCTGATGGCATGCGGGAGTATTTCACCGATGGCGAGGGCCGCGGCCGCTTGGAGAAAGTGGAGGAGGCCTTCAACTGCAAGATCGAGTTTGTGCAGGTGGATTGGGATGGTGCGGAGCACCGCATTTTAGCCAGCATCATCGCGGGCGATCCAGTGGGCGATCTGATCTACATTACCAACCGCTGGCTGCCGCTCCTGGCTGGAAATGGGGCGCTCCTACCCTTGGATGATATCCTAACTGAGGAGTACTATGCAAGCCTGCCCGGCTCCCACAAGAACATGCGGGAACTGTACTCCAGCTACCAGGGTAAGGCCTACGGCATCTCCGTCAACGGCAGCTACCAGAGGAACATGGATATCGGTTCTGCCCAGGGCTGGATCTACAACCGTGACCTGTTTGTACAGGCTGGGCTGCCCACACCCAACGAGCTGCAGAATGAAGGCCGCTGGAACTGGGAGACCATGAAGGAGCTGGCCATCGCTTTGACGCAGGATATCGATGGCGATGGAGTGGTTGACATCTACGGCGTTGGCGCCCGCCTCGATCCCTGGCCCATCGAGCAGGAGATGGCTGTTTACGCCAACGGCGGCGGGATCATCAAGTTCGTGGACGGCAAAGCGGTCTTCGCCATGAACGATCCGGAAGCCATCGAAGCCATCGAGATGTGGAAAGAGCTGGATCAAGTACACGGCTGCGTCATGGTTGGCGATAAGTACGACATCCGTGCCGAGTTCAACCAGGGCAAAGTGGCCATGTTCCGCCTGGACCTCTATGCCCTGCCGGACCATGCCAAAGAGGTGGACTTCGACTACGGCTGGGTCTTCTTCCCCATGGGCCCCAGAGCCACGGACTTCGTGAACCCGGTCTGGGGTATGGATATGTTTGTCCTGCCCGTATCCTGCCAGGAGCCTGAGGCCATGGCCGAGCTGGTTGA
>DGEY01000005.1 GCA_002391385.1 Firmicutes bacterium UBA3914 | reverse complement strand
TTCAGTAAGCAAATAAACACAGTTTTGACACAGCAATTGCGCGGCGGAGTAAAAAATTCGATGACAAATTGTGTGAATGAAGCAGGAATCTGGGTAACGCCGCAGAAACATAATTAACGTTAACGTTAACGTTCATGTATGTGACGGCGGGCGCAATGGCTAGCCACAGATGGGAGCGGAATCATGCGTGTAACTATCGCTGACATTGCAAAAAGGGCAGGAGTGTCGGTAAACACAGTATCTCGCGCCTTGAGCGGAAAGGACGGTGTTAGCGAAGAAACTCGGGCCAAGATCGTCAAAATCGCCCGGGAGCTTAACTACCGTCCCAACTTGCTGGCGCGTGGTATGCGCCAGGACAGGGCTGACTTCATCGGTGTCTTGGTTTTGGATATCGGCAACACCGTCTTTAGCCGCATGATCAGAGGCATCGAAAATGAGCTGGTTGGTGAGTCCATGACCATCATCATCGGCAACTCCGATGAGAATGTGGCCAAAGAACGCCACTATCTCGAGATGATGATCATGACCAACTGCCGCGGCGTGATCATCAGCCATGCTAGTACTGAGGCGCTCAGGTTTCTGAAGAAAGAGGGTGTTCCCTTTGTAGTTCTGGACCGGGATACCCAGGGCTTTCCCTGCGACCAGGTCTACGTGGACAACGTGAGTATGGGATATCAGGCTACGAAGCATCTGGTTGATCTAGGGCACCGCGACATCATCTTTATCAGCAAGCAGTCCGAAGTGGATTTCGACCACCGGAAACGGGCCCAGGGTTATGAGCTGGCCTGTGGGGAACACGGTTTGAGACAGCGGACGAGGGTTTACGAATGTGTGGACGCGGCTGAAGCGAAGCTTCTCATTGAAGCAATTTGGCAAGAAGAGCAACCTACTGGCCTGGTCATTGGTCAGCACTCCCTAGCTGAAGGTGTTCTGGCTGGCCTCACCGGTTTAGGGGTGCGCATACCAGAGGAACTCTCCGTGGTGATCATAGGTGAGCCAACTTGGGCGTCCTTTCTCCCCTGGACCTTTACCACCATAGAAAGACCTTTGGAACGGATCGGTGAGATGGCGGCGCGCTTGCTGCTGAACCGAACCTCCAATAAGCTCACGGATGACTATCAACGCTGCGTTTTGGAATCACATCTCGTTGTACGGGGCTCCACAGGTCCACCGCGCAACTAGCTTGCGAACTTGTGGGCAGAACTAGTTCAGCCACCCCATGGCTATGATCGGGTAACGGCACCCAGTACGCTGATGAACCAGGATAGGCAAAACACAAAGCTGCAAGGAGTGAGGCAATTGAAGTTTGTGTGCTGTTGGCTTTATGCCATCGACAGATATGGATTCCCCCCGAGTATCCCTGACACCCTTACTGCCTTAAGGGAGATCAAACAGCTGGGCTTCGATTACGCGGAACTGGAAGGGGTCTCTGGGCCCAATATCGAGGCCGTCTACGAACACAGGTTTGAGATCAAAAAACTGGTGACGGAGATAGACTTGAAGATTGTCAACTTCGTTCCCGTGATTCCAGAACTAAGGGAACTGGATGAGGAAAAAAGAGCCTATGGTAGGGAACTGTTTGCCAAGGGCGTGGAGATCGCTAAGACCCTAGGCACTGAGTTTGTGCAGATCGACAGTTTCCCCGCCTGCCTCGAGTGCTTGGATGGCGTGCAGTATGAGGGAGAAAACGTTACCAACTACGGAGCTCGCTACCGCTATCGCCTCTCGCCTGAGTTCAGTTGGGACAGGCAGTGGGAGGTCTTTGTGGACAGCGTGAAATGGTGTGCTCGACAGGCGGCTGCCGCGGGCTTGAAGTTGATTGTGGAGCCAAGGGTCGGAGAGATCGTGAGCAACACCGATGCCATGCTGCGTTTGCTGGACGCTGTGGATGAACCGAATCTGGGAGCCATTCTCGATACGGGCCATCAGTATGCCCAGAAGGAGATTCTGCCTCTGAGCATAGCCAAGCTGAAGGACCGTCTCTTCTATCTGCACCTTTCAGACAATGATGGAACGCGCAATGATCACCTGGTTCCTGGCGAAGGGACAATAGACTGGGTTCACTTTTTTGAGGCGCTGCAGATCATTGGCTACAGTGGGTATGGCGGTCTAGATATGGCCAAAACCAAGGAAGATCTGAGTACATCTTACTTGAAAGCTCGAGACATCTTTGAGCAGTATGCACGGCAGGCCGGATTGTGAGACTTGGAGAAAGGCGGTGATGCGTTACAGACAGGCTGCTGAGTAGAGTTGGGCATCGGGCACAAAAAAGATAAGGCAGGAGGAATGATCGATAATGTCAAGACGAGCACGGGTAGTAGTAGCGTTAAGTGTGCTGCTGATGATGCTGTCTTCTCTGGGCGCTGTCTCGGCTCAGACCCTCAAGGTAACTGCTGAGGCTTGGTACTACAACAAGTACAAACTGGAAGAAGCGGCCGCGCGGTTCCAGGAGGACCATCCTGGTGTGGAGTTTGAGTGGTCCAAGGCTGGCGACTTCGAAGTGGCTCCGCTGATGCTCGCCTGGTCCAGGGACAGATATGTTGCCGACATCGCCATCGTGGCCAGCCCCTCAGAAGCGGTTGCTTTCCAGGCCAGGGGACTGCTGCACGACTTTGAAGATGTCTTGGTTGGTAAATATGCGAAGGAGAACTGGTTGGAAGGCTTCCTGGAGCAGTGCACCATGGATGGAAAAGTCTATGCCATCCCCACCGACGCCGAAGTGATGACCTTGGTGGGCAGGAGGGACTTCGCAGCTGAAGCAGGCCTTACCGATGCCGATGGCTATATCATCCCACCGAAGGATTTCGACGAACTCTACGAGTATCTGCAGAAACTGACTGTCAAAGACGAGACCGGCCGGACCGTTCGCTACGGCATGACCGTGAACTGGAGTCCTGAGTACATGTGCTACGCCTACTTCTCTGGCATTCAAGCCATGCGCGGGACCATCTACGATGACGAAGGAAATCTAGACTTCAGCTCACCCGAGGCTGTGGAGCTGCTGAGATTCTGGCAGCGCGGCGTTGACGAGGGGCTCATCTCCACCAGTTCACTAGTTGAACACAGCGGACCCCGCAACGATATGCAATCCGGGTTGGCCTGCATTCTGTGGGAGGATCACGCCCGGGTGATCGAGATCGGCCATGTGGTTGGCCCGGAGAATATGCAGATTGTCCCCATCCCCGGTTCTGAGGAGAACGGTACCGTATCCTACACCATGAGCCTGATGATTCCCACCAGCGCTGAACACCCTGAACTGGCGAAGCAGTTTGTCTTGGAACAGCTCAATGCGGAGTGGTTCGCACACGATCTCATGGATCGCTGGGGCAAGCTGTTGGGCTTGAAAGAACACGTGGAAGCCAAGATGGATGATCCCATCTGGAAGACCGTGTTCCAGCTGGCCGACAATTCCGTGGGACTGCCCAAGACAGTAGACCACGCCAAGATGGTTGATATTATGACCGCTGAAATCCACAACATGCTTAAGATGCAGCAAACACCGGAAGAGACTCTCGCAAGGATACGTGAGCAGATCGCACCACTGAATCTGGAACCCCTGGGATAGGATTCGCAGCTAGAAGCACGTCTCGGGGCTGCGCATGCAGCCCCGAGACCCTTCGAGTATAAGGAGTGTTGCCCAATGACCAGGTCCAAGGCGAGGCAGACCAAAAAAGCGCTAGTTCCGTGGCTCTTTTTGCTACCGGCAGTGGTATTCTTGGCGACTTTTCTGCTGTATCCACTGCTATCTGCCCTGAGAATCAGCTTTTCTGAGTACAATTTCGTTTACTCCGAAAAACCAGTTTTCAACGGCTTGACGAACTACATCGAGCTGTTTCAGGATCGACACTTTATGATATCGCTGAAAAACACTGCTTACTACACCGTTGTGTTCTTTCCCCTTTTCATCCTGCTGGCGTTGTTCTTGGCTTTGCTGCTGAACAGCAAGATCAGAGGGATCAATGCCTTCCAGGCTGCTATCTTGCTTCCCATTGTGGTGCCGCTCTCCCTGGCGGGAGTCATGTTCACCTGGATTTTCAGCCAGGACTTCGGCATTCTCAACCACATCTTGGCCAACGTTTTGCATCTGCCGCATCTACAGAGGTTTTGGTTGGGTGACGTGGAGACTGCCATGAACGCGCTGATCGCGGTGGGGCTTTGGAAGTACACCGGCTTTGGCATCATCCTCTTTCTCGCCGGGCTAAAGGCCATCCCAGTTGAGCTCTATGAAGCTGCCAAAGTGGACGGCGTCAACGGCTGGCAAAACCTGATCTACATCACCCTGCCCAATCTCAAGGGGTCCTTTTCCCTGGTAGGCATCTGGGGTATCATTCAGGCCATTAAAGTGTACGATCAGGTCGTGGTCATGACCAACGGTGGACCAGGAACGGCAACTTCTGTGCTCTACCTATATGCTTGGAAAAATGCCTTTACCTTCTTCAATATGGGTAAGGGCCAGGCCATTGCTTTCTTCACCGCTGTCCTAGCCATCGTTATCTCTATTGTTTTCCAAGTCTTGCTCAGACCGGAAAAGGGGTGAGGTACTTGTCGTCCAATCAGAAACTTCCACGGGCACTGCTCTTTTTGCTAGGCGTACTGGTGTCTTTGATCGTACTTTCCCCCATTATCTGGATCATCTTGACTTCCTTCAAGGATACCAAGGAGATCTACGCGGTCCCCTTAACCGTCTGGCCGCGCAAGTTTGTGTGGACCAACTACCTGACAGTTATCAACGGCTTACCGGAGTTCCCCATCTATTTCGTGAATACCGTTAAGGCGACGTTGGGTACTCTGCTCCTGGTTCTGCCTTTGAGTGCGGCTGCGGGATATGCTATGGGGCGATACGACTTCCCGGGCAAAACGGCTGTAAATGCCTTCATAATTGCTGTTCTGGCCATTCCGTATCTCGTGTTTCTAGTCCCGATATATATAATGGAAGACATTTTGGGTCTCTTGGATACGAATCTAGGCTTGATCCTCCCCTATACGGCTCTGAACTTGCCCCTAGCCATCTTGATCATGCAGAACTCTTACCGAGAGATTCCTTCAGAACTGGAGGATTCGGCGCGCATTGATGGAGCTAATGCGTTTCAAACGTGGCTCTTGGTGATGACCCCGCTAGTGATCACGGGCCTGGCGGCGGTTGCCATTTTCACCTTTGTGGCGGTCTGGGAAGAGTACATGTTTGCCCGCACCTTGATGTTCAGTACCTCGGCTCACACTCTGTCGGTTGGCCTGCCGTCCCTGCAGGTGGAATCCAAGACCTGGGCCTATGGAACACTGAGTGCCGCTTTAGCCCTTTCGCTGCTGCCCATCAGCGTGGTCTTTGTGGTCCTGCGCAAGTATTTCATCGAGGGTGTTCTCAGGGGTTCGGTTAAAGGTTAGAGAGCTGAAGGAGCAGGAAGAATACGCCATGGATTGGAGAGGGAAATGGCAATCTCTATCGCCCCGTCTGTCATCTTTGTGAGGATTTTGATGGTTTTTTCCTTGGCCCTGTTTGGAGTTATCGCCAGATACACCGGGATTTTCCGGGCAGAAGCGAAGGATTCCGTGATTGATATTATGCTGCACATTGCTCTCCCCGCCCTCATCCTGGTTTCCATGACCACGGATATTACGTGGGAAAGCCTTGTTTCTGGGATTGTACTGCCCTTTCTGTCCCTCACTGTCATCCTAGGCATGATGGTTATCGCCAATCTCTTCGGGAGGATGAACTTAGTTGCCAAGGAGCGCCGGGGAACCTTTGCAGTCCTTTGTTCCATGCCCAACACAGCCTTCATCGGTTTTCCCGTGATCGTATCTGTCCTGGGTGAAGTGGGGCTGGCCTATGCGGTGTTGTACGATGTTGGAGTGACGATTGCCTTCTGTTCAGTGGCCATTCTTGCTCTGCAGGGCGGTCCCATACAGAAAAAGCACTGGCTGGGCCTAATCAACCCTGCGCTGATCAGTGCTGTTCTGGGAATCCTGCTGAACTGGGGACAGGTGCAGATACCTTCGGTGGCGCTTGTTCCCCTCCAGACCATGGGCAGCGCCACTGTGCCTTTGGCCATGTTGATCACAGGATACCTTTTATGTGGCGTAAAGAAGGGTTCCAAGGTCTTAAGCAAGGACTTGATCTTAGTCTGTTTGTGTAAGCTGCTGGTTTCGCCCCTTTTGGCCTATATCCTCATGCTGCCCTTTGACCTGAGTCCCACTATTCGCACCGTGGCACTCATGCAGGCAGCCATGCCCAGCATGGCTAGTACGCCTGTGTTGGCTGAGAAATTCGGAGGGGACGGCGAGTTTGCCGTGATAGCGCTAGTTGTCACCACACTGCTGAGCATGATCACCCTTCCAGTAGTCTCAATGCTGGCAAATTAGGAAAGTTGATGAGGTGAAACATGGAACTAAGCATAACCATTTCGGATGTGCGCTCGCCGGGAGCGCCCATTGTATTTCAGGGGGATCTTACCGCACAGATCAGAAAAGCGCAGCGCCTTGGCTTTAGCCAGGTTGAGCTGCATGTGCGAGACCCAAAGGGACTGGATTTGGGCAGCCTTGTCCAGGCTCTCGAGGGAACGTCGCTCCAGGTTTCCACGTTGGGCACCGGCCAGGCCTACACCCTGGATGGCCTCAGCTTTGCCTGTTCAGATGCGGCGGTTCGCGCCGAAGCTGTTAAGCGCATTAAGGCTCACATCCAACTTGCTCAAATCTTAGGGGCGAAGGTGATCATTGGGACCATCAAGGGCCGGCTGGGTTCCGCAGCAGAGGGGCGCCAAGCGGCATACAGGCATGTGGTGGATTCACTCCGGTGCTGCCTGGAAGAGGCAGAAAGATGCGGCGTCCAGCTGTGTGTAGAGGCAATCAACAGGTATGAGGCGGATTTCCTAAACACTGCGGCGGAAGCGGTGAGTTTTATCGAGCAATTCGGTTCAAAGCAGGTTGGCCTGCTTTTGGACACCTTTCATATGAATATCGAAGAAGCTTGTCTCATGGGACCCATCCGCCAGTACGCTGAATACCTTTTCCATGTACATCTGGCTGACAGCAACCGCCTGGCCCCAGGCTGGGGGCATCTGGATTTCCCCAGCCTACTCAGGGAGCTTTCGGCCGCAGGTTACAGGGGGTCACTGGGCCTCGAGTATCTGCCCCTGCCCAGCCCGGAAGAGTCAGCTGGGCAGGGGGTAACGTATCTGAGACGGTTGCCCCAGGGCTGAGTGTGGCTTGCTTTTATCCCAGGAGCAGCTTTCTCAAGTCTTGAACCGAATCCACAATCAAAGTGGGGCCGTGGGCTTCGATCTCTTCCCGATCACCGAAGCCATAGGTGACCGCGATGACATCGAGTCCGTTGGCCTTGGCTCCGAGGATGTCAAACTTGCGGTCACCCACCATCACCTTATCTTCCGTGCCGCCCCCCAGGCGCTCCAGGACGGTGGCGATCACCTCTCCCTTGTTGGAGCGGGTGCCATCCAAATGGGCGCCCACCACCAACTCCTTGGGGAAAAACTTGTCAATACCCAGGTAGGCCAAGGTCTTGTGGGCATAGACCTCTGCTTTAGTGGTGGCCACGGCCAGGGTCTTGCCTGCCTTAAGCAGATCGGCCAGGAGCTCGGGAATGCCCTCGTAGAGCGCGTTTTGGTAAAAGCCATGATCGTGGTAGTGCTGACGGTAGATGCGGATGACCTCGGTGATCTGTTCTTCCGGGAGGTTAAAGTGCTGCCGGAAAGAATCCATGAGGGGCGGACCCACAAAGGTCCTCAGGATCTGGGGATCACCTTCCAGGCCGAAGTGCTTAAGGGCGTGGCTTATTGAGTTCACAATGCCCTCCCCAGAATCGCTGAGTGTTCCATCCAGGTCAAAGAGAATGTATCTGCGTCCCTTCATGCAATCCTCCTACGTCGTTAGTGTGTTTTCTTCTGCCTCTAACGCTTTACTCCACTGCTGCGGGAAGTCCTTCCTGAAGGGCCAGGAACAGGCTGTGGGAGAGAAAGCCGGCACAGGTGGCGAAGGCGGCCCCCGTTTTGGCGCGACCCGTTTCCGCATCAATGGTTTCACAGGCGATGCCGTTGTCCAGCGGCGCCGCCAGCAGCTGTCCTAAAGCCTTCTCCCTATCTCCGCCGATCAGCTCGTAGCAGAGGCTCAAAACCCAGGGATGGGGAGCGTGTTCGCAAGCCGGAGCGCTGAAGCGACCGGAGATGTAATCGGGGTTGTGGCTGGACTGAATCCACTGGACCGTGTTGCGGTAGACGGGATCATCCTGGCTGCAGAAACCGTAATAGGCCAAAAGCTGCAGGCTGCCCGGGGGCTGGTCCAAAAGCTGCGCTTCCCCCCGGTCGTTAACTGCCCAGGCGTACATGGGCCCCAGGGGTCCAGCGGTGATGCAGAGTTCTTGGATGCGCCGGTGGAGGGCGGTGCTTTCAGATCGAACCTCTTCCGCCTTTTCCCTTTGGCCGAGTCTCTCCAGTACACCGGCGGACACCTGGAGCGCCTTCCAGACCAGAACGTTATTGTAGGTCAGGTAGGGATAGTCCACGGGATCATCCGTGGGGGAGAGGAAAGTTTTGTAGAGCCCAAGCTGGCCCCGACAGGCCTCCAGCTTCTCCAGGAAATCCCAGCAGGCTTCCAGCACCCTTTCATCCAGGAAGTCCCAATCACGCGTTTCCCTCAGGTACTGGTCCAGGGCAAGGAACCAGGAGCAGAGTTCATCCAGTTCGAAGCCTGGGTAAAGCTCGGTTCCGTCGATATACAGGGCGTGGTGCGCGAGATTCCGCCAGTAGCGGGTCAGGCCCAACTCCAGGTACTCCCTGGCCACTTCCTGGTCGATGTGTAAAACCCCGGGGAAGCTCCAGAGATAAGCATCCCGGGCCCAAAAAGCTGCGCTCACATAGTACCGGGGGCTGCGGGTGGTCATGAGCACGGTGTTTTCTGTGTCGATGCACTTGGCCCGGGCGAAAAAGCAGCTGAAAAACCCGTTGAGATTGGCTAAGTAACTGGCCCTTCCCTGAATCTGCTTTACGGGGCGCTTGGCCTGCAGCCAGCTGCGGTGGCTTTCCAAAAGGCTGCTCCACCCGCGGCGCTGCAGGTCCACCACACAGGTGCTGGCCCCATCCGCTTCCCGATTGGCTGCCAGATAGAGGGCCAGCTGGAAGCTATCCCCGGGCAGCAGTTCCACGTTTTTCCCCAAGGAGAAATCGATGGTTTTCCCCGGGGCGGAGGTGATTTCTTCCTCACCTTGACCGCCGCCCAGTTCCCACTGGCATTCCGCCAGGGGCTGGGAAAGCCCCAGGGCCCAGGCGGCCACCGGCAGGCCCGCCCTGTGCTCAAAGGTTAGGGTGCGCGTCCACCTGTTGTACCAGGCAAGATTGCTGCCCAGGGACCTTCTGCTGCTGAAGGCTGTGAACAGGGTGCTGCCCCAGCTGCCCCTCCAGCCTAAAGTGAACCTTCGCTTGGTGGGACCGGTGTTGGTCACAGACAGAAGATAGACAAAACCCCGCCGGCCGTTGGGGCAGAACACGGTCCCCTCCAGCTTCCAGCCGGAACCGCCGAGGGTGAAGCGGGGAATCCAATCTTCCAGCCGTGTCCAGGAGAGATCAGTTAATTCCTGCACCTCGCCGTCCACAGTAAGGTAGGGGGCCAGCAGCGGGTCTGCCCCTCCCCTAACCTCAAGCATACCCTTGTGGTACTCGCTGATCACGTTGAAGCTTTCCACCTTTCCGAACTGGTTGACCTCCGGCAGGGCAATCCATTCATTGCCTACAGGGTAATAATCCAGTTCTTCCGTGATGGTTTCGGGAACAGTGAGGATTTTTTGCGCCATGCTACCCACCCCTTCTCTAGCTTATCTTTCGCAAGGGGCCGGCCGATTCCTGTTTGCGGGCTTTCGGGCAAGGCTAAAGAAAGCAGGATAGGGGGTCGAATTAGACAAAAAGGGATTATTCTAAGGAGGCAGCAGAAAATCTCTGGAGGTGGATTGGGATGCGCGTGCCCTTTGGGGAAGTGCAGGAAGTTTTGCGCAGTGTGCTTTTGACCCGGGGGTGCCCGGAGGATCTGGCCGAGCAGGTGGCCCGGGAGATGGCCACCAACTCCCTGGAAGGTGTGTACAGCCACGGGGTCAACCGTTTTTACTGGTTGATCCGCAACATCGACCGGGGCTGGGTCAATGTCCAGGGACGGCCCGTTTTGGTGGAACGGTTTGCCGCTCTAGAGCGCTACGATGGGCAGATGGGGCTGGGGGTGCCCAATGCCCTCTTCTGCATGGATCGCGCGGTGGAACTGGCCCGGGAGTATGGGATCGGGCTTGTGGCCCTGCGCAATACCAACCACTGGATGCGGGCCGCCACCTACGGTTTAAGGGCGTGTGCCCAGGGTCTGGCTGCCATCTGCTTTACCAATACGTTTCCCAATATGCCGGCGTGGGGAGGTGCCGACCCGCGCCTGGGCAACAATCCACTGATGCTGGCTTTCCCGGGACCAGAAGGGCCGGTGGTCGTAGACATGGCCATGAGCCAGTTCTCCTACGGGGCACTGGAGCTGGCCAAACTCGACGGGCGGCAGATGCCCCTGCCCGCGGGCTATGATGAACAGGGTGAGCTCACCACCGATCCCGAGCAGGTTTTGAAAACCATGCGCATCCTGCCCATGGGTTACTGGAAGGGTTCCGCTTTGGCCCTGCTTTTGGACCTCTTTGCTGCAGCCTTTTCCGCCGGCAACTCCACGGCCATGATTGGGAGGAAATACGGAGGAGATGCCGCAGTCTCCCAGGTGTTTATTGCCATAGATTATACCCGCATCGTGCCCCCTGACCGTGCGGGCGAAATCGCCCAAGAGATACTGGCGGACCTTTTGGCTTCCGAGCCCCTGGAGGAAGGGGGACGGGTGGTTTATCCCGGCCAGCGGCGCCGCGCGGTGCGGGAGGAGAACCTGCGGCTGGGCATTCCCGTGCATGAACGGGTTTGGCGGAAGATCTTGAGTCTGGGTGGGTGATGTGGATGGGGCGTTCCCCGGCCTAACTGATGAAAAGGGCCCCTCGGCTGGCCGATGGCGGCCACTTGTAGAATTAAGTGAAAGAAAAGCTCAAGGC
>DGEY01000006.1:17265-21402 GCA_002391385.1 Firmicutes bacterium UBA3914 | reverse complement strand
AAGCTCTGCTGGAGACCCACAAGCTCCGCTACTTCCTGGACTTTCTGAGGGTGGTAAAGGAACGCGGCCCCCTCAAAGCCACCGCGAAAGGTAATCTCCCGGCCAAGCTGGTGATGGAGCTGTACCAGCGGGGATTTAACTACCTCGATGCCATCCCCTATGATCGGGTGAGGAAAGAGGATGATGCCTGGTTTTTGCGGGAGCTCCATGAGCAGGCGCGCCTTGCGGGGTTTGTGTTTAGACGCAAGGGACAAATAGGGCTCACCAAGCGGGGCGTAGCCATCTTGGAAGCCCCTCCGGAGGAAGCTTACTTAAGCTTGTGGAGGGCTTTTCTCCACCAGTATCTGCTTGATTATGTCGACGGCTACGCGCCTTTGCACCCGTTCTACATTGGGAAGATCATGCAGCTGCTCCACCGGTTTGGAACTGAGGAGCGGGATTCCAGTTTCTACTCGGATCAACTGGCCCAAGCCTATCCCCATTTGCTGGAGGACGACATAGAGCGGTATGGCTCGGAGGAGAGGGCGAGAAAGGGCTTCAGCTCGTCGGTGTACCACCGCATCATCAGCCGCTGCCTGGCCGAATTCGGCCTTGTGGAAGTGAAGACGATCCAGGGCAGCGAGCCCTGGGAGGAGACGTATCTCGTCCGCAAGACTGAACTGATGGATGCAGTGATCGCTGTTTGGTGAAGGTAGCAAAGGGCCTGCCGGAGTGCGCGAGTCCTTCACGCTCCGGCAGGCTCTTTTCATTGTGGCAGGCCGCAGCCGCTTCCCCCTATTTACCTGACCTTATCTCGGTAACTGGCTCCGGTGAGTAGTTGAGGTGCTTAAAGATTACTTGACAGCCATCTCCTGTGGGTGACTGAGCTACCACGCCCACCTTTACGGGTCCGGAGCTCTCTAGGCGGAAGTAGCGCACCATCTCCCACCACTTGGCATCGTGGGAGTAGTGCAGAGCGAAGCAGTCCCCAAAGCGGGTAATGCGCAGGTAAATACCGGTTTCAGGCACAGCCAGGGAGTTGCAGTCATCGGATACTCCCTGGGTAACCACGCTGACGATCATGGGCCTTTTGTAGGTGTATTCATAGCAGAGCTTGGCCCAGTGCCTGTCATCCACCATGATCATCATCACCGCTGCATCGTAATCATCCAGCATGCCCACTTGGACGTAGGTGCTGAGTGTGAAATCGCCCTCTTGCAGCGTATACAAAAAGTGTCCGTTGTCCTTAACGGCAGTACCGGCAGGGTCGATGAAATAATCGGTTTGGGGCTCCGCCTGTACCACCAGCCCTTCCTCTGTAAAGGTCCACTCAGCTGGTTCATTCAGCCAAGTAAAGCCCTCCGGTAGTGTTTTCCCCTTTAGCCCTGCAAAGAGATTAACCATGATCATACCTCCTTCAGATCATTGCCTGAACTGGGAGCTATCACTCCCTGTTCCTCAACCATTTGTCGTCCTGTGAGATCTGCATGGCCAGTGAGCTGACCAACGCCACCCGGGGGATAATTGTCCGCAGATCCACATGTTCTTGGTCTGTGTGGTACAAAGTGCCCCACGGGGGAAGACCATCCAACGTCAGCGCTCCACCCAGGGCGGCATAGGAAGCATCGGAGGCTCCACCGCAGAACTTCGGCGTTAAGGAAAGGCCAAGCTCACGGCCGCATGCCTGGACCAGCTCCACCAGTTCACCCGTCATGGGGTGCTCTGGGAAGGGGGGATGCCCTAAACCACCACTCAGTTTTGCCACCGTGTCCGGGATCGTCCGTTCCTCAACTATCTGTGGCAGCTTTTCTTCTATGGTGCGGACAGCATCCCAATGCCTGATGCGGAAATCAAGATCGGCCTTGGCGTAACCGGCAACGATCCCCTGTTTTTCGCCGCCGGTGATGGTGGCAAGGTTTACTTTGATGCCGTCGCAGCTTTCCAGCCGCTGAATCTTCAGCAGCTTATGGACAAGCTCCAAGATGGCGTTGCGTCCCTGCTCTGGCGCTACTCCAGAATGGATCGGGCGGCCGATTACCTCCAGGGTGTAGTTCATGGTGCCAGCTCGGCTCATGATAAACTCATCCGGGAACGTAGGCCCTTCCATCACCAGGGCCACATCCGCTTCCCGGGCGAGCTCGGTGATGAGCTTGCCGGACCAGGGGGCACCTAATTCCTCATCGGGGTTGAACACGAGGATCAGCTCGCCGTAGTTTTGGAAACCGAGCTCCTGGAGCACCTTGACCGTGTAAACCTGGCAGAGCATGCCAGAACGGCAGTCATTCACTCCGGGGCCATAGGCATAGGGTTCCTCAATTCTGAAGGGCCGCTCCTCTGCGGTCCCGGGAGGCCACACGGTATCCAGGTGAGCCAAAAAGAGTATGGTGGCCTTACCCTTACCCCTGGTGCGGGCGGTCAAAAAGGGCCCGTAACGATCATGCCATTCCACGGCTGTGGACAGGCCCATGTCCTCCAGGCGGGGGATGAGGTAATCCACCACCCGGCGCAGTCCTTCCACATTTTCGCTGCCGCTGTCTATGTTCACCAGGGCCTCCAGATCACGAAGGAATGCCGGGTAGAGCTGCTCAACAGTTGATCTTATCTGGCTTGCGTTCATGGGCGGTAGGCCTCCTTCTGGTTCGTTTGATTCGTCTGGACTTTGGACGATGCCCGAATTACAACTTCACATGGCAGTACCACCCTCCTGTCGCCATCAGCCGCTGAGCCAACCAGTTCTTGGACTAGCCTTTCTGCGCCAAGTCTCCCCAACTGCGTGAGGGGCGGCCTGACGGTGGTAAGCTTGGGGAGGGTCACCCGCCCCACCACGGTGTCATCGAAACCCACCACCGCTATGTCTTCTGGGATGCGCAGCCCGCTTTCGGCAATGGCCTGCATGGCGCCGACGGCCAGATAATCGTTGCCGCAGATAACCGCGGTGGGTCTCGGCTTTCTCTGGATCAGCTTCTGCATCAACGCGTAACCACTCTCAACGTTCCAGTCGCCATATTCGATCAGCTGGTTCCAGATGGGCAGACCGCAGTCTTGCAGCGCAGAGACAAATCCCTGCACGCGGGCCTCCATGTGCAGCTGGTCCGGGGCTCCACCGATGAGGGCAAAGGTCTCATGCCCTTCGCTCCGCAGGTGCTTGACCAGGCTGCGGACAGCCTCTGTGTTGTCAAATTCAACGCAGAACGCCTCGTAATCAGGATCATGGGCTCCGATGATCACAAAGGGAAGGCCTTTGGCCTTCAGCTCTGCAACAACATGCCGCTCCACTAACCAGGCAGACAAAATCAACACCCCGTCAACCGTCCCGCGGCTTAGGTGATGGGGGAGAAAGGAAGGCTGCCGGAATTCCCTATAGGAACACATGGTGATCTGAAGTTCCCAGTTCTGGGTTTTCACCGTGTCGTGGATTGCTTGGATGATGGGCAGCTCGTGGGACCAGGTGGTGGGGACGATGGGGTCCTCCTGGACGATGATCAGGGAGATCGTGCCGGTTCTCCCTGTAGCTAGACTCCGGGCAATGGCGTTGGGGCTGTAGTTCAACTTGCGGATGGCTTCCTCAACCTTCGCCCTGTTCTGCGCCGATACGCCGGCATGCCCGTTGATCACCCGGGAGGCCGTGGCCAGGGAAACACCAGCCACGCTCGCCACATCTTTGAGGGTAACTACCTTCTGCATGGGTTGACCTCACTTCAATACTCACTCATGCTGTAAGCGCTTTCAATAATACTTATATCACAAAACGCTCATCTCGGTCAACGGTTGGGTTAACAACTTGGCAATCATTATCGAGCAGTGTTTTCTTATAACGCGCAGATAAGTAGCCGTGCTTAGCAAACGGATGAAAGCGTTTTCACACTCGTTCTGGGCCAAGGCGAAAGTGAACGGAATTTTGGGGAAGCAGAGGTAACGAGGTCAGCGAGCTGTTCAAAAAAAGAAAGCCGCTGGGCTAGCGGCTTTCTCGCCATTTCTTGGGGAGGGCTCTCAGCGCATGTAGATCTGGGGTTTGAAGTACCTCTGCAGCGAGACGAACATGATGAGCAGGGGCAGAATGGTGAAGAAGCTCGCCGTTAAGGTCAAGTTATACACCGGGAAGCCCTGCGGGTCGGTGATGGTGGTGATACCCAAAATCAAGGGCATGCGGGCCCTGCT
>DGEY01000006.1:0-17064 GCA_002391385.1 Firmicutes bacterium UBA3914 | reverse complement strand
TTGATGACCACCAAGGGCAGGAAGAAGTTGTTCCAGATGCTGACAAAGGCCAGGAGATACAGGGTAATGAATCCCGGGATGACATTGGGCAGTCCGATGCGCCAAAACGTGGTGAGGTCATTAGCCCCGTCAATGGCCGCCGCGTCAAACACCTCGTCCTCCACCTGGTTCCAGTAGGTGACCATCATGTAAACGGCAAAGATGTTCACCGAGGAGGGCAGAAGCACAGCAAACCTGGTGTCAATTAGGTTGAGATCCCTAAAGAGCATAAACAGGGGCAGGGTAGTGGCAAAACCCGGTACCATGGCAAAGGCGATGATCAAAACGAACAGCAGCCTCTTGCCGATGAAGTTGTACTTTCTAAAGGCATACCCCGCCAGGGCTGCTATGAACACGCCCAAGAACGCGCCCACCGCGGCATACAGGAAAGAGTTGAGCCCCCAGTTCCAAAACACGCCATTTTGGTAGGCGAACACCTGCGATACGTTGTCCTGCAGGTGGCTGGGCCTGCCCGGCAGCAGTGACTTCTGGAACAGCTGGCTGACGTTTTTAGTGGTTCCAATTGTCAACCAGTAGAAGGGGAAGATAAAGAAGCCCGCCAGCAGAACCAGAATTACCGTAAAGACTATATAGGAACGTCTGCTTCTCATCATTGCTCTCACACTCCTCCTCTAGTCACGCCGTCCCAAGATCTGCCGTCCCGCGGAGCGCAGGATGTACCAGGAGAACGCGCAGGTGATCACCGCCAGGATGACGCCCATCGCGGTGGCGTAGGTGAACCGTCCCTGGGAAAACGCCGAGTTGTAAATGTACATGGCCGGCGTGTAGTTGAGGGGCAGAACCACTAGGTTGCCCAACATCCACGGTTCATTGAAAACCTGCATGGCTCCAATGGCGTTAAAGATAAACAGGGTAATTAAGGGGCCTTTCAGCAGCGGGAGTTTGATGCGGAAGGCGATCTGCCAGAGTCCTGCCCCGTCGATCTGAGCAGCTTCGGAGTACTCTTTGGGTATGGCAATCAATGAGGAATAGACCAGAAAGGCCGTATATCCGGTGAACTGCCAAAGGATAATGACCAAGAGGATGCCCGGCACATTCGCCCTGGTGAGCAGTTTTACGTTTTCCAAGCCAAACAGACTCAACAGAGGATGCAGCGGTGACATGGAGTCCGAGAAAATATAGGACCAGACGATACCCGACACGATCCCGGGGATGGTGTAGGGTAGGTAATAGATGAACCGGTATACCGGCCCTCCTCCTTTACGGGTCTCGTAGAGGAAGGCGATCATGGTCGCTAAAAAGAGCATAACGGGCACTTGCACCAGCAGTAGGAACAGGGGGATCTTAAACGACTGCCAGAACATGGAGTCGGCAAAGATCCTCTTATAGTTATCAAGGCCCACGTACCACATTCTCGCCCCCCTCTGGCCATAGAGGGAAAGCCGTACACCCAATCCGATGGGGTAGACCACAAGGCCAATAAAAACCACCAGGAACGGGGCTAGGAAAAGGTACGCCTTTAAAGTCGCCTTCAGTCTTGCCTTACTTATCCAAGTCATACTGTGAACACTCCCGCACTTAAGATAATGCAGCGCCGCACGCTAGGGCGCCTGGCCAGGCGCGAAGACCAAAGTCGGCTCGGCTGGAGGAGGGAGGGGTGCGGGGCACCCCTCCTTAGATGCTTTAGTCGGGCAGCTCGCCAACGATTACGTTAAAGTAACCGAACTCTTCCATGAACCCGATGACCTGCTCTTCCCACATGGGCAGGATATCGGCGAAGCGCTCGATCTTGCCATCCACGTAGTCCTGCAGCAGCAGACTCAGCGCGTTGTCCAGGTTGGACCAGATGGGCAGGCCTACGAACGTGGTGTTGATCAGGTTGTGGGCATGCCACAGCTCTTCAACGATGTTCTGGCCGCCGAAGAAGGAGTCGTCTACGGCAAGTTCATGGACGACTTCTTCATAGCGGGTAGATACCATGATGGGCAGGTTGCTGTACTGATTCAGGCAGCGCAGGGAATCGGGATGCGAGTTCAGCCAGTTGACGAAGATAGCTGCAGCTTCGGGATTCTTGGAATGCGCGGTGACGTAGAAGCCGGAGCCGCCGAGCATACCGTTATGCGGATTGGAGGGATCGAAGTTCGGTGGAGCGATGACCCGCCACATTCCTTCGGAATCTGGAGCGTTGTAGCGCAGCCACTCGGCGAACCAGCAGCCGTTGAGCACGGTGGCGGTGGTTCCCATATTGAGCGAGTTGTACCAGTCGGCATTCCACCACATGGTGACGTTGATGGTACCCTCGTCAATCAGCTCGCCCCAGAACTCAAAGACCTTCTCGGCGATGGGGTTGGTGAAGTCGATGTACCAGTTCCCGTCATGGTAGTCGAACATCTTGCCGCCGGACTGCCAGACGAGACCGACCCACCAGAGGGCGTAGCCCAGGGGAGGTGCGTTGAACTCCAGGTGGGGAGCGGCTGCCTTGAACTTACGGGCCTGCTCAGCAAACTCCTCCCAGGTTGTGGGCACTTCCAAGCCATATTGATCAAAGAGATCCTGGCGGTAGAACAGGGCGATGGCGCCGCTGTCCTGCGGGGTGCCGTAGATCTCTCCGTCCATGGAGCACCAGCCAAGGGCCTGTTCGCCATACAGCTTCACGAAGGTTTCCTCATCCAGCCACTTGTTGATGGGTTGGAAGGCTCCCAGGTCCATATACTCCGGTGCAAAGGAGTACTCCACCATGAGCACATCGGGCAGACCAGATCCCGCTGCCAGAGCGGTCTGGGCCTTTTCATAGTGCACGCCGAAGTCTTCCCAGATCACTGTAATGTTGGGATAGACCTTCTGGAACTCTTCGATGGAGTAGTTCTCGTTGCTGGTCCAGGCCCACATGGTTATCTCCACGGGCGGGCCTGTGTATTCAGGATAGTAGTCAGCTGCGCAGACGCCAACGCTTAACGCAAGCGCCAACAACAGTGCTAAAGCAACTCTCTTCATTGACTCTTCCCTCCTGATTGATTTATCCCTTGACCTTCGACCCTCTCAGCGCTTGGCTAACCTTGGGACACCCCTCCTTTCCCCCTTGTTAGTCGCGCAAAATCCATGCAGTAGTGCCGTGCAGTGGTACGTCTTCGAGGTATGATGTCTGACGTTTGTATGGTTATTCGTCGTACCTTAACAAATTCCTCTTAATTAAGGACAGAGAATTGCTAAAATTGCAGGATGGGAAACAAAACGCCGCCCGCGTTTACAGTATGTGAGCTGTGTTTATGATTTTGCAAGGGAATTATCAAATACGGAAGGAAATCATCAGACATCGTGGAATACTTACATGACAGATGTCGGACATCCTACGTTTCTGGGACAGTGAGGTGGGAGCGCATGGGCTAGGAGGGAGAAAGCGTAGCGCTTGCGATGTGTGATCTCAATACATGATTGAGGAGGAGAGACATGAGATCGAAAAGCGTGCTGTTGCTGTTGGTTGTGGGCTTTTGCCTGGTTTTCTCGAGTGTGCTGCTTGCTGCTGAACCGCCCAGACACGAGACCCTCATTGCCGACATCCTCACAGGTAAGGTGGGCAATCCGGGGAACTTCAACTTCTGGGCCACCTGGGTCGGCAACGACAAGGGTCTGCAGCAGCTGGTCATCGATCCCCTCTGGATGGCAGACTACGTAACGGGTGAGATGATCAATGTTCTGGCCAAGGAGAATCCCATCTACAGCGAAGACTTCACCACCATGACGGTCAAGCTGCGGGAAGGGATCTACTGGAACGATGGGGTGCCCTTTACAGCCGATGACGTGGTCTACACTGTAGAGCTGAGCATGGCCACCCCCGGGTTTGGCTATCACACCCAGTTCAATCAATATGTAGAGAAAGTCTACAAGACAGATGACTACACAGTGATCTTCGAGCTGAAACAGCCCAACTCCCGCTTCCACTATCAGTTCCTGGATCGCTGGGGTGCCTGCCGCATTCTGCCCAAACACGTCTTTGAACAAGTGGAGGATCCCCTCAGCTTCCAGTTTAACCCGCCTGTGGGCACCGGCCCCTACAAGCTCGTAGACTATGATCTGGGCGGTTACTGGTTCCTCTATGAACTCAGGGAAGACTGGGAGCGGACCGCCACCGGCATGCTCTACGGCAAGCCTGCACCCAAGTATGTCAAGTTCATGTATGTTGGCGATGCGTCCAAGAAGGCCATGGCCATGATCAACCATGAGCTGGATATGGCGGACTTGACCCCCGAGTCCCTGGAGGTTGTGCTCAGCAGGAACGAGTATGCTTCCGGCTATTACAAAGACTTCCCCTGGGCCGAACTTCTGCATCCCTGCGTAACAGGTGCTGCTTTCAACACCTTGGTCTATCCGTTTGACAATCCGGAAGTACGCTGGGCGCTGAACCTGGCCCTGGATGCCAAGAACCTGGCCCTCACGGCCTACAACGGCGCGGTGGCCTTTGCTCCCGCCTACATCCCGGCGCTGCTTCCGTACTACGAACTCTACTATGAGCGGATGCTGCCCTACCTGGAGGAGTATACGCTGGAGATCGACGGCGAGGAGTATAAGATCTTCAATTCCAACCTGCCCTTCGAGATGGCAGAGGAGGCCAGGCGCAGAGGGTACGATGTGCCTGAAACAGAGGAAGAGATCCGGATCATGTTCGGCTATGGCTGGTGGAAGCATTCACCTGAGCTGGCCGAGAAGCTCCTACTGAAGAACGGCTTCACCAGAGGCAGAGACGGCAAATGGCTGCTGCCCGATGGCACGCCGTGGAAGATTGAGATCGTCTGCTTGACCGCGGCCACCAACCCCTCCTTCAAGTGGGCCTTTGCCATCGCCAACCAGTGGTCGGCCTTCGGCATTGACTGCGAAGCTATACCCACTGAGGTGGTTGAATCCCTCACCGAGACCGGTGACTACCAGGTTGTGGGCGGCCAGCCGGCAGCTGAGCCCTTCGGCGCAGGTATCGACCTGTACAGGGGTCTGAACGTGTTCCATTCCCAGTACTGGAAGCCCATCGGCGAGAAACTCGTCGGCCACCAGTCCAGGTGGGTGAATGAAGAGATCGACTACTTCATCGACCAGATGGAGCAGACCGACTACAGCGATCCGAAGAACATCGAGCTGGCCATCGAAGTTGCTAAGCGGCTCATTGACGGGCAGCCCGGCGTCTCGTTGGCTTCCTTCCCGGGCTTTATGGGCCTCGACAACTACTACTGGACGAACTATCCCACCGGCGACAACCCCTATGCTGTGCCTTGGTATCACTGGCCGAACTTCAAGTTCGTCCTGCCTTTCCTCCAGCCAACGGGAAGGCATTAATGACCCTGAGAAGCCTCCCTTTCCAGGGAGGCTTCTTGAAATACCGTTGAACATTTCCAGTGTGGGGGGTTCGCCTTGCTGAAGAAGTACTATATCCCGCGGCTCATCCAGTATTTCACGGTGGTATTCATCGGGCTGACTCTGGTCTTTGTGATTCCCCGTCTGCTGCCTTCCAACCCCGTGGAAAGCCAATTGAGCAGAATGATGGCGCAAGGACAGTATCTGGATCCCGCGGCCATCGAGCAGATCAGAGAAACGCTGCAGCAGCTGTACGGCCTCGAAGGGGGCATGTTCCAGCAGTACATCTCTTACTTCAAGAGGTTGTTCACAGGGGATTTGGGCCCTTCCTTTACCCAGTTTCCCACTCCCGTTATGACCCTGATCAAGCAGTCACTGCCGTGGACGGTGGGGCTTCTGCTTGTCTCCTTGACCATCTCATGGCTGATCGGCACGATCCTGGGGGGCATCAGGGTCAGCTTCCCCCACTCCAGGCTGGCCAGGCTCATTGAGCTTGTCATCATGGGAGTCAGACCGATTCCCTATTATATTGTAGCTTTGGTGCTGCTCATTCTCTTCGCCTTCCTGGTTCCCGTGTTCCCCATGGCCGGCGGCTACAGCATGGGTGTGAAAATAGGCTTCAATGCCCGGTTCATCCTGAGCCTTTTGCGCCACGCTTTTCTACCCGTTTTGTCCATGGTGATCATTGAAATCGGCGGCTGGTTTCTGCAGATGCGCAATGTGGCTTCTAACATCATCGAAGAGGATTACGTGGTTTATGCGGAAGCCTCGGGCCTGCCCAAAGCGAAAATCGTGTTTATGTATATCATGCGCAATGCCATCATCCCGCAGATCACGGGTTTTGCCCTCAATCTCGGTTTTATCTTTGGCGGCGCCTTGATTACCGAGATCGTTTTTGCCTACCCCGGCATGGGCTATCTGCTGTACTCCGCGATCTTGGCAGGAGATTACAACCTGATCATGGGCATCAACGTCTTTTCCATTATTGGTGTTTCCACGGCCATGCTCGTGGTGGACCTGGTTTATCCGCTGCTTGATCCCAGGGTCAGGTATTCATGAGGGGGTAAGACAGGTGTTTGCAGTTATCCGTGATCTTTACAGAAACGACAAAAGATTCGCCTTCGGCTTCACTGTGCTGGCCTTCTTTGTGATCATCGCCTTTGTCTCCCGCTTTGCGCCCTACGATATGCGGGCGTGGAACACAGTACCCCGGGACCTGCGGCCGAGCCTGCAGCATCCCCTTGGTACCAACTCCATTGGGCAGGACATTATGTGGAAGGCCATGGCCGCCATCAAGAATTCCCTGCTTTTGGGGGTGATCGCCGCGGCCATCTCCCGGGTGATCGCCATTGTGGTGGGCCTTCTGAGCGGGTATAAAGGGGGGCTGTTTGACCGTGTGGTCATGGTGCTTACAGACAGTTTTATCATCATACCCCTCTTTCCCATTCTGATCCTGATCGCCACGATCCTGCGCAGCTCACTGAACATGGTGGTGCTGGGCATCGTGATCGGCCTCTTTGGCTGGGCCTGGGACGCCAGGCTGTTCCGCTCCCAGATTCTCAGCCTCAAGGAGCGGGAGTTCACGAGAACGGCGGTTTTTTCCGGCCTGAAGACCTTTAAGATCGTTACCACGGAGCATTTGCCCTACATCGTTCCGCTGGTCATGGCCACCACCATCAACAACGTGATTTGGGTGATCGGCATGGAGGTGACCCTTTCCATGCTGGGACTGTCCAACCTGAACACGCCCACCATTGGCACCATGATCTACTGGGCTTTGCAGTACCAAGCGATCTTCCTGGAAAGGTGGAACTGGATTCTAACCCCGGTCATTATCTGCGTCGTTTTGATCCTGGCGCTCTACATGCTTTCCACCAGTATCAGCGAGTACCTGGATCCCCGCACGCGGCTGCAGATGATCAGAAAGAGGTGAGCACATGGCCATTTTGGAAGTCAAAAACCTCAAAGCCTACTATATAACCCACAAATACGGGCGCAGCAGCACGGTGCGGGCTGTAGATGGTGTTTCCTTCGAGGTGAACAAGAACGAGATCTACGGGATCGCCGGGGAATCGGGCTGCGGCAAGTCAACACTGCTCAAGGCGGTGAGCGGCTTAGTCAAGCCGCCCCTGCAGATTCTAGACGGAGAGGTCAGCTACAACTTCTCCGACGAAAGCTTGAACATCCTGTCCCTCAACGATGATCGGCAGAGGCGCAGGCTTAGGGGAGTGCGCATCTCCCTGATCCCCCAGGGCAGCATGAGCGTGCTCAACCCGGTGCGCCGCATCCGCAAGTCCTTCGAGGATGTGGTCTATGCCCACCTGGATGTAAGCGAAAGCGAGTTCGAGGAGATGGTTAGGGACCACCTCCAGGCCCTGGGCTTGGACTGGACCGTGATGCACACCTATCCCCACCAACTATCCGGCGGGATGCGGCAGCGGATTACCATCGCCCTGTCCACCATACTCCGCCCCGATATCATCTTCGCCGATGAACCCACCACCGCCCTGGATGTGGTGGTGCAGCGGGGCGTGGTTCAGCTGATCAAAAAGATCAAAGAGGAACAGCAGAACACCCTGATCCTCGTGACCCACGACATGTCCATCCATGCCAATCTCTGTGACCGTTTGGCCGTGATGTACGCTGGGGAAATAGTGGAGGAGGGTGATGTCCAGACCCTGTTCAGCAATCCTAAACATCCCTATACTTCCATGCTGCTCAACTCCCTGCCCCGGGTGGGCGACAGCTCCCCCCGGGCAAGTGCCCCCGGAGCTCCGCCGTCCCTGGTGGATCCTCCGCCGGGGTGCAGGTTTCACCCCCGCTGTCCCTTTGCCATGGAGCGCTGCCGCAAGGAAGCGCCTCTCCTGAGGGATGTGGGCAATCGGCACAGAGTGGCATGTTTCCTGCAGGAGGGTGGCCAATGAACAACGACAAGCTGCTTGTACTGGATAACGTTACCAAGGTATTCACTAAGGGACAGGGCTTTGTCAAATCCAAGATCGAAGCAGTGAGCAGGGTCTCCTTCGAACTGGAGCTTCAGCCGCCGGAGATTTTCACCTTGGCAGGGGAAAGCGGCAGCGGCAAGTCCACTGTGGCCAAGCTGATTCTGGGCTTTGAAGCCCCAACCTCGGGCAGCATCTACTACAAAGGTCAACCGCTGGAGCACCTCAAGGGCAAAAGGGAGTTCATCAGGGATGTGCAGCCCATCTTCCAGAACCCCTTCGAGACCTTCAACCCCCTCAAAAAGGTGCAGAACTACTTCCACGACACCGAGCGCAGCTTCGGCAGCCCTCCCCGGGGACAGTACCCCCTCACGGAGCGCTCCTTGGAGCTGGTGGGGCTCACCGCCGCGGAGATCAAGGACAAATACCCCAGTGAGATGTCGGGGGGACAGCTGCAGCGGGCGTCCATCGCCAGGGCGCTGATCACCAATCCATCGCTGCTCATCGCCGATGAACCGGTTTCCATGATCGATGCTTCCCTACGCATGTCGGTGGTGAACCTGTTCAAGCGCCTGAAAGAAGAGCAGGGGGTGAGCATCATCTACATCACCCACGACCTGGCCACCGCCTACTACATCAGCGATCGCATCGCCATTATGCTCCGGGGCCAGTTCGTGGAGATCGGTTCCGTGAAGAAGGTTTTGGACAATCCGCTCCATCCCTACAGTCAGCTCCTGCAAAGTTCAGTGCCTGCCCCCGATCCCCGGGATAGGTGGACGGAGGATATCGCCTTGAGCGATTTGGAGGCCAGGGAGTACACCAGGCAGGGCTGTAAGTTCGCGGGACGCTGCCCGCGGGTGATGGAGATCTGCCAAAGGCAGGAGCCTGAACACTATAGGGTGGATGATCGGCTGGTGAAGTGTCATTTGTACCGGTGAGTCTTTGAAGGTAGGTAATGCAGATGGGAATTAACAAGATACGCAGAAAAAAGGTGTGGGAAGAGGTCGCCGAAGAGCTGCAGCGGCTCATTGTCAGCGGGCATTGGGAAAAGGGAGAGCGACTGCCCAGTGAAGTGGAACTGGCCAAGGAATTCGGGGTAAGCCGCTCCGCACTCCGGGAGGCGCTGCGTTCGTTAAGCTCCCGGGGGCTGGTCCAGATCCGGCATGGGGAAGGCAATTTCGTTTGGTATCCCGAGCCGGAGGATTACCTCCATCCCCTGATGCCCCGGCTGATGGCCGACCGGGAAGATGTGTTCGCCATTATGGAAGCCAGGCGCATGGTGGAGGTGACCACCGCCCAGCTGGCGGCCCGCCGGGCTACCCCCGAGATGCTGGGGGGACTGGAGGCACTGCTGGAGAAAATGGAGGCTTCCCGGGAGGACCGTGAGCAGTTCGCCCGCCATGATCACAGCTTCCACAAGCAGATTGTCCTGGCTACCCAAAACAACGTAATTGTGAAAATCTACGAAGCCATCGAGGTGTTCTTGGTGTCCCAGCAGCTGGAAATCGTCGCTTTCGCCGATGCCATAGAACGGGGCATCAACGATCACCGCGCCATTCTGGAGGCCATAAAGGCTGGAGATGAAGAGCTGGCCGCGGAAGCCATGCGCACCCACATGGAGCGCACTTATAAGGCCATCTTGGAAAACAGGCGAAAGGAGGAGCTGCATTGAGGAAGATCGGGTTTATCGGTCTGGGGCTCATGGGGCGCCCCATGGCTTTGAACCTGCTCAAGGCGGGCTACCCGCTCACAGTGTATGACCGCAATGAGCATAAGGTGGCAGCCCTGGTGGAGGCAGGGGCCCAGGGGGCGAAGACGCCCCGGGAGGTGGCGGAGGCTGCGGAAGTGATTGTCACCATGCTGCCCAACTCGCCCCATGTCCGGGAAGTTGTTTTTGGCGAAAACGGCCTTTACCCGGCGCTGCGCCCCGGCCAGTATTTCGTGGACATGAGCTCCATCTCGCCCCTGGCGGCGAAGGAAATCGCGGAAAGGCTGCAGGAAAAGGGGGTCGAGGCCCTGGACGCCCCCGTTTCCGGCGGCGTGGAGAAGGCCCAGGCGGGTACCTTGGCCGTGATGGTGGGGGGCAGTGAACAAGCTTTTGCCGCGGTGAAGGATGTGCTTGGGGCCATGGCCGGTTCCATCGTCCTGGTTGGCCCCGCAGGGGCTGGGCAGATGTGCAAGCTGGTGAACCAGATGATCGTGGCGGTGAATATTGCGGTGATCGCGGAAGCCTTGACCCTGGGCAAGAAGGCGGGGGTGGATCCCGAGCGGATCTTCCAGGCCATCCGCGGCGGGCTCGCGGGCAGCCAGTGCCTGGAGGATAAGGCCCCCCGCATGTTCTCCGGGAACTTCGCGCCGGGCTTTCGGATTAACCTCCATGCCAAAGACCTGGCCAATGTCCTGGAAACCAGCCGGGAGCTGAATGTCGCCGTACCCCTCACCGCACAGGTGATGGAGATGCTCCAGGTCTTGCTCGGGGATGGCTTGGGAGACCGCGACCATGGCGGTCTGGCCCTGTTCTACGAGAAGTTGAACTCGCTGTCACTCAAGCAGGAAAGTTGAGGCAGGCCCATGGAAAAACGAGATGTGAAGTACCTAGAAGCTAAAGCGCGCCTGGTGAGGGAAGGGATTATCCGGGCCATCGGTGTCAATCAGCGGGGCCATTTAGGGGGTTCCATGTCCTGCGCGGATCTGGTCACCGCCCTGTATTTTTACAAAATGCGCCACTGGCCTGAGGATCCTGAGCATGCGGACCGGGATCGGCTGATCTTAAGCAAGGGCCACTCGGTACTGGCCCAGTATGCCGCCTTGGCCCACTGCGGTTATTTTCCGCCCGCGGCCCTGGAGACCACAAAGCAGCTGGGCTCTTTTCTCCAGGGGCACCCCGAGCGGGATCGCACCCCTGGCGTCGAGGCCAACACCGGCAGTCTCGGCCAGGGGCTCTCCATCGGCTTGGGGCTGGCCTTGGCTGGCCGGCTGGATAGGCGGGACTACAGGGTCTATGTCATTTTAGGCGATGCGGAACTGGCGGAAGGACAGGTCTGGGAAGCGGCCACCGCCGCCGCTTTTTACAAAACCGACCGCCTCATTGCCATCGTTGATCACAACAAGATGCAGGCCACGGGCAGAATTCCCGAGCTTTACGATGTGGGCCCGATCGCCGAGAAGTTCAGGGCCTTCGGCTGGCGTGTTTTGGAAATCGACGGCCATGACTTTGCAGCCATCGTCGATGCCCTGGATGCCGCGGACCAGTCCACCGGGCAGCCTGTGGCCATTATCGCCCATACGGTGAAGGGCAAAGGGGTGTCCTTTGCGGAGAACGTGGCCAGTTTCCACAATGGGGCGCTCACTGAGGAGCAGTACCAGCAGGCGCTGCGGGAGATTGCCGGGGATGGGGTGTAGCAGATGAGAAAACTTGCGTGTCCGCGGGAAGCCTACGGCAGGTATCTGGTGAAGCGGGCGGCGGAAGATGAACGGATCGTGGCCCTGGATGCGGACCTGAGCGGTTCCACCATGTCCTGTCTCCTGCGGGAACAGTATCCGGAAAGGCACTTTGAAATGGGCATCGGTGAACAGAACATGGTGGCTGTGGCCGCGGGACTGGCTTTAGGGGGTAAGATCCCCTTTGTGCATTCCTTTGCGGTGTTCTTAACCGGCCGGGCCTTTGAGCAGGTCCGGCAGAGCGTGGCCTTGGCCAAAGCCAACGTGAAGCTGGTTGGTTCCAGCTACGGCTTTTCCGACTTCGGGGATGGAGCCACCCATCAGGCGCTGGAGGATGTGGCCATCATGCGGGCCCTGCCCAACATGACCGTTTTGGTGCCCATGGACCCCGGGGAAGTGGAGGAAGCGGTGGATCTGGCTTTGGAAATAAGGGGTCCCGTCTACATCCGCATCAGCCGTTCGCCCATGGAATACCTACCCAAGGAAGAACCAGGCCTAGGGCCTGCGCTCCTGCAGGATGGTAAGGACCTGGTGGTCTTCGCCAACGGCCTCATGACTAGCCTCGCCCTGGAAGCCCGGGAGATCCTGGCCCAGGAGGGAATTTCCCTGCGGGTGGTCAATGTGAGCTGCGTGAAGCCCTTGGCCAAAGATGGCATCCAGCGCTTGGCCGCGGATGTCAAGGGCGTGATCACCGTGGAGGAACACAGCGTGATTGGCGGCTTGGGCAGCGCCGTTTTGGAAGCGCTGGCCCTCACCCCCAAGCCCACCTGTCTGATCGGGGTGGAGGATGCCTTCGGTCAATCGGCCCAGAGCCACGGGGAACTTTTGGCCCACTACGGCTTGACCACAGAGGCCATCTGCGAGCGAGCCCGCTTCCTGATGGGAAGGGGGTGAGGATGGATTGCTGGAAGCTTTCAGTCTCACGGGGAAAGTGGCCGTGGTCACCGGAGGGGCCCAGGGCCTAGGCCGGGCCATGGCCTTCAGCCTGGCTGGTGCGGGGGCTAAAATCGTCATTGCCGACATCAACGAGGAAAAGGCCCGGGCCACCGCGGAAGAGCTGAGGCAGGCGGGCTTTGCCGCCGAAGCCTACCAGGTGGATGTGGCCCAGCGCAGCGGTGTGGACAGCCTGGTTAGCCATGTGGTGGAGCGCTACGGGCGCCTGGATGTGGTGGTGAACAGCGCGGGGCTCAACCGCCGCTATCCCATGGCGGAGATCACTGAAGCGGATTACGACACCATCATGGATGTGAATCTCAAGGGGACGTTCAACGTGTGCCAGGCGGCGGGCAGAGCCATGCTGAACCTCGGCATCCGGGGATCGCTCATCAACATTTCTTCCATGTCTTCGCTTATCATCAACAGACGGCGGCCCGTTGGGGTGTACTGCGCCGCCAAAGCGGGGGTGAACGGCTTGACCCGGGCCTTTGCCGCGGAGTGGGCGCCCCACGGCATCCGGGTTAACGCCATTGCCCCAGGGTATTTCCTCACCCCTTTGAACGAGCCGTGGATGCAGACCGAGCAGGGCAGGGACGCACTGGAGCAAACGCCCATGGGCCGCTTTGCTGATCCCAAGGAGATCGGTCCCACCGCCGTTTACCTGGCCTCGGACGCCTCTAGTTTTATGACAGGACATGTTCTGGTGCTGGATGGAGGTTACACCATCTGGTAGAGCAGCAAGAAGCTTAGATGTATGGCAAGCTGGGAGGAGAACATATGGAGACCACCAAAGTTGCCCTGATTGGAGTAGGGGATATCAGCGGCATTTATCTCGACAATTTGACCAGGTATTTTAAGCAGGTTGAAGTTATTGGTGTTTGTGATTCCATTCGCGAAAAGGCGGAGCAAGCTCAGAAAAAGTACGGGATCCCCAAAGTCTACGAGACCTTGCAGGAGGCCTGCGGGGATGGGGAAGTGGAGATCATCGTCAATCTGACCCGTCCCTATGAGCACTTCGCCGTGACCAAGGCGGCCCTGGAAGCGGGTAAGCATGTTTACACGGAAAAGCCCTTGGCGGCCACGAAAGAAGAAGGGGAACAGCTGGTTAATTTGGCCCGGGAGCGGGGACTGAGCATCGGCGGGGCGCCGGATACCTTCTTAGGTGCTTCCATCCAGACCTGCCGTAAACTGATCGATGCCGGGTTTATCGGCGAGCCCATCGGCTTTACTGCCTCCATGATCTGCCGGGGCCATGAAAGCTGGCATCCCAGTCCCGAGTTCTATTACAAATTCGGCGGAGGACCGCTGTTGGATATGGGGCCCTATTACCTCACGGCCCTAGTCAACCTCTTGGGACGGGTGGCTGCCGTGACCAGCGTGGCCCGCACCACCTTCAAGCAGCGCACCATCACCAGCCAGCCCCTGGCGGGCAAAGTGGTGGATGTGGAGGTACCCACCCATCTCATCGGGATCTTGGAACTGGACAGTGGGGCGGTGGGCACTTTGTTCACCACCTTTGATGTGGTCTACAAAGAGCAGGCCCGCTTTGAGATCTACGGTACAGAAGGAACCCTGCGGGTTCCCGACCCCAACATGTTCGGTGAGAAGGTCTACCTGCTCCGTCCCGAAGTAGGTGAGTATCTGGAGATGCCCCTGGTGTTCGACTACAAAGACAACTTCCGGGGCTTGGGTCTGGCTGATATGGCGGTAGCCTTGAAAAACAAGCGGCCCATCAGGGCCAATCTGGAGCAGCTCTTCCATGTCCTGGATGTGATGACCGCCTTTGAGCGGAGCAGTGCGAAGCAGGCGCGGGAAGAGATCCACTCGCCCTTTACCCGTCAGGCACCCATGGAGAAAGCCCGGGTTTTGGGAATCATCGACAGGTAGCTGTAAATCTAAAGCGACATGGGAGGCGAAGGAAATGAAGATCGCTTATACTGGCTGGACGTGGTTGATTCACCATCAGGACAATCAAAAGTACGAGTTTGAGCAGTTTCTCAAGGAAGTAGCGGATCTGGGCTATGATGCGGTGGAGAATTTCGCCTTCATCACCAAGTACTTCGATAATGATGCCAAGGCCGTAAAAGAGCTTTTGGACAAATACGGGTTGGAAATGGCCTGCCTTTACCATCACTTCTCCACCGATCCGGAAGCGGACTACGCCAAAGCGGTGGAATATGTGGATTTCATGAAGCAGATCGGAGCCACTTACATGAACCTCCAGGCGGTGATGTGGCAGGATGAGCCCTACGAACGTCCCTTAGATGAACAGACCGTCCTGGCCTACGCGGAGCTGTCCAATAGAATCGGCAGGCTCTGCCGGGACAACGGCTTGGTGGCCTGCATGCACCCCCATGCCAACACAGCCATCTATAAGGAAGAAGAGATCGATCTCTTCCTGGCCAACACCGATCCGCAGCTGGTCAGCCTCTGTTTGGACACGGCCCACACCACCTTAGCCGGCATGGACTGCGTCCGGGCCTTTGACAAATACGGGGACAGGCTCGGCTATGTGCACCTGAAAGACGTCTATGCCCCCAGCGAGGAGTATGCCCAGTGGCCCATGGCCCGTTTTTGCACCTTGGGCTATGGCATCGTCGATTTCAAAGGTGTGTACAAAGTCCTCAAGAAGCACGGCTATGACGGCGTCCTCTGCGTGGAACTGGACAACCCGCCGGTCTGCAACTACAAGGCGGCCATGGATTCCAGAAGATACATCCATAACGTCCTGGGTCTCTAGGGGCACAGAACCGATCCTGACCGGGGGGCCGCAGCATCGGGCTCCCCGGTCTCTTTGCCGTTTCGGCCAGGGGTTCATGGCGGTGGCCTTGGGTGCAGGAATTGTCTGCCGCCCCCTTGAATTAATGCTTTGGATAAAATAATCTAGTTGATGAATGTGTTGGTTAGGGAGCGATGGGAATGAACATGAACATGAACAAGAAGGAGCTGCCCGGCAAGAATATCGAGGATGTTCAGAAGCTCAACCAGGTGACAGTGCTGCAGTGCATCCGCCAGAACGAGCAGATCTGCCGCCGGCAGGTTGCCGACATGGTTGGTTTAACGCCTGGCACCGTCACCAATATAGTGAGGGACCTGATCGCTTCGGGTTATGTGGTGGAAACCGGTTATCTTTCGGGCAAGAAGGGACGCCGGGCCGTGGGCCTGGCCATCAACCGCCGGGGGTTCCATGTTTTGGGCGTGCGCCTTTCCCGATCCTCCATAGTGTGCCGGGTGTTCAACCCCAAAGCCGAGGTGATCCTGGCCAAAACGGCGGTCATCGAGGATTTTGAGGATGCGGAACGCGTGCTCCGCAGCATGCTGGATCTCATGGAGGAAGTGGTGGAAGAAAGCGGCGTGCGTTCCAGTCTGCAGGCCATCGGCGTAATCACCCCCGGTCCCATCAACTTCAAGGAAGGTAAGATCACCCACCTCCATGGCAATGTCCACTGGCGGGACGTTCCCATCCGCTCGCTGATTCAGGACCATTTTGGCATCCCCACCATCCTGGAGCACGACGCCAATGCCGCTGCCTTAGCGGAAGTGCTCTTTGGCGAGGCGAGGGAAGCCAGCAGTGTACTTTATATCGCGGTGGGGCGGGGAATCGGTGCCGGGTTGGTCTTAGACGGCGAAGTCTACCGCGGTTACATGGGTACGGCAGGTCAAATCGGCCATCTCAGCGTGAATCTCTCCGGGCCCCCCTGTGAGTGCGGCGGAACGGGCTGCTTGACCAACTATGCTTCCAGCAGGGCCTTTCTCAAGCAGATGCGGCAAGAATTGGGATCAGATGTAAGCTTGGAGGATCTGGTGACCTTGGCCCGGGAAGGCCATCCTGTGGTGTTGGAAGGGGTCAAGCAGGCAGCCATCTACACCGGAGCCGCCGCGGCCGGGGCAGTGAACTTGGTGAATCCCGCGGTGGTGGTGTTTGGCGATGAGATGACCGAGTTTGGTTCCCTCTGGTTCGATACCGCGAAGGAGACACTCCTTTCCAGGCTCGCCCCGGAAATCAGGGCCAACACCAAGGTGCGCCTTTCCACCTTTGGCCAGGAAGCGTTTCTTTTGGGCACCGGGGCCATTGCCCTGGAGTATGTCTGGCAGAACCCCATTGTCACACCCAATGCCGTCAGCTAGAATAGGGGCAGGCCATCCCTGTCAGGGGTGGCTTTTTGTGTGCCCGGCATGTCTACCGAGCCGATGGGTTGAGAGAAACCCTACCGCCCAACCAGCGGGAAGGTAACCAGCAGGCAAGGGCGCCACTGGCAACAGTGGGGTCTGGAGGAAGCCGAGGGGGTGCCTTGGAACATAGCGTAAGCGAACCGGGGTTGGCTTGTAGAGTGGGTAACCCTGCCGCGAATGGGAAAGCCCGATAGCTGGATAGCTCTGCAAGTTAGGACGGATGGCTTCAAGG
>DGEY01000044.1:38366-45349 GCA_002391385.1 Firmicutes bacterium UBA3914 | reverse complement strand
ATAATACCAGGGTCCGGGCTCCTTCGCGAGCCCGTATTCTCGTTATTAGACAAAAAAGGGCCGTGCAGGATGCACTAATCAACGTTCATTCTGCAACAGCCCCCTCTTTTTGTATCCTCCATCTGCTACTTGCCGCTTGCCACCTGTTTCTGCGCCACAAACTGCCAGCGCTCCCCCTCGGGACTGAGGGGATCGCTGGTTAAAAAGTCATAGGCGCCAAGCAGTCTAAACCCGTGATCGGCGCAGAGTCTTTCCATCTGCTCAGGCAGCCAGACCCTCTGCCGGTGGCGTTCTGTGATCCTTTTGTAGCTTCCATCGGGGACCTGCACAAAGAAGGTGAGGTCCATGGTGCAGACGCCGGCGGTGGCGTCGAAGCTGTTGTCCCAAAAGAAAGCAAAATCTTCCTGGAGATCGGCGTAGGACTGATCTCCGTATACTTCCCTCAACCTCCACTCGGGGTTGAGGTCAAAGAGCCACATTCCTCCGGAGGCGAGCAGCTGAAAAACCGTGGCAAAGGCCTGGGCCAGATCCTCTTCCGTGGGAAGGTAATTCAGAACATCACAGGCACTGATGGCGGTATCGAAAGTGACACCGCTCAAGCGCACCTCCCGCAGATCAGCCACGTAAAAGGGTATCTCCAGACCCAATACTGAAGCCTTGCGCTTCGCCTCGGCAATCATCGCCCACGATCGGTCAACGCCGGTCAGCCGGTAGCCCTGCTCGGCCAAGGGTATGGTCAGATTACCGGTGCCGCACCCCAAATCCACGATGGACCCGGGCACATGGTGATGATCGCGGCAGAGATCCAGAAGGTAACTCACCCACTGGTCGTAATCCGCTTCCATACACAGATCATAGAACCTGGCCAGCACAGAGTAGGCTTCACGCATGCCAAGCCACAGGCTGGGCATCAGCCCACAGCCTTTCCAGGGCGTAGTAGTGGCGATCTTCTTCCAGGAAAACGTGGACAATCACCGCGCCGTAATCCAGGAGAATCCAGCTGTTGCCGGGGCCCCCCTCCTGGCGCAGCAGCTCCACTCCTTCCTGCTGCAGAGCAGCGATCACCTCATCCACGATCACCCGCAGCTGAACGTGGGTAGAGGCGCTGCAAATGACGAAGTACTCCGCCTCCACCATCACTTCAGGCATTTTCAGCACCTGTACATTATCGGCCTTCTTGCTGTCTGCAGCGCGAGCAGCCACCTTGGCTATTGTCACGGCGCTGGTTTTGGTCAAATTCCCACACTCCTCTCCCCCGTCAGAGTAAAGTCTTTACCGATAATCACCGTTACTTCCGAACCTGCCCCCTCCACCTCCTGGATGGAAGCGCCCAAGAACTCTGCCAGGGGTTTAACCCGCTGGGCGTTTCTGGGAGCAGTCATAACCAGAGTTGTTGGATGGTTAAAGTGATCCGCATTGCCTGTGGAAACCACTGTGTAGCCATACTGCCGCAGTAGTTCGCTCACCTGCCCGGCAATACCGGCCCGACCGCTGCCGTTGAGCACAACGAGCTGCAGGGGCTCAGGTCTGCCCTTCACCACAGTATCAACCACCTGGGCTGCCTTCTGCTCGTTGACAATCCAGTACCAGGCGCCGTTGATCACCTGGCTGTTCCCGGGGAGCACCGCGGTATCAAGGCGGTCTGCAGAGAACTTACCTGCGGAAACGGCCAGAGACAAAACTGTCTCCCATGGCAGGTTGGTATCCACGATCTTAAACACCTGGGTAACCAGCTGGGGAAGCTTAATCAGGCCTGTGGAACTGAGCACCTTATCCGCCAGAGCCTGCACAAACTGGCGCTGCCGCTCCACCCTGCCCCCATATTGATCGCCAAAGGGATCAACCAGCGAAACATCGCCTAGGCTGTCCCGGTAGCGCACAAACTGCAGGGCCTTGGCTCCATCCAGGACCTGCCGGCCCGGCTGCAGATCGATCTCCAAACCCTGGGCTTTGTCCACATAGTACATGCGCTTGGGTACTGTGAGTTCCACGCCACCCAGGATATCCACCAGCTCCTGAAAGCCCCGGAAGTCTGTGTGTACGTAGTAGCGGACGGGCACTCCCACCAACTGGGAAACAGCCTCCAGCACCAACTTCGTCCCACCATGGGCATAGAGTGCATTGATCCGGTCCCAGCTCTGCCGGGAAGGCGACCAAACCCGGGTATCCCTGGGGATGGACAGAACTCCCACGTCGCCTGAATCGGTGTCCACAGACAGGAGCATAATCGTATCCGCCCTGGTACTGGCCTCCAGAACATCGTCGGTGCCCAAAAACAGCACCAAGAGCCGCCCGTCCTCCGCCCCATCCCCCTGGGTGGCGATAGCCTGGCGGTAATAGGTGTAGCGGGCTGTGAAGAGCATAAGGATTATGCCAACTGCAAAAAACAAGGTATAAAAGATAATCTGCCTGCGGCGGTAGCGCCGTCTCCAGGCGCGGCGTTCCTCCAGTTCTGCCCGGCGCCTGCGGACTTCTTCTTCTGTGAGCATCCTATCCCCCCTCCCTCATCTACAACTATTCGCACCACTTGTCCCGCTTTGGGGTACGTGCTCTAGATAAAGGCCCTGTCTGCGGATGTAGTGCTCCACGGGCTCCGGCACCAGGTAGCGGATGGAACAGCCTTCCCTAACCCGCTCCCTGATCTCCGTGGACGAGATGGCCATGGCAGGAACACGCAGAATATGAAAGCGATCTTTATAGCGGGCCAGCCACTGCCGGGTGGACTCGGGAAGGTGGTCCAGGGAAAAGCCGGGGCGGGTGGCGGCCACAAAATGGGCCAGGGCCAGGCACTGGTCACTATCTTTCCAGGTGGTAATATCTAAAATGGCGTCGGCTCCCGTAATAAAAAACAACTCCGCCTCGGGGCCGTACTGCTCCCGGAGAGTGCGCAGTGTATCTACTGTATAACTGACCCCACCGCGGTCGATCTCCAGCCGCGAAACCTCGAAGTAGGGATTGGTCAAGGTGGCCAGGACGGTCATCATGTAGCGGTGCTCGGGGTCGGAGACCTGAGCGTTCTGCTTATGGGGCGGCTTACCTGCGGGCACAAACAGCACCTGGTCCAACCCAAAGGTATACCTCGCCCCTTCCGCGGTCACCAAATGGCCGTAGTGCACCGGGTCAAAGGTGCCGCCCATGATCCCCAGACGCATGATCCTGTTGGTCATTCTCTAGACTCCTTCAGGGCAGTTGAATTCGGGGCTCTTCAGCCGGGCGGTAGAGCAGGAAGATCCGGCCGATCTTCTGCACCACATCACAGCCGAGCTCCGCGGCTATTTCATCGGCCAAAGCACCCGGATCATCCAGACAGCTCTTGAGGACCCTAACCTTGATCAGCTCCCTCGCTTCCAGGACAGCGTCCAGCTGGTTCAGGATCTCTTCAGAGAGCCCGCCTTTGCCGATCTGAAAGACCGGCTCAAGTTCATTGCCCAAACTGCGCAAGTAAGCCCGTTGTTTGCTGGTCAGCATAGAAACCCTCATTCCATGTATTCAAACTCTAATTCTCCAACCCTGACGGTTGCACCTGCCGGCACACCCATTTCGTCCAGGGTTTTGTTCAAGCCAATTTTTTCAAACACTGTCTGCAGATAGCGGACAGCTTCCCGGTTGTTCAAGTCCAGGCGGCGCATGAGCCGCTCCAGGCCCTCCCCTTCCACGACAAACTCCCCATCCACCTGGGTAACGGTGAACTCCTCCAGGGGAGCCGGCACCTTTTTCGGCAGTACCAGCTCCTGAACCTGCTCGGGCAGGGGCTCCGCCTTCTTCAATTCCAGCAGGAGCTGTCCGGCCCGGCGCATCAGAGGCCCAGTGCCCTGACCTGTGGCGGCGGAGATCACAAAAAACTCCAGCCCTTGGCTTGCTGCCAGCTCCTCAAGGCGCGGCAGATTGCCCTGGGCCTGGGGAAGATCCACCTTGTTGGCCACCAGGATCTGGGGGCGCTCCGCCAGCTCCGGGCTGTACAGGCGCAGCTCGGCGTTGATTTTATGATAATCTTCCACCGGATCCCGGCCCTCAAGCCCCGAAGCGTCAACGATGTGCAGAAGGAGGCGGGTTCGTTCCACGTGCCGCAAAAACTCCGTGCCCAAACCCACGCCCGTGTGGGCCCCTTCAATCAAGCCGGGAATATCCGCAAGCACAAAGGAATGCCCCTCATCCAGCGCCACCACGCCCAGGTTAGGCCGTAAGGTAGTAAAGGGATAGTTGGCGATCTTGGGACGGGCTGCAGAGACTGCCGCCAGCAGCGTTGATTTACCCACATTGGGGTAGCCAACCAAGCCCACATCAGCCAAAAGCTTCAGTTCCAACTGGACCCAGAGCTCCGGCCCGGGCTCGCCCCGCTCAGCAAAGGAAGGCGCGCGCCTGGTGGGGGTGGCAAAGCGGGCGTTGCCCCGGCCGCCGCGGCCCCCAGGCAGCACCAAGACACGGGCTCCAGGGGCGGTGAGATCCAGCAGGACTTCCCCTGTTTGATCATCTTTCACGATGGTGCCCGGGGGCACCCGGATCTCCAGATCCTCACCGTCTTTCCCCGCCATATTCTTGGACTTCCCTGGCTCGCCGGAAGGGGCCACGAATTTGCGGCGGTAGCGGAAATCCATCAGGGTGGACATGCCTTCATCCACGACAAAATAGATGCTGCCACCCCGCCCGCCATCGCCACCGGCCGGGCCCCCAGCCGGCACATATTTCTCGCGCCGAAAACGGACGACGCCATCGCCGCCGTCCCCGGCCTTGAGATAGATGCGGGCTCGATCGATAAACATAACCTGTCCCCCTCCGAAAAAAATCCCCTTTGCACCGAAGCACAAAAGGGATTTCGCTTACGCGAGTACGGCGTCAGTTACAACGCTAACCGCTGTTCCTCTTTTTCCTCTGCGTTCGAAGGAAACGTAGCCATCCACCTTGGCATACAGAGTATCATCCTTCCCGAGACCAACGTTGAGACCGGGTTTGACCCGAGTTCCCCGCTGCCTGACGATGATACTACCCGCCGTTACAAACTGCCCGTCATGGCTTTTCACGCCCAGGCGCTTCGCTGCCGAATCTCGGCCGTTCTTAGTGCTTCCACCGCCTTTTTTGGTGGCGAAAAGCTGAAGATTCATTCTCACGGTATGGCACCTCCTTCACACGTATGAATCGCTTGTATTCCTTTTCCATTGCTTTAAGCCCGGCATAGAGCACTTCGAAGATCAACTGAGCCTGCTTCCACTGCTCGTCGGCAAGCCCATCGGGGAGCAGGCAGTCTAAGAGTCCTGCCCGATCCTCCCGCTGGATCCGGCACTGGAGGTCCACAACTTCGGTAAGGCCCAGCACCGCCGTTTGGGTCAAGGCGCTGACGGCTGCACAGACGATGTCCTTTCCGGGGTCAGCAAACCTGGCGTGTCCCCGGGCCTTGAAGCCAAAGCAGCCCCGCTTTGACCTGAAAAACTCCACAGTGATCATGGCTTAAGCGGAGATGGATTCGATAACCAGTTTGGTGTAAGGCTGGCGATGGCCTTGCTTCTTCTTGTAGTTCTTCTTAGGCTTGTACTTGAAGACGGTGATCTTCTTCGCTTTGCCCTGCTTCACAGCCTTAGCCACCACCTGCGCACCCTCGATATAGGGCTTGCCCACCTGGATTTGACCATCCTTGTTCACCAGCAGAACGCGATCGAAGATGACCTCATCACCTTCGTTCACAGCCAGCTTCTCCACGAAGATGGTATCCCCTGCGGACACGCGGTACTGCTTACCACCTGTTTCGATGACGGCGTACATCTAGTGCACCTCCTTCTCCAGACTCGCCATAAAGGTACCTTTGCAGGATTTAGAACCTTTTCTGAGCGGTTTCGACGCCCGATCCCAATGACCGGCGCATCTACATGACCAATTCTAACACCAAGGTCCGTCCCTGTCAATTCCGGTTTTCCACCAGGCGGGCCACTGCACTGGTGCGGTAAACCGCCACAATTTCCACCTGCACCAGCTGGCCCACTAAAGAGGCACAGTCCAAACACTCCAGGGCATAGCCATGGAGGCGGGCCAGGCCGCTGCCGGGGTTTTTGGCGTGGGGTTCGAGAATCTGCACGGTCAGACTATCCCCCACTGCAACAGGTAGAGCCTGCTTGCGCAGGGCTTCCGCCGCACCACTGATCAGCTCGAACTCGTCCTTGGGCAGTTCGTCATCACCCCGCACAAAGACCTGCTTACCGGTTTGCTTTTCTAAAAGCTCCAGATGAGCGGCGCCGGGACCGATGAGGTGGGCCGCGACCGCCGAATGGCAGCGCACCAACACCGCCTCCACTTCTGCTTCCGCAGCCCGGGCCTGGACCTGCCGGGCGATGCGCAGGGCGGTGGTCTCATCGGAATCCACCCTCCCGGTGCCGCGGCAGTGGGGGCATTCCACCTCCAGCATCTCCGCCAAAGGCCGCTTGGCCTTTTTGCGGGTCAGCTCCACCAAGCCCAGCCTGGTAAAGCCGCACAGTCTGGTGCGGGTTTTGTCTGCGCCCAGGCTTTCCGCGAGCCTCTGAAGCACCGCCTCCCGGTCAGCCTCCCGGGGCATGTGCACAAAGTCAATGATCACAATACCGCCCACATTGCGCAGGCGCAGCTGGTGGGCGATCTCCTCCGCGGCCTCCAGATTGGTCTTGAGCACCGTGTCCTGCAGATCAGCCCCGCCCACGAATTTCCCCGTATTCACATCGATGGTAAGCAGGGCCTCGGTCTGGTTGATCACCAGGTAGCCTCCGCAGTCCAGCCACACCCGGGGAGTGCGGGCCCTGTCCAGGTCTTTATCCAGACCTAGGTACGTGAAAACGTCCAGCTTGCCCCGGTAAAGCTCCACCCCACCGGCATCCAGGCCCATTTCCCGCAGCTCCTCCTCCACCCGGCGCTTCAGGGCCCGATTGTCCACGATGATCCTGGTGTGGGGAGGGCTGTATAGGTCGCGCAAAATCCGGTAGACCAGATCATGATCCCGGTACAGCAGGGGCCCGCTTCCTTTGCGC
>DGEY01000044.1:35741-38116 GCA_002391385.1 Firmicutes bacterium UBA3914 | reverse complement strand
GCTTCCGCCAGTTCCTTCAGCCTGGAGCGTTCCTCTTCCGAAGTGATCTGGCGGGAGATGCCCACGCTGCTTTGAAAGGGGAGGAGCACCAGGAACCGTCCCGGCAGGGTGATTTCCGTGGTAACCCTGGGACCCTTGGCCCCTTCCGCTTCCTTCACCACCTGAACCAGCAGGGTATCCCCCTTGTGCAGGGCCTGCGCCTTGGGATCGCCTTGGAGATCCGCCAGGTACAAAAAGGCGTTTTTCGCCAGGCCGATATCCACAAAGGCCGCGTCCATGCCGGGCAGAACGTTTTCCACCCGGCCCTTGTAGATGTTGTTCACCAGCCGGTCTTCAACATCGTGTTCCAGGTAATACTCCACCAGCCGCCCGTCTTCCACAAGCCCGACCTGGACATGTTGGAGCAGCGCGGAGATGACTAGCTGTCTGTCCATGTGAACCCTCGATTCCCCAGGGGAGGCTGATAGCGGCTCCCCTCCTTTTTGAACTGACCTATCCTGGTAATGACTGCCTCCGCGGGGCTGAACCCCAGAAGCAGTCCCATCTCTTCCACCCGCAGGTTCCCTTCCGGGCCCAGGCCGGCCAGGCAGTGGACTTCCACGGCCCCATCCCGTTCCTCTATCTTAGTCAGCCCGAAGATCAAGGGAAGCAGGTTGACCCGGCGAGTTCCCCGTTTAGTCTCCCGCTCCACCTCAAAGCTATCCATGCCCTTCAGCTCCTGCCAGCGCCGCTTCACTTCATCTACCGCGGCTCCAGGCAGCTCCAGCTGCCAAAGGGCAGCATTGATCTCGCTCATCAGCGCCGGAGCTCCCTCCGCCAGGCGCTCAGCCCGCAGCACCCGGAAACCTGGGGGCAAGTGGTTGTTGTAGCGTTCCATGAACTCCTGGGGCGTAAGGTCTTCCGCCAGCTGGAAGTCGGCGTATTCCGCCTCGGAAAGCACGCCCACGGCCAGGGGATAGCTGTAACTCATGAGGGGCCGGGGAGAAAAACCTGCGGAAAAAGCCATGGGCAGACCTGCCCGGCGGGCCGCCCTATCCATGGCCCGCACTAGGTCAAGGTGGGACAGAAACCGCACTTCCGGACCTTTGGTAAACTGAAAGCGTATGGTCCTACTCACCGCCGTTCGCCTCCGTCAGCCGGTTTTTCACCGCCAAGTTGAAGCACACCCCGCAGAGACTGCAGCGATCCCAGCGGCAGTCCGGCGTGGGCAGGCCCTGCTGGGCGAGCTCCCATTCCCGGATAAGGAACTTTTTGTCCACACCGGGGCTCAGGTGATCCCAGGGCAGAGGGTCTTGGGGATCGATGAAGCGCTGCGCGTACTCCGCCGGGTCAAGGCCCGCCTCCCGGAATGCCTGGAGCCAGCTCTCAAAGCGCAGCTGATCGCCCCAGCTGTCGAACTGGCAGCCCAGGTCCACCGCCCGCTCCAGCACTGCCCCGAGCCTCCGATCGCCCCTGGAGAAAGCCGCCTCCAGGAAGCTGTGCTCCACCTGGTGCAAGCTGAACTGGATGCCGGGATGGCGCAGGCGCTCCATGAGGTACTCCTGCTTCTCCGCCAGCACCTCCAGGGGGTTCTGGCCAAACCACTGGAAGGGCGTGTGGGGTTTGGGTACAAAGGAGGCTACACTCACCGTCACCTCCGGCCTCTTGCGGGCGGTGCGGTACTCCCTACCCCACGCCAGGACCTGCCGGGCCAGCTGGGCGATGCCGTCCAGGTCTTCTGCGGTCTCGGTGGGCAGACCGATCATGAAGTAGAGCTTAAGGCGGTACCAGCCGGCTTGAAAGGCGGCCTGTACCACATCCTGCAGGTCTTGATCCGACACGTTTTTGTTGATCACATCCCGCAGACGCTGCGTCCCCGCCTCTGGGGCAAAGGTGAGCCCGGTCTTGCGAGCCTTTTGGATCTCCTCGGCCAGCTCCACAGCGAAGGAGTCCAGCCGCAGGGAAGGCAGGGAGACGGAAATGCCGCAGCTCTGGTAGGCTGCTATCAGATCCTTAACCAGGGAACGGATCTGGGTGTAATCACCGCTGGAAAGGGAGGAAAGGGAAATCTCCTCATAGCCTGTGCTGCTTACCAGCTTGGCCACCTGTTCCTGCAGGAGCTGGGGATCCCGCTCCCGCACCGGGCGGTAGATCATCCCCGCCTGGCAGAAACGGCAGCCCCTGGTGCACCCCCGCAGGATCTCCACCATCACCCTGTCGTGTACGACTTCGGTGTAGGGTACCACAAACTCCTGGGGGAAAGGCAGCGCGCCCAGGTCCTCAGCGACCCGCTTTTCGATATGCGCGGATAGATCGGGATAAAGAGGTTCCATCCCCTGGAATTTCCCATCGGCATAGATGGGCCGGTAGAAGCTGGGAACATACACCCCCCGCAG
>DGEY01000044.1:0-35527 GCA_002391385.1 Firmicutes bacterium UBA3914 | reverse complement strand
TAAAGGCACAGGGCCCGCCGGCCACAACCAGGGGATCTTCTTCCCCGCGCTGGGCGGCGCGCCTGGGAATCCTGCCTAGATCCAGCATCTTCAAAATGTTGGTGTAGCTGAGCTCGTGTTGGAGGGTGAAACCCACCAGATCAAAGTCCGCCAGATCCCGGCCCGATTCCAGTGCGGTGAGGGGTATGCCCCGCTCCTCCATGAGGGCCTGCATGTCCACCCAAGGTGCATACACCCGCTCCGCCAGGGCATCCTGGCGGCCGTTAATTATCGAGTAGAGAATCTTGAAGCCCAGATGCCCCATGCCCACGTCGTATATATCTGGAAAAGCCAGCGCCATGGTGACCCGGTCTGGGGTCCACTCTTTGTGCTGGGCGTTTACTTCGTTGTTGGTATAACGGGCTGGTTTGGACACCAGCGGCAAAAGCGGCAGAAGGCGCCTGTCCATAGAACCACTCCCTTCGCGGCATAAATCAGGATAACTGCTGCATAGTTAGTGTGCCTAGTTTGCAGGACAATCCATGCTCGAACAGGGCGCTGATCACTTCCAGTTCCCCGAGGAAGCCCGCGACTTTCCCATCCAGATCAACCACCCAGATCAAGTGGTAGCTGGGGGGTTGGAAACTGCGCAGTACTTCCCCCAAGGAGCTCTCGCTGGTGGCGGCCAGATGCTTCACAGCGCATACCCGAGCCAGGCGCAGCTGCTGTCTGCGGGCGGTGAGATAGCGCATGAACACGTAGCTGGCGTTGGTCAGCTCCTGCCGGGCAGCGGCAAACAGCATTACGCCTGCAAAAAGCACTAATATAAAATTATACCGTTTGTAAAGGACATTGTAAACTCCCCAGCCCAGGAGCAGGACGCTGCAGGCCTGTCCTAGGCGGGCTGCGGCACGGGTGGCTTGGGCAAAACCCTGGGTGCGCACCAAGAGGCTGCGCAGAACCCGCCCACCGTCCAGGGGCAGACAGGGTAGCAGGTTAAACAGGGCCATACCCGCATTGGCCTGGACAAAGAAGCGGAACCAGTAGGCGTCAATCGCCAGGTAGGGAGCGAGTCCATAGGCTGCACCCACCAAAAACAGATTGCCCAGGGGACCTGCAGCCGCCACAATCCATTCCGCCTTGGGATTCAGCTGCAGAAAAGCCTCCAGCCTGGCCACGCCGCCGAAGGGCAGCAGCTCGATGTCTGTAACCGGCAGCTTGTACACGGCCGCCGCCAGGACATGGCAGGTTTCATGCCAGAGCACGATGGCCAAAAGGAGCAGCGCCTCCCCCAGCCTGCCCCAGAAGGCGGCCCAGACCAAAAGGAGAATGAAAAAGGGATTCACTTTTAGCGGAATCCCAAAACAGCTGCCTATCCTCATTTCCTCACCAGCCGGAGGTGGCTTCGGTCCACCCTTTCAGCCAGGACTGCCACTGGGGCAGTTTTTCAGCCAGGTTCATCCTCTCGAGAATGGGCTGGAGGGAAAGATCAGTTGTGACCACATAACTTACATATTCGGTTACCGGCAGGACCAACTCCATGTTGCTGTAGACCAAAGCAGCCATTACCACGAAGATGACCGCCGCCAGCAGCAGATGGCGGGCAAAGCGCTCAGCCATGATCAGGCACCCCCTCATCTGTCAGTATATTAGTGGAGATGCCCGTTCATACCTCCCGTATTTCTACCTCTTCTTGCCCCCTTGCTGCCCCCTACCCTTGGACTGCCTTTTGCCCCCCGGCGCCTCGCCCATACCGCGCTTTACGCTTTTTACAGGGATGTTGGCAATTAAGGCCACAGAGTCATCGCTTTTGTCGAAGTTGACTTCCAGACCCTCTTCGTCGATTTCCATGTACTTGGTGATCACCTCAATCAGCTCCTCTTTCAAGGCCTCCACCAAACCCGGAGAGAGACTGGCCCGATCGTGCACCAGCACCAGGCGGAGCCGTTCCTTGGCACGGTTCTTGCTGCCTTCAAACCCTCCAAACAGCTTGCTGAGAAACTCGAACATGCCGCTCCCTCCTTCTATTGGGCCTCTCCGCTGAGGAGCCGCTTAAACCAGTGCATGACCTTCCGTTCCTCGAGATTCATCAGGGGGACTTCTTCACCAAGCAGGCGGCGGGCGATGTTGCGGTAGGCCTGGCCCGCACGGGACTTGGGATTGGTGACCACCGGTTCGCCCCTGTTGGTGGACACAATGATATCCTGATCATCGGGAACCACGCCCAAAATCTCTATGGCAAGGATGTCATCGATGTCGCCGATGCTCATCATATCTCCCCGGCGCACCATGCCCGGGCGCACCCGGTTGATGATCAGCTGGGGATCGTAGAGCTCAGCCGCCTCCAAAAGGCCGATGATCCGATCGGCGTCCCGCACCGCGGCGATCTCCGGCGTCGTGACCACAATGGCGTGATCCGCTCCGGCAACGGCGTTCTTGAAACCGTGCTCAATGCCCGCGGGGCTGTCCAGGAGCACGAAATCATACTCCTCCCTGAGTTCCTTCATGAGTTCCTTCATCTGCTCCGGTGTGACCGCGTCCTTTTCCCGGGTCTGGGGCGCAGGCAGGAGTACTAAGCGGTCGCCGAACTGCTTGTCCTTGATCAGCGCTTGCCGCAGACGGCACTGGCCCTCCACAACATGCAGCAGATCGTAGACAATCCTGTTCTCCAGGCCCATAACCACATCCAGGTTCCTCAGGCCGATATCGGTATCCACCAAGCACACTTTCTGCCCCAGGGCTGCCAAACCGGTTCCGATGTTGGCAGTGGTTGTCGTCTTGCCTACTCCGCCTTTTCCGCTAGTGATCACTATGACTTTTCCCAATACCAGTTCCTCCCTCAACCCTTAGTGGTTGTAAACTGACAGCTGAATGCGATCTCCCACAACCCTGGCGATTTCCGGACCCTGGGGCTGAGGCAGCTTCTCATCCGGTGCCCGGGAAATCACATGGGCAATGCGCAGCTGAGTAGGTTCCAAGCGAAAGGCGAAGACGATGGCATCGGTCTTCCCCTCCGCGCCGGCATGGGCCACGCCCCTCAGCGAACCCAAGACCAAGATGTCCCCTGTGCAGACCACCTCGGCCCCGGGGTTCACATCCCCCATCACCACCACGTTGCCGTCGTAGTGCAGCCTCTGACCGGAACGGATGGTGCGCTTAACCAGCAGGGTGTTGTGCTCCACCTCGGAGCGGGCGGCTGGAACAGGCGCTTCCCTCGCGGCGGCCGTCAGCCCCCAGCTGGGCGGCTGCCGATCGAGATTCATACCGTAGCGGGTTATTATCCTTTCGATTTGGTCCAGCTGGCTGGGGGAAAGGGTTCCCTGCCGGACCAGGAGCTTGACAGTGCTTCCTTGGAAAAAACTCTCGGAGGCAATGAGCTGCTCCTCCAGTGCGGTTAATACTTCGGCAAAGCGTGCTGCATCGCTGATGGTGACCACCAGGCCGTCACGGCTGCCCTTGATTGCACACAGCTGAGTATTCATGACCGTCCACTCCTAACTCACCATTTCTAATTTCTGCAAAATCCGCTGTACTCCTGCCTCATTCTGCATCTCCATCGCCGTCTAGTCCGAAATAGGCATCGAAGATCTTCCTGGCGATGGGGGTAGCCGTGGAGGAACCGCCCCCACCCTTTTCCACGATCACGGCCACCAAGATCTCCGGATCATCCACCGGGGCAAAACCCACGAAAAGCCCGTTGGAAATGCTCCCCGCCACTTCCCAGGTGCCTGTTTTGCCCGCAATGGGGATGGGGAAATCCCCCATGACGCCCCTGGCCGTACCCCGGGGATGGGTGATGGGAGCCCGGAGGGCCTCCAAGAGGGCGTCCCAGGTGGAGGGCTTAACATCGATCTCCCTGGCCAACTCCGGTTCCGCCCGGAACACCACCGTGCCGTCGGGGGCCTCAATCTCCTTCACGATCTGGGGTGTGTAGATCTGTCCCCTATTGGCAATGGCGGCATAGGCCTGCGCCAGCTGGAGGAGGGTCATCTGGTGAAAACCCTGGCCAATGGAGATCTGCTCGGTGTCTGTGGGATACCAATTCTGCTCGGACGTGGGGCGATCCCTAAAGGCATTGCGCTTCCACTCCCTGCTGGGGACGATCCCGCTGGCCTCTGGGGGATAGAGCTTCAGACCCGTGGGCTGTCCAAAACCCAGGGCCTCCATCCAGGTGGAGAGGCGGTCAATGCCCACTTTGGTACCGTTATCGGCGAAGTAGTGATTGCTGGACATGCCCAAGGCATCGTTGAGGTCGATGAGCCCGAAGGGGGCCAGGCCCAAATTGATCACCCAGTCCTTCACCCCGTACTGGCTCACGCCGGTGGCGTTGAAGCGGTCCTTCGGGCCCAAGATCCCTTCCTCCAAAATGGCCAGGGCTGTGATGGGTTTAAAAGTGGAGCCCGGTCCGTACAGGGCTTGGGTGGCCCGGTTAAACAGGGGCAGGCGCGGGTCGGAAATCAAGGCGGAGTAGTATTCATTGCGCCTGGACTGATCGTTGAGCACATCAGGGTTGTAACCGGGGACACTGGCCATGACCAGGATCTCGCCGGTCTTCGGGTTCATGACCAAGACAGCCCCGGTCTGCGTCCCCGGGTTATCCTCCAGGGTGAGAATATGCTCGGCGAAGGCTTCTTCCGCCACCTTCTGCAGCCGGGCGTCCAACGTGAGGATGATATTGTGCCCCGGCACCGGTTCCAGGACATTCACGGTGCGGATGGGCCGGCTGAGGGCATTGACCTCCACGGTGAGGGCACCGATCTCCCCCCGCAGCAGCTCCTCATAGGTGCGTTCAATCCCGCTTTTTCCCACAAGATCGCTGCCGCGGTAGGTGGGGCCGTAGGCCTGCAGCTCACTGGCGCTGATCACGCCCAGGTAACCCAAGACATGCGCGGCCAAACCGCCGTGCAGGTACTCCCGCACCGGCTCCTCCTCTATGAAGATGCCCGGCAGGTTGATGCGGTTTTCTTCAATGGCGATCACCGTTTCCGGTTCCACATCCCGCTGGATGCGCACGGGCTCGTAGGGAAAGCCCTGGCCCTTTTCAATGGCTTCCACCAGTTCCTCATCGGTGAGACCCAGGATGCTGCCCAGAAGCTCCCGCACGCGATGGCCGTCCTCGGGCAGGCCCCCTGGCACCACCGAAACTGTAAAGGCCGACTTACTGCGCACCAGCACCTGCCCGTGGCGGTCCCGGATCTCTCCCCGGGCCGGAAGCAGACGCAGCTGCCTGATGCGGTTTCCATCGGCCAGCCGGGCATAGTACTCGCCCCGGGCCAGCATCAGATACCACAGGCGGCCCACAATCACCAGGGCGCAGACGACAGCGATCAGAAAAAGAACGACGAGACGCTTTTCCCTTTCCTTGTCCGCCACTGACGTCACCCCGTTCTTTTCAGCAGTTCGTCATAGTAAAGCAGGCGCCTGTTCAGCCTGGCCAAAGGCCTGTAAAGCGGCGTGCCGAGAAAGCCGTTAAACAAGCTCACCGCCAAAATAGCCCACCATGTTCCCAGGTCCCAGCTGCGGGAAAGGCCGAAGGACGCAGCCGCCAATAGGTAGAGCACCTGGGCCAAGGCGGTGCCCAAAGACAAAGAACCGAAACGCACGATGAAATTCTCACCGTAAAAACGCTGGATGACCAGTCCCTCCACCAAGGCCACCAGCACAAAAACACCAGCATGCAGAGTGATGAACCTTCCCACCACCAGATCCTGGGCCAAGCCGGCGCAGAACCCAAACACCACCGCTTCAACGGGCGGCAGGATCATGGCGGCAAGCAGGCTTACCAGCAGCAGCAGCTGGGGCTTGAAGCCAAAAAAGACGATGCCCGGAACGCCGGCCGTCTGCAGCACCAGCGTCAGCAGCAGCACCAAGCCGTAGACGAGATATCTCATGCTAACTCTCCCCGTTGTCCTGCGGCAAAACGATGAGGACGTATTCCAAACGGTTGAAATCCACAAAGGGGCGCACAACCGCGGCGAAGGACAGGTTGTGCTGGCGGGGTTCCACAGCCACCACTTCGCCTATGGGTATGTTTTTCGGGTAAATGGTGCTCAAGCCCGAGGTCACGATCACATCCCCCACCTCCACCACCGTATCGCGGCTGAGGGGCCGGGCGCTGAGCGTCTCCCGGTCAGCTTGTCCCCCTTCCACCAACACCAGATCACCGGTGGACTGCACCAGGCCGCCGGTTGCGCTTTGGGCATCGATGATCAAAAGCACGGTGCTGGAAAAGCGGGACACGGAAACCACGGTGCCCACCACACCCTCGTTGGTGACCACGGCCATACCCTGCTCCACTCCGTGGGCAAAGCCCTTGTTCAAAATGATAGTGCTCTCCCAGTTGCTGGGAGAGCGACCGATCACTTCCGCTACCAGCAGGTCATGTCCCCGTTCATTCTTGAAGTCTAGGGCTTCCCGCAACCATTCGTTTTCCCGTTTATAGTTGCGCAGTTCCAAAACCTCCGCCTGGAGAGAGAGGACCAGCTCCTCCAGCTCGGCGTTCCTCTCCTTGAGGGTGCGCAGGGTCTGGACCTTCTCCACCTGATGCAGCACAAAGCGCTGGGCCCTGCTGAACACCCATTGGAAGGGCACCAGGAGGTCGCGACCGAGGCCCTCAAAGAGGCTGATCTTCAACCGCGAAGTGGAAGTGTAGTGGATCGTTCCCACCATAATGATCACGAGCAAGATGATAAGGGGAACCTTCCAGCGCAGAATCATGTCCAGCACGCGTTTCACCGCCGATCCTCTCCCAGCACAGCGGGGCTAATAGCGCCTCTGCCCCAGCATGATGCGCTGCAGGACATCGAAGTGCTTGAGGGCCTGTCCAGCTCCTTCCACCACCGCGGTCAGGGGGCGTTCGCAGATATGTACAGGCATGCCGGTCTCCCTGATCAAAAGCTCATCAAGGCCCTTGAGGAGCGCTCCTCCCCCAGCCAGCATAATGCCCCGATCCATGATGTCGGCGGCCAGCTCAGGCGGAGTCTGCTCCAAGGTCACCTTCACCGCATCCACGATGGCCTGGACAGGCTCTTCCAATGCCTCATGGATCTCGGTGGAGGAAACCACAACCGTCTTGGGCAGACCGGTAACCAAGTCCCGGCCCCGCACCTCCATGGTCTCCTCGTCCCGAGCGTTGATCGTGGCGTGACCAATTTCCATTTTAATGCGCTCTGCGGTACGCTCGCCGATCAGCAGGTTGTAGTTGCGGCGGATATGCTGAACAATGGCCTCATCCATCTCGTCGCCCGCCACCCTAATGGAGCGGTGGGCCACAATGCCGCCTAGGGAGATCACGGCTACCTCCGTTGTACCGCCGCCAATATCCACGATCATGGTCCCGGTGGGATCCTGGACGGGCAGACCCGCCCCGATGGCCGCGGCCATGGGTTCCTCGATCACCCGCGCGTCTTTCGCCCCGGCGGACAGTGCCGCGTCGATCACCGCCCGCTTTTCCACCTCCGTCACACCGGAAGGTACGGAAATGACCACGCGGGGCCGTCTAAACCGGGAACGGCGGGTGGCCTTGTTGATAAAGTCCCTAAGCAGGCGCTCGGTCACTTCGAAGTCGGCGATCACCCCATCCTTCAAAGGACGGATGGCCACAATGTTGCCGGGGGTTCTGCCCACCATTTCCTTGGCCTTGTTACCCACGGCAAAAATCTCGTTGGAATCCCGGTCGATGGCCACCACCGACGGTTCGTTGATGACAATGCCCTTCCCTTCCACCAACACCAAGGTGTTGGCTGTGCCCAGATCTATCCCGATATTCTTACTAAAGCGCCTGAACATGAAGTTTCCCCTTCCTTCTTCTATAGCAATCCGTGTTCCCGAAAACTAAAATAACGGTTGTCGCCCACGATTATATGGTCCAAAACATCGATACCCAAGACCGCCCCTGCTTCCCGCAGGCGCTCGGTGGTCAGAAGATCTTCTTTACTGGGAGTCAAATCGCCGCTGGGATGATTGTGGACCAGGATGATGGCAGCACTGCTGCGTCGGATGGCTTCCTTAAACATCTCTCTGGGATGGACGAGGGAGGCCTGCAGGTGGCCGATGGAGATAACCTTTTTGGCGATAACCCGGTTTTTCGTATTCAGCATAATGATCATGAAATGCTCTTTGTCTGCCCAGCTCAGCTCCTGCAGCACCATTTGGGCGGCATCGGCGGGGCAGTTGACCACACCCTCGAACTCCATCCGGGCTTCCGCCAGGCGCTTGGCCAGCTCAAAAGCTGCCAAAATATCGGCGGCCTTGGCCGGGCCTATGCCGGGCACTGCCACCAGCTCCTCAAAGGTGGCCGCGGCCAGATGGGGTAGGGACCCGAAGCGGGCCAGCAGCTTCTCTGCTAGGGCCAAGGCCGATTCCCGGCGGCTGCCGGTGCGCAGCAAAATGGCCAGCAGTTCTTTATTTGCTAAACGTTCCACTCCTTGGCGCCTCAATCGCTCCCTCGGCCGCTCTTCCTTGGGGATATCCTTGATTCTCAGTGGGGTAACCATTCAAGCTCCTTTCCCCACTCCCTGGGCAGAGGACTACCTGGAGGGAAAGACCTCGATGCCAAAGGGCCGCAGCTCTTCCACCAGCCGGGGCACGGGCAGCCCCACAACATTATAATAACAACCTTCGATGCTTTGTACAAGTAAACCTCCCAGGCCCTGAATCCCGTAGGCGCCTGCCTTATCCAAGGGCTCCCCTGTGGCCACATAACCCACGACTTCAGCCTCGCTGAGCTGGCGAAACCGTACCTTAGTTGTTTCGCTGAATACCTTCGCTTCCTGACCGTTTCGCAGCAGGGCCACCACGGTGGTCACCTCATGTTCCTTGCCGCTGAGGGCCCGGAGCATGTCCGCGGCCTCCTGAGCATCGGCGGGCTTACCTAAAATCCTGCCATCCAAAACCACGATGGTGTCCGCACCCAAAACCAGGGCCTGGGGATTGCGGGCACTGACCGGCTGGGCTTTAGCCACCGCGTTGATCCTGGCCGTTTCCAGGGGCGGGCCGGACTGCACTTCTTGAACGGGAAGCACTTCCACGCGAAAGGCGAGGCCGAACTGCTGCAGCAATGCTCTGCGGCGTGGTGATTGCGAGGCCAAGATCAGATCCATGCTCCATACACTCCATCGTTTTCAAGCATCAATTTTATATTCACCCTTGGCGCCCGATTCCCTTCTCAAAAAAAAGAGCCCATCAGGACTCTTCAGCTCACCTCCGGCGGTGGGGAATCGTGGTGGGACCGTATTCCCGCCCCAGCTCCAGGAGGTACTTGTCGGTGCTCAGGCGGTTTTTGTTCAGCTCCCAGCCATCGGCCTGGCGGTAGCTCTCCTTCGCCCAATCCCAGGGAAAAGCCAGCTGCTCCTGGAGATCCACCTGGCGTTTTTCCGCATGATGCCTCTGCACAGCCTCGCCCCCTCGCTAGTATGCGGCCCGTAGTTCGATGCCCTGGTAGTAGTATTGGAGAATCTCCTCGTAACTATACCCCTCCAGGGCCATACCTTGGGCTCCATACTGGCTCATACCCACACCGTGGCCGTAGCCCCAGACGGAAAAGACCATCTCCTCTCCGATGATCTCCGCGGTAAACCAGGTGGAGCGCAGGGAGAGGCGTTCTCTGATCTCCCGTCCGCTGAACCACTTATCCCCCACCTCCACGGTCTTTACCCGGCCGGAAGGGTACCGCTCCAGCACTTTGAAGTTGGTTACCCGGTCCACCTCTAAGACCTCCGCCAGTTTCCCGAGGGAGATGGTGGCGGTGGAATAGTGCACCGAGGAATTCCTGCTGAAGGGATCCTCCACGGAGCGCAGGTAAGGGAGGGCTTCATTCCAGTAGTGCTCAGAGTTTTCCGTACGGCCCCCGCTGGTGGAGTGGTACACGGCCAAAATGGGCTCATCGCCGTAGTAGGCCACAATACCCGTGGTCTGCCGCACCGCCGTTTTGATCTTGCGCTGGAGTGCCCGGCCGGCGGCACCGTAGCGCTCCAAAAACTCGTCCCACCCGATCCAGGCCTGACCGGAGCGGTAGTCGGAGGAAAGGTGGGCGTCGGGGTGCTCCGGGATGCGCACATCGTTGATAATCCGCCTGTAAGCGTAGGTTCTGGCGGCCACTGCTTGGGCCTTCAGGGCTTCCAGGTGAAAACTGGGGGGCATCTCCGCGGCCACCACCCCCTGCACGTATTCCTCCAGGGTTAGGGAAATCAGCTTGTTGCGTTCCGCATCCCACAGCCCTACCAGGGGGATTTCCCGGGGAGAAAAAAAAGAAACCGTGCAACTGCGCACCAACAGTGCCGGCACCCCCACCACGACAGCAAACAAAAGCAGCAGGGGAAGACACGAGGGTTTTCGTGAGCTTCGTCTGCGCCTTCTGCGTTTTGTCCTCAAAAAAATCCCCTCCCACCCACTTCATAACTATGAAGGGGAGGAGGGTGTTTATGCCTCGCTGCGCAACTAACGGACAACTATGGCCTCAAACCCTTTTTGCCGCAGCTCTTGGGCGAGCCGTTCCGCGTTCTCCTGGGAGCTGAAGGCCCCCGTCTGCACCCGATGGGGAGGTCCGGTGATGATCATGGCTTCGTAGCCAGCCTCCTTCAGCTGGGCCACTACCCGCTCCGCGTTGGCCCGTTCGGAGAAGGCGCCCACCTGGACCTTAAACAAAGCGGTGGTGCCTCCGGGGGCCGGCTCCTCCTGGGCAGGAGGAGGGGTGGGTGGGGCAGGGGGCTCAGGGGCAGGGCTCGGCGCGGCGACAGGGGTGGAGGTCGTTTCCCTAGCCTGCTGCATGACCTGCCGGTGCTGCTGCTGCAGCGCCTTCACGGCATAGTGCCCGATGAGGTAACCCACCATGACAAAGATAATGCTGAGGGTGACTAAACTGATCAGGAAATTGGCTCCCTGACCGGAACCCTTCTTCTTTTTCTTTTTCCTGCTCACGATCACTCCCCCTCCTTGGGCCCTGAATTCCTGCTAAGCAGTACTTCCAGATCGGGAGTGCAAATACCTCTTAATCTCCCCCACCAAGTACAGCGAACCGCAGACGCAGACCGGATCGCTGCTTCCGGCCGCGGCCAGGGCTTGGTCAGCATCGGGGTAAGCCAGCGCCTCCAGGCCGCGGCTGGCGGCATACTCCTGGAGCCGCTCCGGATCCATGGGCGCCAGCCGGCCGTTTTTCGCCGCTGTGAACACAAAACGCCTGGCCACAGGAAGTAGCGGCTCCACAAGCTCCAGGCTCTTGTTACCCAGCATGCCGAAGACGATGGTAAAGGCCCCTACTCCGCAGCATTCCTGCAGGTGCCTGAGGCTCTGGGCCAGGGCCGCTAAGCCTTCCTGGTTGTGGGCACCGTCCAGGATCAAAAGGGGCTGGCGCGATACCACCTCCAGCCTACCCGGCCAGAAAACCTCTTTCATTCCCTGATATATGGCGGCATCCGGCAGATTATAACCCAATTCTCTCAGTTCCCTGATGGCTAAAAGGGCGATGGCCGCATTCTCCACTTGATGGTAGCCCAAAAGGCCGATCTGCACTTCGCCCAGGCCGGGGAAGTCCAAACGGCCCCCTTCCAGATCCCAGCCCCCAGGGGACCAGTCCAGATCCCAGGTGCTGAGGTAGGGTGCACCTTTGGCCCGGGCCAGCTCCCGCAGGACCCCCTGGGCTTCGGGGAGTTTAGCCCCGCTGATCACCGGCACACCGGGCTTGATAATGCCCCCCTTCTCCCAGGCGATGGCTGCCACCGTGTTCCCCAGGCGATCCTGGTGATCCAGATGAACCGTGGTGATCACGGTGAGCAGGGGATGGACCACGTTGGTGGCATCCAGCCGCCCCCCCAGGCCCGTCTCCAGCACCACCAGATCCACCCCAGCTTGGTGGAAGTAGAGGAAACCCGCGGCGGTGGCCAGCTCAAACTCGGTTACCGGCCCCAGTTCCGGGTGCTGCTGCTCAACCCGGCGGCAGGCCGCCTCAGCTTGAGCCACCACCGCTCTTAGGGTTTCGGCTGGAATCAGTTCACCGTTGATCTGGAAGCGCTCAGCATACTCCTCCAGGTGGGGGGAGGTGAACAGCCCCACCCTCAGGCCGCTGCGCTGGAGCACGGAGGCCAAGAAGGCCGAAACAGAACCCTTGCCGCTGGTACCTGCGATATGGATGCACTTCAGTTCCTTTTCTGGATGGCCCAGGGCGGCGCAGACCAGTTCGATCCGCTCCAGCCCCAGGTGGCTTCCGAAACGCTCCCGTGCCTTGATCGTTTCCATGACTATGCTTCAAGCTCCTGGAGCAGCGCTTCCAGGCGGGCAGCCTGTGCCCGGTAGAGCTCTGCCTTTTCCCTTTCTTTCTCCACCACTTCCGGCGGCGCCTTCGATATAAATCCTTCGTTGCGCAAATTCTTTTCTGCCCGTCCCAGCTCCCGGCGGGCCTGCTCCAGCTCTTTTCTGATCCGGGCCAGCTCTTCCTCCAGATCCACCATCTCAGCCAGGGGCAGGAAGATGTTGATGCCCTCCACAACGGCACTGAGGCACTTCTCGGGCGTGCGGCCCGGCTCCTCCAGGATCAGCTTCTCCAAACCTGCCAGATGCATAATATCCCCTTGGGCATCTGTGAGGATGTCCAGGCTTTCCCCCTCGGCCTGGAGGATGGCGCTAATCCTGCGTCCCGGCGGTACGTTCTTCTCGCTGCGCATGCTGCGAATCTCGGTGATCACCGCCATGACCGTGTTCATCATCCGCTCGTGCTTGGGGGAACTGAGCCCCGCGGGCTGCGGCCAGGGCGCGAGCATGATGGTTTCCCCTTCGTGGGGCAGGTTCTGCCAGATTTCCTCGGTAATGAAGGGCATGTAGGGATGGAGGAGCTCTAAAGTACCTTTCAGCACATACCAGAGCACATACTGGGCCACATAGCGGGTCTCTTCCCCCTGCTTGCCATAGAGGCGCGGCTTGATCAGCTCGATGTACCAGTCGCACAGCTCACTCCAGATGAAATCGTAGAGCACCCGGGCTGCTTCGCCCACATCATAGCGTTCCAAGAAGCGGGTGACTTCTTTGGCTGTGTGCTCGTAGCGGCTCAAGATCCACTGATCCGCTGTGGTCAGATCCAGGGCACCCATGTTCTGCTTCTTGGGGTTGAAGTCGGTGAGGTTCATCAAGGCAAAGCGGGACGCATTCCAGATCTTGTTGGCGAAGTTGCGGTAGGCCTCCACCTTTTCCGGAATGTAGCGCAGATCGTTGCCTGGGGCCACGCCGATCACCAAGTTGAAGCGCAGGGCGTCAGCGCCGTACTCTTCGATGGCCTCCAGGGGATCCACACCGTTGCCCAAGGACTTGCTCATCTTCCGCCCCAGGTGATCCCGGACCAGCCCGTGGATGAAGACATCCCGGAAGGGACGGTCCCCCATGAACTCATAGCCCATCACGATCATGCGGGCCACCCAGAAAAAGATGATGTCAAAGCCGGTAACCAAAACGGTTGTGGGGTAGAAGTGCTTGAGTTCCTTGGTCTGCTCCGGCCAGCCGAAAACGGAAAAGGGCCACAGCGCCGAGGAGAACCAGGTGTCCAGCACATCTGGATCCTGCTCGATCTCTTGGGAAGCACACTTGGGGCACTGCGCGGGTTCATCCACGCTGGCGAAAACCTCGCCGCACTCCCGGCAGTACCACACGGGGATACGGTGGCCCCACCAGAGCTGGCGGGAGATGCACCAATCCTTGAGGTTGCGCATCCAGTGCAGGTAGTGCTTGCTGAAACGCTCGGGGATGAAGCGGATCTCCCCGTTTTCCACCGCGGCAATGGCGGGCTTGGCCAGCTCACCCATCTTCACAAACCACTGCTTGGAAACAAGGGGCTCCACCACCGTATCGCAGCGGTAGCACTGGCCCACCGCGTGCTGGTGGTCCTCCACCTTCACCAGCAGGCCCAGCTTTTCCAGGTCCTCCACGATGCGCTCCCGGGCTGCATAGCGATCCAGCCCCGCGTATTTCCCCGCCTCCTCCGTCATGGCCGCATCCCTGCCGATCACCTGCACCTGCGGCAGGTTGTGGCGCATGCCGATCTCGAAGTCATTGGGGTCATGGGCAGGAGTGATCTTCACCACGCCGGTGCCGAACTCCATGTCCACGTACTCGTCCGCGATCACTGGAACTTCCCGGTCCACCAGGGGCACGATCACCGTTTTGCCCACCAGGTGCCGGTAGCGCTCATCCTTAGGATTGACGGCGACCGCAGTGTCCCCCAGCATGGTCTCGGGCCTGGTGGTGGCGATCTCCACATGGCCGCTGCCGTCGGTGAGGGGGTATCTGATGTGCCAGAGCTTGCCCGCGGTCTCTTCATGCTCCACCTCGATATCGGAAAGGGTGGTGGAACAGACCGGACACCAGTTTACGCTGTAGTTGCCCTGGTAAATCCAGCCCTTCTCAAAGAGGCGCACAAAGACCTCCCGCACCGCCCGGGAGCAGCCCTCGTCCATGGTGAAACGCTCCCGCTGCCAATCCAGGGAGGCGCCCAGCCGCTTCAGCTGGGTGAGGATCTGGCGTCCGTACTCTTCCTTCCAGGCCCAGGTGCGCCGCAGGAACTCTTCCCGGCCCAGGTCGTGGCGGGTTCTGCCCTCCGTCTCCCGGATGTGGTCCTCCACCCGGGCCTGGGTGGCAATCCCCGCGTGGTCGGTGCCGGGGACCCACACGGTATTGTAACCCTGCATGCGCCGCCAGCGCACCAGGATATCCTGATAGGTGTTGTCCAGGGCATGGCCCATGTGCAGCTGCCCGGTGATGTTGGGCGGCGGGATCACAATACAGAAGGGCTCCTTGCTTTCATCAACTTCCGCGTGGAAAAAGCCGTTTTCTTCCCAGAAGCGATACCATTTCTGCTCCACTTCTTTAGGATCGTAAGTCTTCTTCATTCCCCTTCACTCCCTATTCTTCTCACTAAAAAGACCCTTCGCCATCTAAGGACGAAGAGTCTAACTCGCGGTACCACCTTAGTTCCCCCCAGCCTGGCCGGGGAGCCCTCGTTGGCGGTGATAACGGAACCACCGTCTTAAGCTACTGGACTTCACTTAAGAAGCTCCGGGGCGACTTCCACAGCCACTTCCTTAGAAAGCTCGCACCGCCAGGCTTTCCTCTCTGCAAGGGTTAGCTGTGTACTCCTCCCCATCAACGCACCTATCTCGATTGCACTTATGATACAATGTGTCTGCCCTAATGTCAAGTACTGGACTTCTTGCGGCACTGGGCGCACAGCCCGAAAAAGCGCAGGCAGTGATCGGTTACCTGAAACCCGCTCTCTTCTTCAATGCGCTGTTCGATAGCTTCCAAAAGGTCGCTGTGGAACTCACCGATGTAGCCGCACTGCTTGCAGATGAGGTGATGGTGGTAATGCTCCTCCTCACCGCCCAGCTTGATTTCGTAGCGGCTCTGCCCATCACCGTAGTCGAAGCGGTGGACGATCCCCAGCTTCTCCAAAAGCTCCAAATTGCGATACACCGTGGCCAGGCCGATTTCACTGTGGAGTTTCTTCGTATGCATGTAGATCTCTTCAGCGGAAAGATGGTCGTCGGCATTGGCAATGAGCACATCCAAAACGGCACTTCTCTGGGGAGTGAGCCGGTAAGACTCCTCCTCCAGCTTCGCCTTCACCCGGTCCTTCAGCATGCCTCCACCCCCTCTTAGCCAAACCGCCAGTAAAAGAACTTGACCATGAGCAGACCCACGCCCAGAATCCACGCCCAGTACAACAGGGAAGTCTGCCAGCTGCTCCCGTATCTCCTGCGCCTAGCCTCGGTGAGGGGGGCCTGCAGGAACAGGTAGAGCCAGACCAGGCCGAAAACCACGAAAGCCAGGGTGTACAGCCAGGGCAGGGCCGACTCGCCAGTTATTTCCCGGAAGGGCATGAGGATGCGCTGGGCCAGGGCCCCCAGAGCCAGATAGCCCAAGAAGAGCTGGCCGTCGAAGCGCAGCCTGCGCCGAAAGCGCCAGAGGTAAGAGAAGATGATGTAATAGAGCAGAGCTCCGTACAGAGGAAGGGGGTGCAGGCTGAACTCGCCCAAGTGCACGCCCAAAGGGCTGCTGGTCTCCCTGCCCAGGACGCTGGAACCCAGGTAAGCCAGGGACTGCATGAGAGCTGCCGAAGGGGTAAGGGCATCCAAGAAGGCTGCCGGGTTGGCCACATGCCTAAACAGGAAGTAAATGGCGTACAGGCCAGCTGCGAATAAGCCAGTGCGCTCATCCAGCTGCACGCTGCTGAGCAGGACCCAGGGGTAGAGCAGCATGCGCCAGCCGTGCAAACGGAAGACGCAGGAGATGCGCCCGGCAGCAATGAAGACCAGGGCCACCTGTACAATGCAGCGGAAGACAAAATCTGGTTCGAAACCCTTGCGCCGCCCTTCACGTTGGGCCAGATACGACCCGATCAGCAGCCCTAAACCCAGCATGGCGCCGTAAGAGTAGACGGGAAGGTTAGCGAAGAAAAACAGAATATTTTCCATAAAATACTCCTGCCCTTCACTGCTTCTATTCCCTCTAGCGGGCAAAACTCCTGCCGTTTACCAGTATTTTCAAGCAGCCTGGGCGGCGCTATACAAGCCGGTTCAGTTCCTCTTTGAGCAGCTGGTTGACGACCTTGGGATCGGCCTTCCCCTGCACTGCCCGCATCACTTGCCCCACAAAGAAGCCAAACAGGCGCTCCTCCCCCGCCCGGTAGCGGTCCAGAAGGTCCGGATGCCCCGCGAGCACCCCTTGGATCGCTTCCCGCAGCTGCTCCACGTCCCGCAGCACTTCCCAGCCCTTTTCCTTCACGATCTGCCTGGGTGAGAGGGGCGAACGGAACAGCTCCTCCAAAACCGCTTTGCTCTGGCTGTGGGTGATCAGCCCTTCGTCCACGATGGCGAGCAGCTCCGTGAGGCGCTCCGGCTCCAGATGCCCAAACTCCCGAGCCAACCCGGCATATTCCCCCATGAGCAAATTGATCAGGGCCCGGTTGTCCCCCCCGGCCACCGCCAGTTCCAGAAACAGCTGGCCAAAATCAGGGTAGTTAACCAAGAAGGTGGCCTCGTAGCGGGAGAGCCCGAACTCCTTTTCCAAACGGCGGAGGCGCTCCAGCGGGCGCTCGGGTAGGCTGGCCTTGATCCTCTCCACCCAGGCGGGGTCCAGGCGCAGGGGCGGTAGATCAGGCTCGGGGAAATAGCGGTAGTCGGGGGCATCGGCCTTGGAGCGCATAGATGCGGTCCTGCCGCTGCGCTCATCCCAGGTTCTGCTCTCCTGTCTAATTTTCCCACCCTGTTCCAGCACGATTCTCTGCCGCTCAGCCTCGTATTCCAGGGCCCGCTCCAGCGCCCGGAAGGAGTTGAGGTTTTTGACCTCCACCTTCGTGCCCAAAACGGCGCTGCCCTGGGGTTTCAGGGAGATGTTGGCGTCACAGCGCAGGGAGCCTTCCTCCATCTTCACATCGGAAACGCCGATGTAGAGCATCAGCAGCCTGAGCTGTTCCAGGAAGAGCCGGGCCTGACGGGGACTGGTGATATCGGGGGCGGTGACAATCTCGATCAGGGGAATGCCCGCCCGGTTGTAATCCACCAGAGAGTACTCGGAGTCCACAATGCTCCCGCCGCTGTGGATCAGCTTGCCCGCCTCCTCCTCCAGATGCAGGCGGGTGATGGCGGTGCGGTGCAGCTGATCGTCAATATAGTATTCCAAATACCCATCGGTGCACAGGGGATAGGTGTCTTGGGTGATTTGGTAGGCCTTGGGCAGATCTGGGTAGAAGTAGTTCTTGCGGTCGAACCGGCTGAAGTGGTGCACCTGGCAGTTGAGGGCCAGGCCCGCCTTTACCGCATATTCCACAGCCTTCTCGTTGACCATGGGCAGCGACCCGGGCAGGCCCAAGCACACGGGGCAGCACTGGGTGTTGGGGGCAGCGCCGAAGGCCGTGGAGCAGCTGCACAAGAACTTACTCTCCGTAAGCAGCGCCACATGGATTTCCAAACCGATCACGATATCATAATTCAAAACCGGCCACCCTTTCTACGTTCGCTTCCACCACGTGGGCCACCTGGAAGATCAGTTCCTCTTGGAAGTGATTGCCCATAATCTGCAGCCCGATGGGGAGCCCCCGGGCATCGGAGCCGCAGGGCAGGCTCAAGGCGCACACGCCGCTCAGATTGGCAGTGGCTGTGTACAAATCGGAAAGGTACATCTCCAGGGGATTGCGCTTCTCCCCGATTCTGAAGGCGGTGGTGGGGGTGGTGGGGGTGATGATCACATCCACCTCTGCAAAGGCCCTGGCCACCTCCTGCCTGATCAAAGTGCGCACCCGCTGGGCCTGCTCGTAGTAGGCCTCATAGTGGCTGGCACTGAGCACGTAGGTGCCCAGCATAATGCGGCGCTTGACCTCGGGGCCAAATCCCGCGCCCCTGCTTTTGGCGAACATGGTGTTCACATCGCCAGCGGGTACCCGCTCCCCGTAGCGCACCCCATCAAAGCGGGCCAAGCAGGAGCTGGCCTCCGCCGTGACCAGGGTCAGGTACGTATCGATGGCGTACTCATTGGAGGCCAGGGAGATGGGCTGTAAAACCGCACCCTGCTCCTCCAGGGAGCGCAGGACGCTCCGGGCAGCGGCCTCCACTTCCCCATGCAGTCCGGAGCTGAAAAACTCCTCAGGCACCCCAACCTTCAGGCCCTGCACCACCTGGGGGTCCCAGGCGGGCAGCGCAAAGGGGCGCGCTTCTGTGGAGGTGGCATCCCGGGGATCCGCTCCGGCGATCAAAGAAAAGAGGATGGCCGCATCCTCCACCGTGGCAGCCAGGGGCCCCACCTGGTCTAAAGAGGGCGCCAGGGCCACCACGCCGTAGCGGGACACCCGCCCGTAGGTTGGCTTCAGGCCCACCACGCCGCAGAAGGCCGCAGGCTGGCGGATGGAACCGCCGGTATCCGTCCCCAGCGACCAGGGCACCTGCCCCGCGGCCACCGCCGCGGCGGAACCACCGGAAGATCCCCCCGCCACCCGGGCGGGATCGTGGGGGTTTTTGGTTACACCGAAGGCGGAATACTCGGTGGAGGAGCCCATGGCGAACTCATCCAAGTTGGTTTTCCCGATAATGATCAACCCGGCCCGTTTCACCCGCTCCACCACGGTGGCATCGTACACCGGCCGGTAGCTGCGCAGAAACCGGGAAGCACAGGTGGTGCGCAGGCCCTTGGTGGAGATGTTGTCCTTCACCGCCAGGGGAATGCCATCCCAGGGGCTCAGGGCCTGGCTCCGGGCCCGGCGCTCATCAGACTGGGCGGCCTGCACTAGGGCCCCCTCTTCATCGACAGTGATAAAGGCGTTGAGTTCCGGTTCCGTTTCTTTGATCCGCTCCAGGCAGCGCCGGACCAGCTCGGTGCTGGTGATCTCGCCTGCCGCGAGCAGCTGCGCTAGTCTTCTCATTCCTGCCCCTCCACAATGCGCGGAACCTTGAAGTAGCCGTCCATTACCTCGGGCCCCTCCGCCAGCACAGCAGCCTGGGGAAGGCTTTCCCCCACCTGATCTGGGCGCAGTACGGTGCCCACGGTAAGGGCATGGCTGGTCCCGGCAAGTCCACCCACATCCACCTGCTGCAGCTTGCGGCCGGAAGCCAGAAAGCCGTTCAGATCACGCAGGTACAGCTCGATTTCTTCTTCACTCAACTCCAAGCGGGCTAGCCTGGCCATGCGCATTACTTCCTCACGATCGATCAAGTTGCACACCTCTTTCCGCCAAGAAGTCCACAAGCTCCTGCTCGGAGAGGATGGGAACGCCCAGCTCCGCAGCCCTATCCAGCTTGGAGCCTCCCCCCGGGCCCGCCACCAAGTAGCTGGTGCGCCTACTCACGCTGGAGGAGACAGTGGCACCTAAGGAGCGTAGGAACTCTTCTATTTCCGAACGGGTAAACCCTTCTAGGCGGCCGGTCACCACAAAGGTCAACCCTGTGAGCACCTGCTCCTGCACTTGGGGCTCTTCTTCTTGGGCCAAGCCCAGTTCCAAAAGCTCCTCCACCAAAGCCCTGTTTTCTCCCACGGCGAAGAAATCCAAGATGGACTGGGCAATCTTCTCCCCCACCGCGGGGATGGCCATGAGCTCTTCCTTGCCCATCGCCATCAGCCTGGGGAAACTGCCGGCCGCCCGGGCCACTTCCCGGGCCACTTCCTCGCCCACCAAGCGGATCCCCAAGCCGAAAAGGACCCTGGCCATGGGCTGGCCTTTGCTGGCTTCGATGGCCGCCAAGAGATTGTCGGCGGATTTCTCGCCAAAGCGCTCCAGTTGGAGGAGGTCCTCCCTGCGGAGCCTGTAGAAATCCGCGGGGGTCCGCACCAAACCCGCGTCCACCAGCTGGCCCACGATGGCGGGGCCTAAACCCTCGATGTCCAGGGCACCCTTGGAGGCAAAGTGGATCAGCCGCTCCAGGCGCTGGGCAGGGCACTGATTGTTCACGCAGCGCACCACCGCCTCCCCCGCTTCCCGCACCACCGGCTGGTTGCAGGACGGGCAGCGCTCCGGCATCTTGAAACTGATTTCGCTGCCATCGCGCCGCTCCGGCAGGGAGCGGACTATTTCAGGGATCACATCGCCGGCCTTCTGGAGGATCACGTAATCGCCGATGCGGATATCCCGGCTCTTGATGATATCCTCGTTGTGCAGCGTAGCCCGGCTCACGGTGGAGCCCGCGACCGTAACTGGCTCCAGTTCCGCCAGGGGGGTGAGCGCGCCTGTACGGCCGACCTGGACCGCGATGTTGAGCACCTTGGTCACCACTTGCTGAGCCGGGAACTTGTAGGCAACGGCCCAGCGGGGGCTGCGGGCCGTGGTACCCAAAGCCCGCTGCGCAGCGAACTCATTCACCTTGATCACTATACCGTCGATCTCATAAGGCAGGGAGCTGCGCTTTTCCTCCCAACTGCGGATAAATTCCAGCACCTCGGAGAAACTTCTGCAGATGCGGTAGTGGGGGTTCACCTTCAGCCCTAAGCGGCGCAGGTATTCCAGGGCCTCCCCCTGGGTCTTCAACTCGCCGTGGAGTCGGGATTCCACCGCGAACAGGAAAATGTCCAGAGGCCTTTGGGCGGTTAAGCGGGGATCCAGCTGGCGGAGGGAACCGGCCGCCGCGTTGCGGGGATTGGCAAACACGCTCTCCCCGGCCTGCCTGCGCTCCTCGTTGAAGGCCAGGAAATCATCCCGGTTGATGAACACTTCGCCCCGCACGTTGATGGTCCTGGGTTCGTTGAGCCGCAGGGGCAGGGAGCGGACGGTGCGCAGGTTAGCGGTGACATCTTCCCCCGTGCGCCCATCACCCCGGGTGGCGCCCCGCACAAAGACGCCGTCCTGGTAATCTAGGGAAACGGACAGCCCATCGATCTTCAGCTCGCACACAAAGCTCACGGGCTGGCCGGTTAGCTTTTCCACCCGCTCCCGGAAAGCTTCCAGCTCATCCAGGGAAAAGGCGTTGTTCAAACTGAGCATGGGTTCTCTGTGCACCACCGGGGCAAAGCGGGAACTGGGTTCATGGCCCACCCGCTGCGTAGGTGAATCGGGGGTGATCAGCTCAGGGTACTGCTCTTCCAGCTGCACAAGCTCCCGCATGAGGGCATCATACTCAGCATCGGAGATGATGGGATCGTCCAGCACATAGTAGCGGTAATCATGTTCCCTGATTTCCCTGCGCAGACTGTCAATTCTCTTTCTAATCTCTTCCACGGCACAACTTCCTCCCCTCTAGACTTTGGTGATGGGGGCCAGATGGGCCAGTACCCGTTTGATGCCCTGATCGGGGAAGGCGATGGCCAAGAGCAGATCTCCCCCCGAATCGCTCACGGAAACGATCATGCCCCGGCCCCAGATTTTATGCTCAACCTTATCTCCCACCCGGAAGGTCCGCTGCGAATCACCGGGCTTGGGGGACTCTGCCGGCACATAGCTGCGGAGATCCAGGGAGCTTACGCCCTTTTCCTCCAGGTATTGGGGATCAATTTCCTGCACAAAGCTGGAAACAGCATTGGGCCGCGTCGCTCCGTAGAGGGTGCGCTGGCGGGCACAGGTCAGGAGCAGGCGGTCCTGGGCCCGGGTCATGGCCACGTACATCAGGCGCCGCTCCTCTTCCAGCTGCCCGTCTTCCCAGGCGGAGCGGGCATGGGGGAAAATACCCTCTTCTAGCCCCACGATGAACACCACGGGAAACTCCAGGCCTTTGGAAGCATGGACAGTCATCATGTTCACCGCATCTGCTTCCGCGTCGTAGGCATCCACATCGCTGATCAGGGCCACATACTCCAAAAGCACCGCCAGGTCCGCGGCGGTCTCGCCGTTCTCAAACTGCCTGGCCAGGGAGAGGAACTCGTCCAGGTTCTCCACCCGCGCCCGCGCTTCCTCATCGCCCTGGGCCTGGAGCTCTGCCAGGTAACCGCTCTCCTTAAGAACCGCGGTGACCAGCTCGCTCAAGCTCCGCCGCCCTAGGCTCTGGCGCCAGCCCTCCACCAGGTCCCGGAAATTTCGCAGGGCCTGGCGGGCCCTGCTTCCCAAGCCGTCCACCCCATCCAGGTAGGAAAGGGCCGCAAAGAGGCTCAGGCCGAACTCCTGGGCATAGGCGGCCAGGCGGGATAGGGTTGTCTCGCCGATCCCCCGGCGGGGAGTGTTCACAATGCGCAGGAAGCTCATATCGTTGTCGGGATTGTGAATCAGGCGCAGATAGGCCAAAAGGTCCCTGATCTCTTTGCGCTCGTAGAAGCGCACGCCGGCAATGATGCGGTAGGGTATGCCGCTGCGCATGAACTCCTCTTCCAAAACCCGGGAAAGGGCATGGGTCCGGTACAGAATGGCAACATCCCGGAACGCCCAGCCTTCCTTGTCCCTAAGCTCCCTGATGGCCTGGGCCACAAAGCGGGCCTCTTCCCACTCGCTGCCCCCCTGGAAAAAGGCCACCTTTTCTCCGGCGGGACGCTGGGTCCACAGCCGCTTCACCTTGCGCTCGGTGTTGTTTTTGATCACGGAATTGGCCGCGCCTAAGATGTTCTGCGTGGAGCGGTAGTTCTCCTCGAGCTTGATCACCTGTGCCCCAGGAAAATCTCTCTCAAACTCCAGGATGTTGCGGATATCGGCACCCCGGAAGGCATAGATGCTCTGGTCTTCATCGCCCACCACGCAGATGTTGCCGGTGCGCTCCGCCAAGAGGCGCACCAAGGCATACTGGGCCCTGTTGGTATCCTGGTACTCGTCCACCAAGATATGCTCAAAGCGCTCCTGGTATTTACGCCGTACTTCCGGATGCTCCCGGAAGGTGCGCACCGCGGCCATGATCAGATCGTCGAAGTCCAAAGCATTGGCCCTTCTGAGCTTCTCCTGGTATTTGGCATACACCTTGGCCACGATCTGCTCCCAGAAGTCGCCGCCCGCGGGGTAGTCTTCAGGTTCCACGAGCTCGTCCTTGGCCCGGCTGATGGCACTTAAGAGTGCTTTGGGCTGGATCCGCTTAGGATCTAGATTCAGCTCTTTGCACACTTCCCGCACCACGGCCAGCTGCTCAGTGTCGTCAAAGATCTGGAAATCCCGTCCCACACCGGCGTAGGCCGCCTCCGCGCGGAGGATGCGCACGCAGAGGGCGTGGAAGGTGCCCATCACTACCTGAGCCGCGCCTGGCCCGATCAGGGCCTGGAGGCGCTCCCGCATCTCCTGCGCCGCCTTATTGGTAAAGGTTACCGCGACGATCCTGTGGGGCGGTACACCGTGGGCCCGGATCAAGTGGGCGATGCGGCTGGTGAGCACCCTCGTTTTGCCGCTGCCGGCCCCCGCCACCACCAAAAGCGGGCCGTGGGCCGTGGTTACGGCCAGTCTTTGCTGTGGGTTTAAATCCTGCAAGTAATCCATCTTCCTCTCCTTCAAGCAAAAACTCCTTCCTGTCCGCGGCAGTCTTTCCAGAGGTTCCCAGCAGGGCAGCGCCCCTGAACCGAGAAATATGACCTGCAGAAAATCCCGACAAAAATGGAAGGAAGGAACAGTCAATTTGCGGCAGTATACTTTGCTCTCACTCATTCTTGTGCTGGCAGTTGGTCTTGGGGGATGCCTGAGTCCTCTACCGCCTGCGGGGGGTTCGGACGGACCGCCCGTGGGCGGCGCCAAAGCGTCCCTCACTGGAACGGTTCAGGATGCCTTCTCCGGCCTCAAGCTCTGGAGCGGGCAGGTAACCCTCACCCGTGCAGGCTCCCCGGGACGCAGCACTACCCTGAAGGGCGGCGTCTTTGAGCTTAAAGACTTAGCGCCCGGTACTTACACCCTCACCATCAACGCCCTCTTTTACAAACAGCTGCAGAAACAGGTGGTGATCACAGGCGGGAACGTCAGCGTATCGGAACAGCTCACACCCATTTTTTCCCGTGAGGAGCTGGACCTTTTGGCCCGCCTGGTTCATGCGGAAAGCAAGGGTGAGCGCTACGAGGGGCAGGTCGCGGTGGCAGCCACAGTGCTCAACCGCGTGAAGCACCCCGATTATCCCAACACCCTCCAGGGGGTAATCTACCAAGTGGTTGTCTCTGGCGGTCGGCGCTATTACCAATACGAACCGGTGCTCAACGGGACGATCCATGCCCCCGCCAGCCAGACTGCTAAAGATGCCGTCGCCGATGCCCTGGCGGGGTGGGACCCCAGCTTGGGGGCCACAGGCTTCTTCGCCCCGGCCAAAGTGGGCAAGGGTTCCTGGGTGTGGAGCAGAACTCCCACCGTCACCATCGGCAACCACCGTTTCTTCAAGTGATGCAAAGACACCTCCCAGCGCGGGAGGTGTCTTCTGCTCCTGGGCCGGTCTGCACAGAGAAATCAGTTCCCCGACAAACTGGAGCGGCCCAGCAGTTCTTCCCACACCGCCTCCAAACTGATCCTCCTGAAAACCAGGAGCACCAGGAGGTGATAGAGTAAGTCGCTTACCTCGTAAACCAGTTCTTCATCATCTTTGTTCTTCCCTGCAATAATCACCTCAGCGGCTTCTTCCCCAAGGGCCTTGAGGATCTTGTCCAAGCCGTTGTCCATCAAGTAGTTGGTATAGGAACCCACCTTCGGCGAGCGCCTGCGGTCTTCAATATTGGCATAAAGCCAGGAGAGGGCTTCCCGCTGCGGCAGCAGATCACTTTGGTCCGGACCGTCGGACATAATCAGGTTATGAAAACAGGTGTAGGACTCGCCATCATCATCGCATGCTCCGTGGCCGTGCTGGTCCACGATGATCAAAACCGTATCCCGGTCGCAGTCGGCTGTGATGCGCCGCACTTTCTGGATGTTGCCAGCTTCGCCGCCCTTTTTCCAGACCTCCTTGCGTTTGCGGCTGTAAAACCAGGTCTCCCCGGTCTGCAGCGTCTTATTGAAGGCCTCCTCGTTCATATAGGCCATCATCAATACTCGTCCCTGGGTGTCTTGGATAATGGCTGGCACCAGACCGTTCTCATCGTACTTAATCATGACCTCACCCCCAATCCTATTCCCACTCGATGGTGGCCGGCGGCTTTGGACTGATGTCGTAAACCACCCGGCCGATCCCCTCGACTTCCCCCAGCAAACGCCTGCCGATGGTATCCAGCAGTTCATAGGGGACGCGCACCCAATCGGCACTCATACCATCCACGCTGGAAACAAAGCGGAGCCCCACCACATAGTCGTAGGTGCGCCTACCCCGCTGCACGCCCACGGCGCGCATGTTGGTGAGCACAACTGCGGCCTGCCAGATTTTGTGGTACCAGCCGGAGCGGTGCAGCTCCTCCCGGACTATGGCATCCGCCTGGCGCAGAAGATCCAGCTTCTCCTTGGTCACAGCCCCCAGCACCCGAATGGCCAGTCCCGGCCCTGGGAAGGGGTGCCGCCAGAGAATCTCCTGGGGGATCTGGAGCTTCTCGCCGAGGATGCGGACCTCGTCCTTAAAGAGCACCGCCAGGGGTTCCACGAGTTTAAAGCGGAGGTCTTCCGGCAGCCCCCCCACGTTGTGGTGGGATTTGACCAAATCCCCCTGGCCCACACCGCTTTCCAGCACATCGGGGTAGAGCGTGCCCTGCACCAAAAACTCCACATCCCCCAATTTAGCCGCTTCTTCCTCGAAGACCCTAATAAACTCTATGCCGATGATCCTGCGTTTTTGTTCCGGATCCTCCACGCCAGCCAGCTTGCTCAAAAAGCGCTCCTCGGCCTCGACGTGTACCAGGGGAATGCCAAAGCCCTCCCGGAAGGTTTCCACAACCTGCTGGCTTTCGCCTGCCCGCATCAGGCCGCTATCCACGTAGATGCAGGTGAGGCGGTCCCCAATGGCCCGGTGGACCAAAACGGCAGCCACCGCCGAGTCCACTCCTCCGCTCAGCGCGCAGACTGCCCTGCCAGACCCCACCTGAGCCCGGATCTTTTCCACAGCCTGGTAAAGGAAGTTATCCATATTCCACTCCCGTATCTCGCCGCAAGCCTTAGATAAAAAAGACTCTAGAACCTGCTCGGAGGGGGAGCGGTCGTCTAGAGACAGTACGGGAACAGCTGTTTGCCCAAGCACTGCTTCTAAGCGCGCAGAAACCATCCCCACAAGGATAATTCCCCTCAGATCAGGGCCTTGCACGGCTTCAACTGCAGCCGAACAGGGGACGATTTCGCTGTATACACCCAAGCTGCGCACTTGCCTGGCCACGTTTTGGGCGTGTAGAGAGCCGCCATCCACAACTAAGATCCGCTTCAAAAAGCAACCCTCCGCCTCAATTCTCGAGCACACCCACATAGGGCAGTTCCCTATGCATATGATTGTAATCCAGCCCGTATCCTATGACAAACTTATCAGGAATGGTGAAACCAACATAATCGGGGGTGAAGTCAGTCCGCCTCCGCTCCGGCTTATCCAAAAGCACAGCGGTTTTCAAAGTGGCAGGATTGCGCGATTGCAGCAGCTGGTAGAGGTAAGAGAGGGTGAGGCCCGTGTCGATAATATCTTCCACGATGAGCACATGTTTGCCTTCAATGGGACGGTCCAGATCTTTGAGCAGCTGCACCACCCCGGAGGTTTCGGTTGCCTCACCGTAACTGGAGATGGCCATGAAATCCACTTCCAGGGGCACAGAGATCTGGCGGATCAAATCGCTCATGAACACCACCGCTCCCTTGAGGATACCGATGATCATCAGGCTGCGGCCCTGGTAGTCCGCGGTGATCTCCCGGCCGAGTTCCTGCACCCGCCGGGCGATATCCTCTGCGCTGATCAGAACCTTTAACTGCAACCTCATCCCACCTGCTCATGACGATTTTCGTACTAATATTTTCGCCACCATGGGCGTGATCCCTTGTAAATCCCGTGTTAACTTAAAAAGACCCCGCTTCGCAGCGGAGTCTTTGCGCTTCTTTACTTACATCATGCCCATGTTGTTCATGTTGGCAGCTGGGTTGTTCTTCTCTTCGGGTTTATCCACCAGCAGGACTTCAGTGGTGAGGATCATGGCGCCGATGGAAGCAGCATTCTGCAGGGCGCTTCTGGTGACCATGGCCGGGTCGATAATGCCCCGCTCCACCATGTCCACATACTCCTCGGTGAGCACATCGAAGCCTACGCCCTTGGGCGAGCTCTTCACTTTCTCCACAACTACGGCACCCTCAAGTCCTGCGTTGTTGACGATCATCTTCAGGGGTTCCGCGAGAATCCGGCGGATGATATTGACACCTGTGGCTTCGTCGCCTTCTACCTTCAGGTTATCCAGGACGCCAATGGCGTCAACCAGCATGGTTCCGCCGCCGGCTACGATACCCTCTTCCACGGCTGCCCGGGTTGCCGACAGGGCGTCCTCGATGCGGTGCTTCTTCTCCTTCAACTCGGTTTCAGTGGGGGCACCAACTTGAATCACCGCTACGCCGCCTGCCAGCTTGGCCAAGCGCTCCTGGAGCTTCTCCCGGTCATAGTCGGAGGTGGACTCTTCGATCTCGGTGCGGATCTGGTTGACCCGTGCCTGGATGGATTCGGCTTTGCCCTTGCCATCCACGATGGTGGTGTCTTCCTTGGTCACAATGACCTGGCGGGCTTGGCCGAGCATATCCATGGTCACGTTCTCCAGCTTCAGGCCCAGATCTTCGCTGACCACCTGGCCGCCCGTTACCACAGCGATATCCTCCAGCATGGCCTTGCGGCGGTCGCCAAAGCCAGGGGCCTTCACAGCCGCCACATGCAGGGTTCCCCGGAGCTTGTTCAGAACCAGTGTGGCCAAGGCTTCGCCTTCCACATCTTCAGCGATGATCAGCAACGGCCTGCCGACCTGGATGATCTTCTCCAATACCGGGAGCAGGTCCGCAACGGCACTGATCTTGCGGTCTGTGATCAGGATGTAGGCATCTTCCAGCACAGCTTCCATGCGGTCGGTGTCAGTGACCATGTAGTGGGAGATGTAGCCCCGGTCAAACTGCATACCTTCCACAACTTCCAGGGTGGTCCCGATGGTGTTGGACTCTTCCACCGTGATAACCCCGTCTTTGCCCACTTTTTCCATGGCGTCGGCAATCAGATCGCCGATTTCCTTGTCGCCTGCGGAAATGGCGGCAACCTGCGAGATGGCTTCCCGGGTTTCCACGGGCTTGGCCGTCTTCTTAATCTCTTCCACAACCGCCTCAACCGCTTTTTCAATACCGCGCTTTAGGAAAATGGGGTTGGCACCGGCGGCCACGTTCCTGAGGCCCTCGCGCACGATGGCCTGGGCCAGCACCGTGGCTGTGGTGGTACCGTCGCCTGCGATATCGTTGGTCTTGGTGGCCACTTCCTTAACCAGCTGGGCACCGAGGTTTTCATAGGGGTCCTCAAGTTCAATCTCGCGGGCAATGGTCACACCGTCATTGGTAATTGTGGGAGAACCGTAGGATTTCTCAATGACGACATTGCGTCCCTTGGGACCCAATGTGATCTTCACGGCATCTGCCAGTGTGTTTACTCCATGCTCTAGCTTTTTCCGGGCATCCTCCCGAAAGAGCAGCTCTTTAGCCATTCATCTTCACCTTCCTCGTTGAGATTTATTCTACGATCGCCAGCAGGTCAGACTCCCTGAGAATAAGCAGCTCTTCACCTTTGTACTTAATCTCAGTTCCGGCATACTTGGCAAACAAAACAGTGTCGCCCTCTTTAACGCTCATGGGCAGAAGCTTGCCGTCGTCGCTGTATTTCCCAGGGCCCACTGCTAAGACCTTACCTTGCTGCGGCTTTTCTTTGGCTGTGTCTGGCAGTACGATGCCGCTGGCAGTTTTCTCTTCCGCCTCCAGAACCTTGAGAACAATACGATCTCCTAATGGCTTGATGTTCAACTGTGTGTACCCCCTTTATCCTCTTTGTTAGCACTCTTTGTCAGTGAGTGCTAAATCTATACCCTATGTTAATCAAGGCCCCCAGTTTTTGCAAGCCTTCCCACCTGGCAGAAATGGTCTTTTTTGGCCAAAATCGCCTGGTTTTCCAAAATAGCTCCCGAAAGCTAGCCTTCTTCCCCCAAGGCTCCCCAACCCGTCTCCGGATCCCAGAGAACTACTCCGGTGGAAACCCCGCACTCCAGGCAGTAGCTCAGATCTGCACTGAATCCCAGGGCCTGCAGCCGCCGGCCGTGCGCGCTCTGGGCCAGGTCCTCCCGGGGAAGGTGTGCCCAGAGGGCCAGGGCGGCCTTGGCCCCATCGCCGTATTCTGCCCCCGGCAGCAGGCTGGCGATCAAACCTGCACACCAGGTATCTTCCAGGGAGAACCTCCCCTCCAGGCCGGCCGGGATCAGCACCACATCCTGCCCCAAATCCGCCAAGTAAGCGGCCGCAGCCGGGGCCGAGCGCAGGCAGGCCAGGACCACCAGTGCAGCTTCTCTAGCGGCCCGCACCGCCCTGGTGCCGTTGGTGGTGGTGAAAACCAGCTCTCCCCCTTGGTACCTCCGGCCGTGGTGTTCCAGGGGCGAGTTGCCAAAATCAAAGCCGGGGATCTTCAGGGCATTCCTTTCCCCGGCCAAAAGCAGCTTGGGGTGGGAGGCTTTCAGGCGCCAGGCCTCCTCCACCTCTCCCACCGGATAGAACCGCTCGATTCCTGCCTCCAAGGCAGCCAAAACCGTGGTGGTAAACCGGAAGACATCGATGACCACGCCCACCCGGCCAGCTAAGTCGTGGTGGACCACTTCTTCGGGACTTAGTATGACATCAACGCGCACAAATATCCCCCTTACTCGTCGCCCAAGCGCAGGTTAGCCACGGCGTTCAGTGTATAGTCGCTGCGCTGGCCGGCGAGGTATCTGAAATACCCGGCGCTGCCGATCATGGCTGCGTTATCTGTACAGAGGTACACTGGAGGATAGAGGAGTTCCATCCCCCGCTGGGCGGCCTGGGCGGCCACATGTTCCCGGAAGCTCCCGTTGGCGGCAACGCCCCCGGAGAGAATCACCTGGCGCACGCCGAAGGACTCAGCAGCCGCCATGAGTTTCTGGGTGAGCACATCGATGATGGCCCACTGGAAGCTGGCGGCAAAGTCGGCCAGGGGCACCTCCTGCTTTTTCTGCTTGGCCTCGTTGAGGTAGTTCAGCGCGGCAGTTTTCAAGCCGCTGAAGGAAAAACCATAGTCCTCGGAAGCCAAAAGCCCCCGGGGGAACTCGATGGCGTTGGGGTCGCCCCCCCGGGCCAGCTTTTCAATCTGGGGCCCGCCGGGATAGGGCAGTCCCAGGACCCTGGCCACCTTGTCAAACGCTTCCCCGGCGGCATCATCCCTGGTACGCCCCAAGATCTCATACTCCCCCAGCCGGGGAATGAGCAGCAGATCAGTGTGCCCCCCAGAGACGGTTAGGCAGACCAGGGGCGGCTGGATCTCTCTACCCGTGAGGAAATTGGCATAGATATGCCCTTCGATGTGGTTGACCCCCACCAAAGGCTTACCGGTGGCAAAAGCCAGGGACTTGGCCGCGGCCACCCCCACCAGGAGGCTGCCCACCAGACCCGGGCCGTAGGTTACGGCGATCACCTCGATCTCCGCCAGATCCACACCAGCCCCGGCCAGGGCTTCGTGGATCACCGGAAAGATGGCCTCAATATGATGGCGGGAGGCTATTTCCGGCACCACCCCGCCATATTTCTGATGAATATCAATCTGGGAAAGGACCACGTTGGAGAGGATCTCCCGACCTTCTTTGATCACGGCAGCCGCAGTCTCATCGCAGCTGGTCTCAATTCCCAGTGTTAGTCCGCTCTTCACCCAATTCCCTCCACATAATCAGCGCATCTTCTCTGTCGTGATAGTACTCCTTGCGGATGCCCCTGGGTTCAAAGCCCAGTTTGGTGTAGAGTGCCTGAGCGGCATCATTGGACACCCGCACTTCCAAGGTCATGGCCACAACGCCCCGCTGCAGAGCATACTCGGTGAGCTCGCCCAGGAGCCCCTGGGCGATACCCCGCCGGCGGAAGCTGGGGTCCACCGCGATATTGGTGATGTGGCCCTCATCCAAGATGATCCACATTCCAGCATAGCCCACAATTTGTTCACCCACAACCGCGACTATGTAGATGGCCGCGTCGTTGCAGGAAACTTCCCGGAAAAACAGGTTTTTGGACCAAGGGCTCGGGAAACACCTGCACTCCACAGCGTACACCTGGGAAATGTCTTCCACTGTCATGGGGCGATAGGTCACTGTTTGTCCTGCCACTTCCGCTCCGCCTCCGTCAAACGCATGTAGGTAGGCTTCAATGCAAAGGCATCGCTGGCCTGGCCGGCCAAAAACCGCCGGTAGCCCAAGTGCGCGGCGGCGCTGGGCCGGAGCAAGCTGAGGGATGCTGGAGGAAAAACCGCACCGGGCAGGGCTGCATCCAGCTCTTCCCGGTAGTTCACCGCTCCATCGCCCACAAACAAAAACTGAGCCCCGACCTGCGCTGCACACCAGCCCAGCACATCCTCAAGGCTGCCGTGACCCGGTTCAGTCAGCCCTTCTCCCCCTTGGAAGGCCTGCCAGAACGCGGATCTCCGCCGGGCATCGATGAGCGCGACCACAATTCCAGGAAAGACTTGGAACTGCCAGCCGAAAGCCTCCAGGGTGGTCACCCCCACCAGGGGAATGCCCAGGGCGTAGCCGAAGCCCTTGGCTGTGGCCAGGCCGATGCGCAGCCCGGTGAAGGACCCGGGACCGGTGACCACACTGATCAGCCCCACGTCCTGCAGCTGCACCCGGGCATGGCCCAACAGCTCGTCCAGGGCGGGAATGAGCCTTTCCGAATGGGTGGTGCGGATGTTGAGGATGGATTCGCCCACCAGTTCCTCGCCCTTGAGCAGTGCCGCGCCTCCAGTCATGGTTGATGTGTCAATCCCCAGAACGTACACCGAGACGCCTCCTTATCTCAGCGGCCAGCTCCCGGCCCCGGGCTCCCACGCCCCTGAAGGTGAGCCTGCGGGACCGGGGCCCCGTTTTCTCCAGGACAATGTCCAGACGCTCCTCGGGCAGCTGCGCAGGGAAGAGATCGCCCCATTCCACTACTGAAATGCCGGTGCCGTAGAAGTAGTCCTGGCAGCCGATGTTCTCCAGCTCCAGCTCGTCCTCGATCCGGTAGAAATCGAAGTGGTAAAGCAGCCCGCCCCCACCCTCGTATTCGTTAACAATGGAAAAGGTGGGGCTGGTTACCAGATCCTCCGCGATACCCAGCGCGCCAGCCAGGCCCTTGACAAACAAGGTCTTGCCCGCCCCCAGCTCTCCTATGAGATTGAGCAGATCACCGGGCCGGAGCAGCTCGCCCACGGCTGCGGCGATCGCCATGGTTTCCTCCGGGCTGTGCGCCACTAGTTCCAAAGCCTCTTCCTCCCTGAGCCTGAGAAGGGGCAGACCCCGTAACGGGGCCTGACCGCTTACCAGCTATTGTTCAACCACTAGTTTACCATGGATCCACACTTTTTCCACCCGGGATTGTACCTCTAGGGGATCGCCGTTCCAGAGCACCAGGTCGGCCATTTTGCCCACCTCGATGGAACCATAGCGATCATCGATTCCCATGATCCGCGCCGGGTTGATGGTGATGGCCTTCAAAGCTTCCTCATAGGGCAGGCCCGCCTTCACCGCATAGGCCGCGGCTGTGGGCAGATAACCCGCCGGGATAACCGGGTGGTCCATGGTGATGGCCACGGGCACCCCGCCCTCCCACAGGATGCGCAGGGTATTCCAGGAAAGTTCCTTCAGCTCCACCTTGGAGCGGTTGGTCAGGGTCGGCCCCACAATGGCCCAGACCCCGGCTTCTTTCAGTTCCTTGACGATTTTGTGACCTTCGGTGCAGTGCTCAATGCTGATATCCAGGTTGAACTCCCTGGCGATGCGCAGGGCAGTCATGATATCATCGGCCCGGTGGGCATGGGCCCGCACCGGCAGCTCCCGCTTCAGTGCCCTGGCCAAAACTTCCAGCCTCAGGTCCCGATCGGGGGCTTTATCCGGATCCTCTTTCGCCTTCTCCAGTTTGGCCAGGTAATTCTGGGCTTTGACCAGCTGTTCCCGGAGGATAGCTGCCGTGGCCATCCTGGTGGAAGGGGACTTCTTCTGGTTGGAATACACGCGCTTGGGGTTCTCACCGAAGGCGACCTTCAGACCCCCATCTTCCTTGATCACCATCTCATCCACAGTATTGCCGTGGAGGTGCACCACCACTCCCTGGCCGCCGATGACGTTGGCGCTGCCGGGCAGGACGCACATGGCGGTAACACCGGCCCGCAGGGCCTCGGCAATCCCTTCTTCGTGGGGATTGATGCCGTCCATGACCCTCAAGTGGGGCGTTACGGGGTCGGTCGCCTCATTGCCGTCGGAGCCTTCCCAGCCCAGGCCCTCTTCCCAGGCCCCGGCATGGCCGTGGGCATCCATAAAGCCGGGGGTTAGGATCCTGCCTTCAGCGTCCAGCACCTGGGCGCCCTCGGGAATCTCCACTTCGCCCACCGCGGCGATCTTCCCCTCGGCGTCGATGAGCACACTTCCTTCGAAAATGCCGTTAGTTATGGTGTACAGCTTTGCGTTCTTGATTACCAGCAAGGTCTCGCCTCCTCTTTGTGCACATGCTGTTCATGTTCACCAAGGAAGGCTGGAATCCTGCCAAGGGAGCTCAGTCCGCCGCGGCCGCCTCCACGAATTTCCTGAACAGTTCCCGGGCAGCTGGGCAGTGCTCCTCCATCAACTCCGGATGCCACTGCACACCCACGGCAAAGCGGTGCTCGGCGCTTTCCACCGCTTCGATAACACCATCGGAGGCGGTGGCGGCGAGGCGCAAACCCGTGCCCAGTCGCTTTATGGCCTGATGGTGCAGGGAGTTGACCTTAAGGGAACCGCCGCAGATACTGCTCAGCAGGGTGGCGGGCTCCAGTTGCACCTCATGGGTGCCGTACCAGCCGGGGGCCTGCTGGCGGTGCTTGAGGGCCCCTGCCACCTGCGCCGGGATGTCCTGGAACAGCGTTCCCCCCAGGGCCACATTGAGCACCTGGATGCCGCGGCAGATGGCCAGAAGGGGCAGGTCATGCCGCAGGGCCCAGTCCGCCACGGCAAAATCCAGTTCGTCCCGGAGGGGGCTGATCTCACCGCAGCCGGGATGGGGCTCTTCACCATAGCGCTGGGGGTCTACGTCCACTCCCCCGGTGAGCACCACACCCCGCACCTGGCTGAGCAGCGAAGCGAGCTGTTTCGGCGGCTGGTGGGGAATGATCAGGGGAATCCCCCCCGCATTGATGATGGCTTGGCTATAGGCGCGGGCCAGGAAAAAGTGGTTGGGATGGTCATTGTTGTGCTGGGCGACCAAGCCGATGAGTACCTGCCTGTTGGACATGGAAGCACCTCCTGGGAAATAAAAAAACACTCAGCCAGTGAGTGTTGCGATCAGCGGCGCTAGAACTTGACTAAGCCGAGACTGATCTGCAGCGCTCGATCAATCTCCGCCATGGTTTCGGCATCGAGTTGGGCGATCTTCTCCTTCAACCGGCGCTTGTCGATGGTGCGGATCTGCTCCAAAAGGATTACGGAATCCTTTTCCAAAGGATAGTGGGAGCTGTCCAGCTCCACATGGGTAGGCAGCTTGGCCTTTTTAATGCGCGAAGTAATCGCCGCCACGATGGTGGTGGGGCTGTATTTGTTGCCCACATCGTTCTGCAGGACCAAAACGGGCCGGACTCCCCCCTGCTCCGAACCGATCACCGGATTGAGATTGGCGTAAAACACATCGCCACGCAAAACTTCGTTGTCCACTCTATTCAGCCTCCGCCAGCTGGCGTTCGTAACTTTCCAGCAGCTCTGCGTCGTTCCCTTCTTCAGCCAGGGTGAGGTTGAGTTCCGCCATGATCTGGTAACCAACGCGCAGTTTGTCCTGTAGGCTCTGCGCTTCTTTCTCCATTATATACAGCTGCACGACGTTTTGTATAAACTGGCTGCGGTTAATTTTCTCCTCATGGGCCAGGCTGTCGATCTTGGCGAGAAGCGCGGCGGGAATCCTGATCTGAACCCGTTTGGTATCCACTGGGGAAGTCACCTCATCTAGACACGAATTCACAGTAATTATACCGCCCGGCGCAAAGAACAGACAACAATGACACACATTGCCTTTGTCCAGGTTTTATCGCTAGTTTTATAGCATAGCTAAGAA